>CAXTXB010000180.1:0-2140 GCA_964247965.1 uncultured Dictyobacter sp. | reverse complement strand
AAAAAGAAGCTCACAAAAAAAGTTTTCCAACGGTATCAAATTCGGGATGAGTCATTATGTTGTGGATGTATGTGTTCTACCTGCAGCTGCTTGAATTGAGAGTAAATCGCCCTTCTTCAGCTTCTAGATGCGACATGTCATAACAATTGCACTCATATCATCAGGTTTAGAGCGGATAGTTTGAGTCCGGTCTTCATGTGATCTCTGCCGTGCATGTTCGACGAGGAAGCGGGCAGCCGAAGTACGTGGGCTAATACCTATAATATTTTCGATTTCTTCGTCAGTTAAATTATCATGAATACCATCTGTACATAGAAGGATGCGGTCGCCTGGATGGACAGTTGTTTCTGCTGTATGGATAGTGGGGGGAAGGGGGCCTCCAAGAGCTTGTGTAATGCCACCACGAAGGCGGAAGTAGCTATACTCGACATCAGTTAACTCATCTGCTCGCATCGCCTGATCAATGCGTGAGGCATGTTGTTCATCGACAATCTGGTTTTCCACCAGCTTGGTGAGGAGTCCATCATCATGCGTCAAACGCTTGATATGCTCCCCATCCCGTAGTAAGTAGATGCGGCTGTCGCCTACATGTGCATGAAACATCGTGTACTTTCTGGTCTGTGGCTGCCGGCAAAACGCAGCCAGGGCGACAGTTGTTGCTAAATCGTCAGTGCCTGCTCGTTGAGCACCGTTTGTACGAACCTGCTCATCTGATTCAAGGATCAAGCTCTCCAGAATCTGGCAATAGTTGCGCTCATGACAATCTTCAAGCAGATTATAGATTTTTCGTCGATTTTGCTCTTTAGTAAGAATACGTTTCCATGCATTGATTGTTGAATTAGCAGCTGTTTGTGACGCTATTTCCGCAGCCGCACTCCCTCCTACACCATCAAAGACGGCAAAAAGGCCAGTTACTTCATCTATAAGGATGTTGTCTTCATTACGGGTTGGGTGGCGTTCATTGGCAGCACTGCGACGCGAAATGATGAAAGGCGATAGTTGATAAGAATAAGTAGAAGAGCGCATATATGGTCTGATTTTATGCTGTGGCATCTTCGTTGAATGCTGCCTTTCAATAGGATTCACAATAAAATTTGTTGAACTGTTTCTTATTACTTGCATTTGCATGTGTATACCATTTGCTTATAGAACAGACCTGATGGTCCAGGAATATCAGTAGATTGTGTACTGTAGATAATTGCTTGCGTGCCACGACTCTTCATTCCCCGCTTCTTCCAGTAGGGGTTCGCGATACTATATCACGAGCCTTCAAGCTTGACAGAATAAGCCATTGAATGCCAGTATAGCAGATCATGGTATAACTTTTCCCTGCATAAATTTTTCAATGGATGAAATCACTAAGGCGTAAGAAATTCTTGACGACGATTCTTGTATGTGCTTGATAGATTGGCATCTGCTGTGGGCGTTCTTTTTCCAGCTCCTGATAGGCGTCGAGCCCAAGGGTTGCGAGCATACTTGCTTGCATCGAAGGTTCATAAAGCCAGGTATTCAACGTAGTCTCATCGATTTCGATATGGTATTGTAATCCATAGGCAGATTGACCATAGCGAAATGCCTGGTTGTCTGTATTCTGGCTAGTTGCGAGCAGGACTGCATCTGATGGCAAGTCAAAGGTATCCTCATGCCAGTGAAAGACTTTCTGGTACCCGGGCAGACCTGCGAACAGCGGATCACTCTTTCCCGCATCGGTTAGCTGAACATCAAAGAAGCCAACCTCAGTCATACTGTGTCGTTTCACCTGGGCTCCTAAGGCTGCTGCTAAGAGTTGTCCACCCAGGCAAAGGCCCAAAAAAGGAATATTGTGCTCAACGGCCTGTTGAATCAGCTCTTTTTCCTGGCGAAAGTATGGGTACAAATGATCATCATACACATGTTGATCACCACCGAAAGCGATGACCGCTGCGTGGTTTATCTGCTCTGGCAGGATTTCTTTTTCAACATCGATAACATCATAATCAATAGAATATTCATCTAAAAGGCTACCAACGAAGCCTTTAGGATTTTCGCGCATATGTTGTAGTATTAATACTTTCTGCACTTTACATGCACTCCATTTTCGTCTTCTTTGCTATAGAAACGAATCAACGTTGAAAGTAATCGCTAAGAACCCACACAACAT
>CAXTXB010000179.1:2385-9755 GCA_964247965.1 uncultured Dictyobacter sp. | reverse complement strand
TAGTTATTGTTTTCAGATGTATGAAGAGTAACTAAATCGTTTCATTGTATTGCACAGGGTCGCTTTGGGGGAAGTCAGAAGGAGCTATAGCGTGGCTATGATGAGGGGACAGCATCTGCTAGGGAAGGTGCTAGGCGAATGTGTATTAGAAAGATTGCTGGGATATGGGGGCTCCAGCGCAGTATTTCTCGCTCAGCAACAGATGCCGCAGCGCAAAGTTGCCGTCAAGGTTTTCCTGCCTCGTACAGGCATGGATAGTCAGGCGCAACATAATTTCTATCAGCGCTTTTTACGCGAGGCAAAGGCCGCAAGTGAGTTAGAGCATGCAAATATCCTACCAATCTATGCATACGGTGAGCAAGATGGACTTCCATATATTGTTATGCCTTATATGTCAGGAGGCACACTCGCTGAATATATGGCGAAGCGAGGGCCGCTCTCACTGCAAGAAACACAGTGGTACCTGGAGCAACTAGCCGAGGCGCTGGACTATGCACATGACCAGGGGTGTATCCATTGTGATGTAAAACCTGCAAATATCCTGCTGGATAGCGACGGGTATCCCATGTTATCCGACTTTGGTATCGCGCGTCTAACGCGCGGCGAGAACGACTCAACCGAACTCAAGAGCCATGATGCGCTACTGGGAACCCCCGACTATATTTCACCGGAGCAAGCGTTAGGTCGACCATTAGACGGACGCTCAGATATCTATTCATTTGGAATCACCCTCTTTTTTCTTCTGACGAAACGCTTGCCTTTTCGCGCCGACTCAGCGATAGCCCTGGCTCTATTACACGTACATGAACCACCACCATCATTGGTGTCGATTCGTGCAGATATAACGCCAGATGTGGATGAGATCATAAAGAAAACGCTTGCGAAAAACCCTGACGACCGATTTCAATCAGCTGGTGAGTTGAGTGCAGCATTTGCCACTGCAATTAGTAATGGAGATGGAAAACAAGCATTTACACGTAACAGGCACGCACACATCTTTTGCGAGGAAGAAGACTTTTCAAGCGATGGACAGACTATACTTGTCGCTGATAAGCCGCTCGTCAAGGTCAAGCCGCTGTGGATGCGCAACGGAAATGTCTCGCGTCTATTGCTCATAAGCGTTGCATGTATCATAATCGTGTCTACGCTTGGCTTTACAATGAACTACGTGGCCAGGCGTACAAATATGCCAGTGAATCCCACAAGGCCGATCGTAACATCAATAGCGAAAACAACAAAAGCCGTGCCCGACAGGTTAGCCAGCACGGCCAACTGGCCGTTGAGTAGCACATTTTTCTATGATCAGCGGCAGCAAAGCTATCATATCATCAACAAACTACCAGTAGGAGTAGCGCTTGCTACCTATTATGATCACCAATTTCAGAATTTCCGTCTCACGATCACAGCTGTCGAAGTGCAAAAGAGTAGTGAGGGAACGGATTACTATGGTATAGTATTTCGGGCGGCAAGCGATCAGTCACACTACTACCTTTTTGAAATAGCTCCCTCTGATAATGCCCATTACTTATTCTGGCGATTCGACAGCGGCCACTGGAAACATATCAAATCTGGCAACATTCCATCTCTGGTGACCCAGGTAGGGAAAAGTAACGCACTTACCATCGAGGCTCGCGGCAATACATTTACCTTTACAGTCAACGGTAAAGCAATTGATGCACCCATCACTGATGCCAGCGCCTTACCATTACAATCGGGACAAGTTGGCCTCTACGTTGAGAATCAAGGCACTGAAGTCGCTTTTTCACGCCTCTACATCGACCCTCTTAAATAGGAGAATTTTGGCGCGACCAGGAGGCAAAAAGCAATTGACATCATCTGAACAACACTCTATACTGAAACAATTGAAAGCAAGGCTTCGTACGCTCATGTATTCTGTATGTGGATAGAGAGGATAGAGAGGATTTAGCAGGCATAGCGTGCTAAGAGGAGGACTTTTTAGAAAATGACCTATGTGATTACTCAGCCATGTATCAACGTCAAAGATGCATCGTGTGTAGACGTTTGCCCGGTAGATTGCATTCATCCTTCTCCAGGTGAGGCAGGTTTTGAAGAAGCTGAGCAGCTCTTTATCAATCCCGATGAGTGTATCGATTGTGGTGCTTGCGAGCCTGCGTGTCCTGTTACAGCTATTTTTGAAGAATCAGCGGTTCCCGACGAGTGGAAAAGCTTTATCAAAGTGAATGCTGATTTCTTTAAGGGCTAAAAATATCATCATTTGGATGTAAACCCACTTCTTTTCATACGGAGTAAACCCCTATGCCAATAACACGACGAAAACGTGTCAACCCGCCTGAACAATCAGAGAACAACGACCATGCCAGTGAGCAGACAGAAAACGCGCCAGAGGCCCTCCCAGTAGAGCGCGCGCCAGAAGAAGCAAAACCTGTAGAGGAGCAGAATACTGCCCAGGTGCCATCAACACAACTGGCACCATCAACTCCGTCTACCCCCATATCCAGTGCAGAGAGCGCACCGTATCAAGCTTTTACTCCTGCGTCGCCTCCCCCCACAGTAGTGACAGCTGGTGAAAGAAAAGAGCCTGCGGAGAGGTCAGAGCGTCTACCGCGTCACGAGTACACACCAACGATTGAAGGTGGGCGGCGTACCTCGCGTGGAGAGCTCTTCCGTCGTCCGCCGCAGCCGCCGGTATCGTCTCCTGTAAGTACTCCGGCAGTACAACCTCCGCTGCAAGCTCCTTCACATGAGATTAGTTTGCCATTAGGAAATTTGCTGCACCTGGCCTATAATCCCGGTTACACAGGCGCGGACGAAGCACGTAGTCAACTTTTAGAGCAGTTATCAAATGAAAGCAAGGCCGGCGGGCGCGCACGCTGTTGGAGCTGTGGGTCAATAGCGATTGTGTATGACCGTTGGAATACACGCAGTAAAACATTTGGAGAGGTGGGCATCGCGTTTTGCGAAATTTGCGGCGTGTGGAGTGTGATGTAAGGAAAAGAATAAGAGAAGAAGAGAACTACACAGGTTGTGGCTGGCAAAACAGGGAAAATAAGAAAGAGGCTATCGAAAAGGTTGAAGTGTTGAAGTAAAAGGGGAAAGAGAACTCTAGTGTTTTCTCATAACTAGAGACTGCCGACAGTTTCGTCCGCATGTAACCCGGTGCTAGTCTATACGTATAATATGTTAAAGGACCCTGTTTAGAATAGCTAAATGGGAAAATTTGGCATCAATTCAGTTACAACCGTGAGGTTTACTATGTATAATTACCCGAGAAATAACAATCCTTATGGCGGAAATCCATATGGGAATCCATACGGAAGAGGAAACAATGCGTTTGGTTCCCGTTATCAATATCAAACCCTTGAACCTGCTTATCAGGGCACGCAGTCAAGCGGCCTGATAGGCAAGGTAATGGGGTTGCTAGCATTCTCGTTCATCTTTGCATCGCTAGGAGCATTAGTAGGCACGCAGTTTGTCGTAGGTATAGGGACATATTGGATAGTTGCCATAGCGGGCCTGGTCGTACTGGTTGCGCTGCACCTGCTGATCCAGAGATCACCTATTAACCTGATCCTCCTCTATCTCTTCACTTTTCTAGAAGGGATGGCGCTAGGCCCCATCATATCCATCTATACACAGTCGGGGCTGACTCAGATATTGGGAGAGGCGTTTGTCATAACCGCGCTCACCTCCCTGTCGCTCGCAATTTACTCGTGGACAACCAAACGTGATTTCACGCGCCTGGCAGATTATCTCTTCTTTGGTGTAATCTTGCTGCTCATTGCAGGCATAGTAGGCATATTCTTCCATAGTACACTGTTTGCATTACTGATCTCTGTAGTTGGTATAGCCATTTTCTCTGGTTATGTACTAGTGTATGTGCAGCGTGCAAAGTACATGGCAGACACGCTTCCAAATGCGATTGGACTGACCGTTTCCCTATTCATCAGCGTACTCAACCTGTTTCTCTACATCTTGCAGTTGCTCACGATTCTGCAAGGAGGTGGGCGGCGGCGCTAGGCCAGCTATGGTCAAAGCGCACCCATCGCGGTAGCGCTTTGGGGAATAAACAAAAAAGTCATCGTGTTGTCTAGAGTAGTTAAGCATATACTGGTGTTAACTCTAATTGACAACAGATAAAGCATTCTGAGTTTGGAAAGTGAGAGAGAAATAAGATGGATACACATGCCAACCTGTTTCATGTCGGTGATCAGGATTTTGAGAGCAAAGTGCTCAAATCGGATACTGCAGTGATCGTAGATTTCTGGGCAGCCTGGTGCGGCCCGTGTCGCGCAATTGCTCCTGTCTATGAGCGTTTGAGCCAGGAATATAACGGCAAACTGCAATTTGCGAAAATGGATATCGACACCCATAACATGACACCCAGCAGCCTTGGTATTCAAGCAATTCCAACTCTGATGATCTTCAAAGATGGAAAAGTTATCGGCCGCCTGGTCGGTCCTCATCCTACACGCCTCAAGGGCGAAATCGACCGCGTACTCTCTGAGAACGGCATTGCAGTCGCGTAAGGGATAAAGCAAAGCAGCGCAAAAGCATGGCTCGGCGGATACGACAGAAACTGCTGGGCCTGCTTTCATCTCTGGAAGAAGGAGCGATAAACAGGGGTTGAGGATGTGAACCTTATTACAGAAATGAATGTTATACAGGACCGGTTGGATAAAATTTCCAATTATTTTTAGTGTGTTAACTCTGTCTGACGCCAGAAAATCATGAAAACGCGGATAAATGTCATAACTTGCTTACTTTTAGTGTCTACCCCCTCGACTCTCATCCTGTTTTGTGATATATTCTTCCCATAATGTTCTTGATCATTAAATCTGTTGTATGGACATAAGGGGAACCGTATATGCCGATTCTAGAGCGCTCAAACCCTCTACCACTTTACTATCAGCTCAAAGAAGTGCTGAAGCAACAAATCCGTGCGGGCCATCTGGCACCGCACACAGCAATTCCTTCAGAGCCAGAGCTTGTGACTCAGTATCATGTAAGCAGGGCCACAGTCCGCCAGGCGCTGACAGAGCTGGTCCACGAGGGATTGCTGTATCGTCAGCATGGGCGAGGTACATTTGTCTGCGAGCCACGAGTGCAGCAGCAAACAGTTAGTGAACTAACCAGTCTATCCGAGGAGTTGCGGCGACGTGGAAAGAACCCGGGTGGAATGTTGTTTGTAAGTGAGCTGGTAAGAGGTTCACAGACGGTACGTGCACAATTGCGTCTGACGGATGAAGAGCAAGTTGTGCGACTGGAGAGGCTACGCACGGCCGATGAGGTGCCTATTGCCTATGAGATTGACTACCTGCCATATCCTCGCGCAGCCAGCATCTATCAACGGGCGAAAGAGGCGGCGGATGGCTCGCTCTACGGGCTGATGGCATCTGAAGGGATGCAGCCATATATAGCTGAACAATCTTATAAAGCTGGGCGAGCTTCAGCCCGCGAAGCAGAATTGCTGCGGGTCTCCCCTGATGAGGTCGGCATCCGTCTCTTCTGCACGGCATTTGACGAGACGGGGGCTCCAATTGAATACACCGAAGCTTTCTATCCCGACGATATCTACGATTTTCGTCTCACCTTGCGCATTACTAGATAGAGAACAGACATATGCTCACCAAGAGGTGCGTATGTGCGTATCTCGTCTTGGAAGAATATAGCTGTCTTCGATCCTGACAGGTCGCGTCTCCAGTCGAATGGCAAGATAAACACAAGAAGTCGGGCAAATTATAGGCCCGACTTCTTCGTCATATTTATGCTATGAAGCGGTGGCTGAGTCATGCTATACTACCCCAAGGACTTACGATTATTTTTGCACACAGCAGAATGTGAAACATAGAGGAGAAGAGACGATCTATGAGTGATATGCAAGATGATGTTACGACCGGTGCTACAACCAATAATAGTGTTCCTGTTCACTTCGTGAGCCGCGGCGAACTGGCTGGGGACGAGCAGGCATGGACAGATAGGGGAAATGCAGCGGCGCAAGAGAACGATTACGAGACGGCGGCAGAAGCTTTTGCTCAGGCGGTGGAAGCGAGCCCAAACAAGGCACGCGCGCGCTACAATCTGGCTCTAGCCCAGCAATATCTGGGTGATGTGGAGACAGCTATTGCAGGTTATCGACGAGCTATCGATCTTGATCCATTGTTGATCGAAGCATACGCCAATCTGGGGAATCTTTACGGGGAGCTTGGAATGTATGAGGAGTCGGTGGAGACATTCCAGCAAGCATTAGAACTGGCCCCGGAGAACGACGAACTCTACTTGAGCCTTGCCGATGCCTATCGTACTCAAAACCTGTATCCGGATGCGATCCAGGCATATCGTCAAACGCTCATGCTTAGCCCAGACAGTATAATTGCTAGAGACAACCTGCGCGACGTACGAGAGCGTGTGAATGAGCAATGGCGTCGTGTGATGACTCAAGAGGCGCGTATCGATGATGACCCGGCCGAGCCCGCCCATTATGCCGAGCTGGCCAGCATCTACCTCGACATGCGTCGCTATGATGAAGCGCTCTCGGTCGCAAACCAGATGTTGGCGCTTGATCCAGATTCACGTGCCGGCTATGACACGCTTGCCGCCATTTATGAGCAGATGGGTGAGCGTGACCAGGCGGCTGATATCTATAGCCGCATTGTGACCATCGATCCCAACGATGCCGAAGCCTGGGAGCATCTCGGCACCTGGCGCTCTATACAGGGTAATAACGATGAAGCGATTGAGGCGTACTCGCGTGCATCCCAATTAGATCCTCAGCGTATCACAAGTCGTTTTAGCGTAGCAGAGATCTATCTTGAGACTGAGCGCTATGATGAGGCATTGGCGGTATATCAAAGCCTGGTAGAGAGTGCGGATCGTGGAGATTTACAAACGGACGATTTAGCGGCCGCATATGCTGGCCTGGCTGAGACCTATAATTCGCTTGGCCGCTACGATGAGGCTATTCAGACGGCACAGACCTTGCTGGAGCGCCCCGACTCTGAGGATGATCCGGAAGGGTATTATCAGTTAGCAACGGCCTACGATGGTTTGCATCGTCTTGATGAGGCTATAGAGAACTACCAGAATGCTATCGAGAGTGATCCGCTGAACGCTGAGTACTATAATGATTTTGCCGACACGCTCCGTGAGGCGAAACGTTACGACGAAGCGCTTGATACGGTGCAGCAGGCGATTGCTATGGAACCTTCTATGTTGCTTGCTTATGAGACGCTGGCACAGATCTATGAAGAGACTGGTCAGCCGGAAAAAGCGGCGGAAGCGATGAGCCAGGTGAATACATTGCGTTCATTAAACGAGCAATAATTTCAGCATGATATAGGTCATGGGCGCACCTTTATAAAAATATAAAAAAAATTTTTTTGGGGGGGGTT
>CAXTXB010000179.1:0-2375 GCA_964247965.1 uncultured Dictyobacter sp. | reverse complement strand
AAACCGCCCCCACAAAAACCTCTTTTTAATTTTTTTAAAACGGTTCGCGATGACCTATATCATGACACATCATATAAGGAATTAAGCCTGTCTCTTCTCCATAATATCTGCAAACTCTTTCAGGTCATCCAGATTATGCTGAATATGATCATAAAGAAGATCATGATTGAGGCCAGCGGGTTCATGAATGAGGGTATCGCGCAGATTTGTTAACGTCTCCAAACGATATGAGAGTGTGCGTGGAATAATCTGCTGGGCTGCCAGGATGCTGAGCAGCTCGTGATAACCTTCGGCACGCCTGAGCCCAAGGGAGGCGATTAAAATGCTACAGATGTACAAGCAAGCGTCAACTGCTAACTGCATATAACGCTCTGCTAGCCCATAGAAGTGGTAGTCACCTGTAAAATCTACGCGCTCCGTTTTTCCCAGATCCTGTAAAATCTCTATAGCTGTATGCAACTGCTGCAGTGAACCCTGGATAAGTTCTTTATCTATGGGGAGCATCTGCACGGAGAGGCGGCGGCTCAAGGCCTGATTCTGGATATCATCGAACTTCTTGAAGTCCAGATAAGCCATAACTGCCTTTGTTTCAAAGGACACACGCTGTTTTTCATTGCGGCTGAAGAGGATCTGCCCATATTTAATAACCTGGAGCTTGAGGAGTAAGGAAGCTTGATTTAAGATCACCACATCAATATAATCTGATTCCAGGCGTTTAGCAAGCTCACTAAGGAAGTAGAGTTGAAAGTCAAGAAACTGATCAGCCTTAATCTGATCCATCAAAAGGACGGCGATGTCGATGTCGCTGAGGTGACCGAAGGTTGTCCTATTAGTGAGTGAGCCGGCCACATACGCTGCATTCACGGGATTTTGTGCGAAGAACTGGTTGAGACGAGACTGTTTTTCGAATAAGTTCATCAACAAACTCCGAGAGAAACCGATAACCTATCCCAGATCGTTGGCTTATAACGAGAAACGCACTGTTTGAACTATCTATGTACTCTTCATCCCTTATCCTGAGGTGTTAGCTGCTCACTTGTGTATACGTAACAAGTGAGTACACACACCCTGTATAAAAGGCTAGTTCTTATCATATAACTATACCATAAAAGTAAGTTCTATGCAGCTACTGATCCCAGGAAATCTGGGGTGCCTGCCAAGAGCATATTTGATCACCATCGCATTCTTAACGATGATCTTGCACAGCTTTCCTGTGTGATCTAAATCTTTTATTGCTTTTACTTTTTGTGCATATATAGGGGAGAGCCCGAGATATGCAAAAAAAGTAAAATCAATAAAAAATTTATATTGTTTAAGGAATTTTTGCCCCCCCCCCAAAAAAATTTAAAAAATTAATCACCTCAAAAACGCTTCATAGCCCTCAACCCATTCCTCGCCGTTTGTCGCAACCTCTTTTTTCCAGATGGGTACAGTAGTTTTTAGCGTATCGATAATATAACGACAAGCCTCGAACGCCTCCGCACGATGAGGACTTGCGACAACGATGATCACGCTCGCCTCACCTATTTCTAGACGCCCAAAGCGATGGGCAACTGCCACGCGCTCTATACCCCAGCGTTGTTTCACTTCAACAATAATAGTGCGAATTTGCTGGACCGCCATTTCCTCGTACGCATCGTATTCGAGGTAGCGAACCTGTTTCCCACGAGCATTATCGCGCACAACCCCTTCGAACAGCACGATACCACCGATGCCAGGATCACTCACCGAAGTGATCAGCTCATCGCGCTTCAGCGGTTCGTGTGTTAATAGGATGATGGGTTCCAAAGGCTAGCCTCCTCCTGTGGGGGGGATAAAGACAATCTCATCGCCATCGTTAAGCATTGTATCGGCGGTCACATAGCGGCGATTGACCGCGCAGACCGAGCGATCCAGAACCGGTTGGAGTTGCAGATTACGCGCCAGCAGAAGTTCCCGCACGTCCGTAACCCTGGCAACGTCAGGTACAGCAAGTATTTCTTCTGTTTGCCCCATAATTTCACGAATGGAAGCAAAATAGCGAATGTGAATTTTCATGCAAAAATTATAGCACAAAGTGAGCGCACTTACTTCACACTTTTTCCGCCCATCTACGTATCTTTAGTATGTGCATCTCCTTTTAGTTGTTTTATTGCTTGAAGGAATGGTGGCATAGAACCGTAATGCGAACTACAATTAGGATAGGTAAGTCTTCCTATGAAGGAGACTGTCAGGTTCGTTTGATCTGATCACGAAGACGGGAGGGTTGCGGGACTGAATGTTCGCTTTTTCACGCATGTGTATAGATCAGATGGCTATAGCTATCACTATCAGAAAGGAGGCGTGCATTAATGGGTCATCCCAAATTTGATACAGTTGGGGAACTTTTTTTGTGC
>CAXTXB010000178.1:3666-9772 GCA_964247965.1 uncultured Dictyobacter sp. | reverse complement strand
CACTTTTTACTGCTGAAAGCAGTAAAAAGAGCATGTAAAACATGATTTTCATCATTTTCAAACATTTAGAATCACTCAATACATTTGCACGCCAAGGGCGTGCAAATGTAGGATAAAAAAGAGAAGCTTGATGTATCAGAAATCGAAAGTCCTATGGGTGACTGGATCAGAGCACGGACATAGGATCATCTACCTGCTGCCGCTCCGCTTGTGCCGCCGCAGCCTCCGCCTGATGGCGTGGACGCCAGGAGCGTATGTATTCGGCCCAGAAGTAAGAGCCCAGCACCAGGGCGGCGGCAAGTGCCTGGGCGATAAGACCCTCAGCATTAGGGAAGACCGCGAACCAGACGCCCATCCAGTCGGGAATCGGAAGATTCAACGCCGTTGTCGTAATCCAGTGCGCCTGCTGCATCTCCTGCACACTCTCGCCCACCATCACCACAAGGACCGCGCCGAGCATCACTCCAGTCAGCACAAGCATCTTTTTGTAAGGCAACCTGTGGTGGGCCATAAATGTAAGCAGACCGACGACCACAGTAAAGAATAAGCCGATGCCCACTCCCTCCAGAACGACCGTCGAGCCCACCTGAAGGCGCAAGCTTTGCAGGAAGAGCACAACCTCGAAGCCCTCGCGGTACATAGCGGAGAAGCCCAGCATTGCCAGGCCAAACGTCGTCCCCGCTTGATGCTCGTCTGCGTTTTTCATCAGCTCGCGGCGGCGCTTGTTGTGCAGAGAGATCCAACCGGTCCAATAGATCTTATGGAAAAACCAGTTCATAATAACCAGCAGCACAATAATGGCAAGTAAGCCAGTAGCCGCCTGAATATCCAGAGCCGGGGCGCTGACCGCGCTGAGGATAGCGATGGCGATAAACCAGGTCGCCACAGTCGCCACAAAGCCCAGGCCCGAGCCAAGCGCAATCGGCTTACGATAAGACTGCTTGGATTTCACCAGGCTCGCCGTGATCGCCGACAGAACCAGGATAGCCTCCAGGCCCTCGCGAAAGACCAGAATGCCAGTATTCAAGATTACCGCGTTATGGTCCAGGTGAGGCGCAGTCGGGTCCGGTGCCCCCGACGCCGTAATTCCCTGCCAGACCAGCACCCCGCCTATCACAAGTCCGACGACCAGAAGGGCGATGCGGAAAACCAGACGCCATGGGCTGTGCGCCTGATGCAGTGGCTTGCTCGACATTATCTAATCCTCTCCAACGCAATACAATGTGGTACATCATTGCACGAATCGGCCACCCTGGCTCAACATAACCTTGGGATGCCTATGAACGCCTGCCTGTGCAAGTAACGCAGAGTATCTATTTCTTCATTATATCCAACTCAACTAGTAGGATATTAGCATAACCTAAGACGAAGAGTCAAGATCACAAGGTAAAAATCCGGTCAAAAATATCTCAAGAATAGAGAACTATTGCCCTGTACTATAGTATCTACAATTTAAGCTTGTTTAAGTGACTCAACAGCTTCGCGTATACCTTGTGCAATATCAGCCCAAACAGTATCTTGATCCGCCCATCTTGTAACAGGCCTTGCATTTAAGGGCAGAACTTGTAAAGAACTAAGCGGGGAGGCCTGCCAATCGACAGGCCTTAGGATGATCGGGATGATCTTCGCTTTTCCCGCTTGCATTCGTTTGAGCGCCTGTTGCATCTCTTTATCACTTGTTGGAGATGCCAAATAGTCTGGACTGATAAGCAACAAGATCAAATTAGACTCTTCTAATTGTGCATTGATTTCTTGTGTCCAATTTGTTCCCACTGGAATTTGTCCATCGGACCATAATGTAATTATGTTTTGCCTTCGAAGTGGCGACAAGTGAACTTCCAATTCTTCTTTAAATCTTCTATCTCTGTAAGAGTAACTAATGAAAAGATTCACTGGCGAATTTTGCCCGCTCGGTTTCCCAAACGCGGATTGTTGCCCTGTCCGATCATCCCGGATACCACTTTTTGCAGCACTAACAAATATATCACGATTGCGAACGAGCACCTCAGTGGAAGAGAATTTTTGAGCAACAAGAGCAGACAGCGTTTCTAATGGAAATCCTATATCATCTGGATCGTCGGTTCCCTTATCTATGACAGGAAGTTCCTCACCAAAGCTCCAGAAAGGGATAGAAGGAATGCGTGTGAAGTTGAGAAGTTCTTCAACCTTTACATCGCGATGAAGCCACTCTTTATAAAAAGGAGCCAGCCTCCGGGCAAACTTTATTAACCATAGCTCTGCCTGCTTATACTCTACCCGTCCTTCAAAGCGTGATATGATCGGGAGGACGGGAATGTTCCCATGATCAAGAGGGAGGTCAGCCTGTGTGGCTCTCAAACGATTTATTGTATCAACGCTGCCGGAGAGGCTTTGTTCATTTGCAGTAAGAGGCAAAACCAGCAAATCAGGAAGTTGTATAGTGCAGATACCCTCGATATCAGTAATACCTGTGCGGCTATCGATGAAAATAAAGTCGAGAGCTTCCTTCCATTCATTGCGGACTTGCTCTAAAAAGTTGCCGAGGTTATGTTCAGAGTAAAGGGTCTCCCAATCGAGGCTCTGTAAACGTTGGGCGTATGACTCATCAAAGTGGCCTGCTTGCATAAAGAGCAAAGGAGGGCCTATTTTGTTGAAAGACACTGAAGCTATGTAATTGCGCCATGAAGGTTGTTTACCCTCGACATAATCACGGATAAATTCTACAAGACCGGGAGGATTTTGTGCCGCCATCCGAGATTGAAAATAAAATTGTAGACCAGGAGCTTCTAAATCCCAGTCGATACAAAGTACCTTGTATCCCCAGGAGCTCAACAATGCAGCTATATTTGCCAGCGCAAACGTGCGGCCGACTCCACCTTTGTAGGAATAGAATGTAATTATGGTACCTTCACTCATGAGAACCTCGGTAATGGAAGTGGAGTTTTTGGAACAGGCGGTAAAATACGTGAAAGCTCATCTGGAGTAACGACAGAGTATAATCTAGATTGTACTCTGTCGTTACTTGTCTTCGGCGAGAATTGTCTCAACGGAAGACTTGAGATGTGGCAAGTCACGCTCAACGACAGCCCAGACAACATCCTGATCAATACCAAAGTACACGTGGATAAGAATATTACGCATTCCACTGATTTGTCCCCAGAGGATCTCAGGATGGGAGCGCCGGTACTCTTGAGGAATAGCACGAGCAGCTTCCCCGATAATCTCTAGATGATGAATCACCCAGGTCTGTATAAGTTCATCTTGATCAAAGGAAGCGCGTCCAGCTTGTGTATATTTTTCGATACGAACAATCGCCTCATGAATATCACGTAGCCGTTCAATCGTTTCTCTCATAATGGAATCGCTTCACTCAATACTCGATTCCTTATGCGATCCCGTAAGCCCTTCTCGGTAACGACATCGACTGGATACCCTAAGAGTTCTTCCAGGTCGACTAGAAGTCCTCCTAGATCGAAGAGGCTCCGTCCATTTTCCAGATCAACCAGGAGATCGAGATCGCTCTGTTCATCAGCGTTTCCACGTGCAACCGATCCAAAAATCCTCACGTTATACGCTCCATACTTTGAAGCCGTTCGCAGAATATCCTCGCGGCGAGCCTGGACGAGTTCAGTTAAGGGCATATGTTCCTCCTCTGATCGTTTTCTATGAATGTCAATAAAGCTCCTCTAGTATAACGTGTAGTGATGTACATTTGCAATCTTCAAAAGTTATATAGCATTGTATACTAAGATGATTGTATAAATGTAAATACATCTTGTTCGTCTACGTGATAACTGGAGCGCTCTTGATCTTGTTTGGTATAATACACGAGGTAGCCAGACAACTCCACTGAGCTCGCCGGTTTTCTTGTATCTCCCCCTCTGGTAACGCGTGGTTTCTTCATTCTCCTCTATAGTTGCCAGGTTGTTTGTTGTGGCGGGCTTGAGGGGGAGTAACCTGTGTTTGCATTGCTTGGACAGCGGAACTTTTTACTTTTGTGGGTTGCCCACACGATCTCTATCCTGGGTGACTACGTTTTCTTTGTTGCGATTACGTTCTGGATCTATGAGCGAACAGGATCGGCTGCGGCTACGGGGGCGGTGCTGGTTGTTTCGACGATTCCTATGTTTCTTTTCGCGCCTGTGGCTGGCATGGTTGTGGATCGTTGGGATCGTCGAAGGATTATGCTCCTTGCTGAAGGCGCTCGTGCTGTACTATTCCTGGGATTGCTCGTTGTGGTGATAGCGCGGCCTTCCACACTGTGGCCCATCTATGTTGTTGCATTTGTCCAATCGGCCCTGGGAACATTCTTCTGGCCGGCGCGTGGAGCGTTGTTGCCTCAGATGATCGAGCTCTCTGCGTTGCTAACTTCCAATGCCTTGTACATGCTGAGCGATAGCATTGTACGTATTCTTGCGCCATCACTCAGTGCGCTTGTTTTGCTGCGTCTGGGACCTCCAGGCGTGATTATTGTTGATGCTGCATCGTTTATCACCTTAGCGGGAAGCGTTTACCTGCTGAACCCCGCTATGTCGCAACGGATCAAAGGCGTATCCCCACTGGGAGAAAGGATTGTCCCGGAGGAAGACCGGGTTTCGAACGCTGATGTGCCAACGACGAGGGGAGAGCGAGTGGGTGTCAAACGTCGCGTCGGCGGGCTATTGGTTCTGGGTGCAATTGTTGCATACACCGCAGGGACGTTGAGTATCCTCCTGCCGGTCTTTGTGCATACTACGCTCCTGGCCGGGCCGCTGGCCTATGGCTGGCTGCTAACGGCCCAGGCGATTGGCGAGGGTGGAATGAGTGTGCTGATGGGACAAGGCTCTATCTGGGGAGGGCGGGTGAGATCGATAGGTTTTGTTTCAGGATCTCTTGCGCTGGGAGGGCTCATGCTTATGCTCATTGTGCGTATCCATATATTACTTCCAGGATTGCTATTAAATCTGAGCTTTGGTGCTATGACGGCGGCAACGTCTGTACAGATCTTAACCTGGCTGCAGAAGAGCACTGACCGGCGCTTTTTTGGGAGAGCGTTGGTGGCATATACGGGAGTGCAGGCACTGACGCAGGTTGTGGGGATGGGGATAGCTAGCGTGATGACGAGCAGAGTTGGGGTAGGGTGGCTAATAGTGTTTGATGGGGGATCGTATATTGTGGGGAGTGGGCAGAAATGTAAAACAATGAAAAAGACTCTCGCGTTGGCTTAGCGGAAGGCGTCGCGGATGGTCAGGCCGTAGCGTTCGACGATTGGGCCAAGGGTGGATAGCAGGACGGAGCCGATGACGATGGTGACGATAACGTTAGATAAGACCCAGGTGAACCAGTTCAAGAGGAACAGGTTGGGTGGTGCGCCGGCAAGCTGCACCAGGATGAAATTGCCGTAGAGGCCACCGATAATATTGTTGGGCAGCACTGCACACACAAGGAAAAAGATGAAGCCTCGCATAGTAAAGACATCCTTGCCGATCGGGCTCACGCCGAAGCGACGGGCGAAGAGGCGGTAGAGCAACATCGGCACGCCCAGCTGGATCAGGTCGGCGGCACCAAACGGGATCGCCGCCAGGATGGGCAGGCCCGTCATCAGGCCAGCGCCAACGAAATTCCCGATATACGCGATCACAAAGGCCCAGCCACCGAACCAGAGGGCAAAGGCAATGCCAAAGCCAATGGCCAGGAAGACCGTGCTCACGCCCGCATAGGTCGATGGAAGCGAGATGATCGCGAGCCAGGATAGGACTGTATAGACGGCCGCAGCAACTGCCACAGCCACAATCTGAGGAATAGTCGGCCAACCCGTAAAGTTCAGCGTATAGTCGATGCGCGTTGAACTACTGCCAGCGAGCTCAGGTGGCTCATCGACGCGATTTCTCTCTTCTGCCTGTTCTAGCCTTTCATCCATAAATGTGTTTCATCCTTTCTCTGATCGTAAAACGTGCCTTGCGTAGCGACAATCCCTTGTAGTTGTCCTATGTCCCCGTATCCGATAGGCCGCGTAGCGACAATCCCTCGTAGTTGTCCTATGTCCCCGTATCCGATAGGCCACGTAGCGACAATCCCTTGTAGTTGTCCTATGTCCCCGTATCAGATAGGCCGCCTAGCCCCAAAAAAGAATGGGGTTCTGGTGTTT
>CAXTXB010000178.1:0-3656 GCA_964247965.1 uncultured Dictyobacter sp. | reverse complement strand
CCGCAAGGGATTGTCGCTACGCGGAGCTGGCCGGTCAAATGATGTGAGCCGATCCAATACTGTGTGACGGATACAAAAAGACAGTGTACATGAAAGAACTACGCATCGTCATCTTTTGGGAGTATCAGGCGGCGTAAAGTGTCGAGTGAGGTAAGTACGTCGTGCGTGGCGGATGCGTATTCGAGATGAGAGGAGAGCGCGTTGGTCTGATAATACTCGCGAACCTCGCGTCGCAGGGCATGCTCATCCACATTTGTAACCTTGCCACGCTCAATGGCCACCTCACCATTCACGATAACAGTATCAACCGAAACTCCATGTTCACAGTATACAAGATGCAGGTAAGGATCGCGCAAGGGCAAAAATGCATCTGAATCCAGATCGATCAAGACGAGGTCGGCCAGTTGATCAGGAGCAATCTGGCCGGGTGCGTTAGCAAAAGATCTTTCTGCCAGTGGCGTAGAGGTTTCTAGTTCAGGCGCAACTGCGGCCCCTCTCGCCGAAGTGCGATGAGGACGCCCGGTGTGCGCGGCGGCCAGATCCAGGGCAATCGAGCCCCCGCTCGTCCCCATCGCCAGAATCTCCTCCGCCTGCGGCCACTTCTTATAGTCGGAGTCTGGTAGATTGTGCATCAGGCCGGTAAGCTTGAGGACGTTAAACATATTTTGTGTATCGTTGCTGGCCGAGCCGTCGCTGCCCAGCGCTATTGGAACGCCCTGTTGAAGGGCGGCGCGGAGCGGGAAGCGGCCACTTCCCAGGCGCAGGTTACTGATTGGATTGTGCACCACCGTCGTGCCCGTGCGGGCCAGGATGGGTAGATCGCCCTTCTCTAGCCAGATGGTGTGTGCCAGGGAGGTACCAGGACGTAGTATACCAAGCTGGTCAAGATAGCGGATACCGCTCTGGCCAAGAGTATCGTTGATGATTCTGGCCTGGAGCTCCGTTTCGACTGCGTGCAGGTGCATACCCGTCTGGTAACGGCCGGCCAGGTCGCGGCAGTCCTCAAGCAGCTTCTGACTGCACCAATGGATGCCGCTGGGTCCGACGAGGCAGCGCAGGCGACCATTCTCTGTATTATGCCAGGTCGCGATAAAATGCTCTAAGACGGCAACCTGCTCTTCAATCGGGGGCCAGAGGGCGAAGCGGTCGGTGAAGGGATGATGGGGCAGGGGAAGACCATGACTGGCCGCGGCGTCGAGGACCAGGTCTTGATCCTCGATGGATGGCGCGACGGACGCTCGGATGCCTGCATCGCGATAGGCATTCATCGTCGCATCCAGATAGTGGGCGTCCACCCCTGCTCCGGTCCAGAGATGGTCAAGCACTGCGGTGGTGCCTGTTTTCAGCATCTCGACTGCACCGAGCAGAGTGCTGAGATAGACCAGGCGCGGGGACCATTCGAGCGCCTCGGCGAACAGAGAGACGAGCCAGAGCTCCAATGGAAGTGAGGGAGAGCTAGCCTTGAGCAGGTTCTCAAGCGAGTGCGTATGGGCATTGACCAGTCCCGGTATAACGAGGCGACCCTCACCGCGAATGACGCGATCGATGCGCAGCGGATTGTAGGCCAGCGTGCCACTGGGGCCGAGCGCGGCAATACGCTGCCCACGAATCAAAATATCCTGGTTACGCAAAAGTTTGCCTTGTTCATCAGGTGAAAGCAGGGCGCAACCTTGAATGAGCAGGTTGGTTGTGCGCTCCGGTGGAAGGCTATTGCGGGTGGGTGTGCTAAAAATATGGTGGGCGTCGTGTACAATGTACATCGTATATTCTCCTATTTATGATAAGCAGGCTAACGACGACAACCGCAATGGATTGTCGCTATGCGAGAAGTTAGTGCTCTGTCAAATATCATCCCGCTTCCTTCTGCGAAGCTGGGCTTGTCTCTGCGAAGCAGAGCACGCTGATTGGATCAGCCGCAGCCACGCTTCAGCACTGTATGTCTCTGCCTTCACCCCCTTGCCCGATGTTCACCGTTTCATTCGCGAAACGGGCACTTGTTCACCTCTCCCTACGACAAGGCTGATGCACATAAGAACGCCATTTCTGTCGGAGAGTGTGTGCTCCGATTGAGCTCTGCGTTCGGCTCGGCATGCAGTGCTGAAGCGTGGCTGCGGCTGATCCAATCAGCGCGCTCTGCTTCGCAGAGACATGCCCGGCTTCGCAAAGAAGAGTTTCCGTTCGTATCAGGCATGTAGTTGATCGGCGCGGTCGTAGCAGTCCAGCGCCTCTTGATGGCGGCCCAGAGCATCAAGGGCAGTGCCGCGGTTAGACCAGGCTTGCGGATCATCTGGATTGAGATACATTGCCTGTTCGTAAGCCATGAGCGCCTCTTTATAACGTTCAAGGGCGAAGTATGTGTCACCAAGGGCCAGCCAGATCAGAGGCTTCCCGCCATTGATTTCAAGCGCGCGGTGATAAGCTTGCAACGCCTCCTCGTAGTTATGCAGCGTAAAGAGCTTGTCGCCGCGCTTCTCCCAATCCTCCAGAGATTGAGGATGGGCGGGCGTCAAAGGCGTTGCCGGCAGCGCGGGCGTGAGCGGACTCTCAGAAACCCCTGTGATGGGCGGCTGTGGTGTTATAGGACTATAGCCTCTGGGGCCGCTTGAGGGCATGAGACCGCGCGGCGACATAGGCTGCAGCATAGCGGCCGGCGTCGTCGGGTACGCTTTATTCTGCCCGGCAGGTTGTCCACGCTGCGCGGTAGAGTACTCCGGCTGCATCAATGTCAGCAAGTCCTGAACGAAAAGATCGAGATTGGGATAGCGACGTTCCGGCCTCTGTTGAGTGGCACGCTGTAGCACCGGTAACAAAGGCTCATAGTCGTGAGCATGCAGCATCGAACTGATAAGCTGCTGGCAGATAACCGCGAACGTATATTGATCCCCTGCAGGAGTCACGGAGCGCCAATAAGCTGAAGGCTTGCCACCATGGGTTGTGGCATGGCTGGCGGCGTATAATTCCGGCGGCAAATATGGCGGAGGAGGCGGATGAAGGCGGGCGAGGCCAAAGTCGGCGATCCAGACGCGATCATGGCTGGCGAAAAGGAAATTACCGGGAACCAAAGCTCCGTGCGCGATGCCTCGTGCATGGGTTGCGCTCAAGGCAGAGCCCGCCTGCTGGATGATGCGTGCCAACAGTGCCGTCATAGAGATGCCGCGTTCGTAGAGTCCGCGCTGCGTCTCTCTTTGCTGGTAGTGGGCGATGAAGCGTTGAAACGAACCCGGAATGTACTGGCAGAGCGTGAGTAGATAAGTTTCCGGCTGGCTGTGTATAGGGCGTAGATCGCGGGTGAGCCGAAGCGTCTGCGTCTGCTCAGGCGTCCAGGTTGAGCTGCTGAAGACAGAGATGATCGAAGGGTGACGAAGCGAGGTTGTCACCCGCATCTCGCGGCGCGCGGCCTCAAGCAGATCCATCGCATCAGGTTCTGTCTGAAAGAGCTTAATCGCGACCGGCTGACCTGAACGCTGGTGGACCGCCAGGTAGGCCTGACCGCTTCTGCCCGTGCCCAGAAGTTTCTGTACCTGGTAGAGCCCGATCTCAGCGCCGCTCGCGAGCGTGCCGCAGATATGGCAGATCATCTCGCCCGCGCCCAGAGGGTGGGAGGGATGTCCAAGACAAAACGATGGCGTACTTTCGTGTGAACCATAATACATGTC
>CAXTXB010000177.1:4921-9789 GCA_964247965.1 uncultured Dictyobacter sp. | reverse complement strand
GCGATTTATCGCAAGTAAACGTACAGACCAGATTGGAAAGCTATCATTGCTCCTGCTTCCCCCGCCTGTATCGCGTCCGTACTCTTCAATCGCCGCCCAGTTCGCCGCGAAATCCACCCGGCTTCCCTTTTCCCACTTCCGGAGGTGATTTAGTTGGAATGCATGCCGCAAGGGATGGTCGCGACGCGGAACACAGAGGCCAGCTAGCACGACAACCGCAAGGGATGGTCGCGACGCGCAGTCAGCCGGGCAAATGATGGAGGTAAGAGTACTATTATGAAATCTGCTGGTTGAAAAAATTGAGGATTGCGAAATTATATGGTACTTTAATAATTAAATGAGGTGTAGGGTATAAAATTGGAGGGGGTCTATCCCTTAGGATAGGTATCATTTGTGGGAGCAAGCGGTAGCCGCCTGAGGGGTAATTGAAATGACTGGCCTAATCATATCTTGCTTGCTTGTGCCGTTCTATCAATCTTCATCGCAACCCAAAGAGTGGGCAACCTCCGCGGGGGGGGGGGGCGGCCCAACCCAGGGGGGGGGGGGGGGTGGAGCCGCCGCCCCCGGCGGAGGCTGGCTGTGATGGTGCCGAGCGTTGAGGCCAGCGAGCACTCTGATCCGTTTGATCGCGGGGTGACCGCGAGGAATTGTCGCTATGTGGATGGATGGACGAGCAGTGTGAGGGATCGTTGACATGTGGGGTGAAGCGATTGAAGATAGATAAAGCGATACGTTGTAAAAATCGTGATTTTAAACAGTTCAATTATGTAATAAGGACCGTTTTTTGTGGCTGCACGGATCGCTTCGTCTCTATTTAGAGCAGGCTCATCTATATCTCTATTTCCATCGGGTCCGTTCATAAAGGAGAGGACTATTGAACAGCAAGGTTACCTATCATCAGCAAGTAACATATTGTGGGAAGCCACGCTGTCGCCGGTGTCGTGAGGGGATCGGCCACGGCCCGTACTGGTATGCTTATCAGACGGTCGATGGGCAGACGATACGGACGTATATTGGGAAAAATTTGCCGACCGACGCGCAGGCAGCTATAGATGCGGCGTCTACCTCGACGGGAGGGAGTACCCTGCCCTCAAAGCTCTCTTCTTCGTCGTCCTCCTCGTCCCCCCTCGCCTCCCTTCGCCCATCCTCTCCAGCTGATCCCGGCGCGGCCGCGTTGAGCATCTCGACCCTGGGCCAGTTTCGTCTTGAACGTCACAGTCAGCCGGGCCGCCGTTCGCGCCACGATTCATCGGATACCAACTGGCAGCAGCGTTCGGTGCGTACACTGCTCGGCTATCTGCTCTGCTGCCCCGAGCGCCGCGCCAGCCGCGACCAGATCCGCACGGCGCTGTGGCGAGAGATTGATGATGCGAGTGCACGCAGCCTGCTCAGCAAGGCGGCCAATGCGCTGCGTAAAGTTCTGGGCCATCCGACGGTGGAGGGGGGACAGGAGCCTCAGGCGGCGAATGGCTGGCTTTTCCAGACTGATAATGAGGAGCTTGCACTCGGGCCTCAAGAGCGGGTCTGGGTGGATGCCGATGCCTTTGATGCCTGTGTGGGCCGTCTGCGCTCCGATCATTCTCAGAATGGCGAGCAGCGTGAGCAGGCTCTGCGCGAGGCGATTGCGCTCTATCGCGGGGATTTCCTGATCGAGGAGCGCGAGGCGGAATGGGTGGTGACCCGCCGGCAGGAGTTGCGCCACAGCTGGATTGAGCTGCAATTGGAGACTGCCGACCTCTGCGTCCAGCGCGAGGACTTCGCGGCCACAATTAAAGTTCTGGATACGCTGCTGGCGAAAGATCCTACCAATGAGGCGGCGATTCAGCGCTTGGTAATCGTTCTGGCCCGCTCCCGCCGCCGTATCGAAGCTCTGCACGCCTACAAGCGATTTGAAGAGGCTCTGCAGCGCGAATATAAGGCCCTACCCGCCCCGGATACCCGGGCGCTCTTTGATATGATTCGCCAGGGGCGTGAACTGCCCTTTCTGGCAAAGTCTTCCTCTGACCAGGGTGATGTGGCGCAGACCCAGACAAGCGATACTGTGCGCACCTCTCCCCCCGATTCTTCTGTCGATGGACCCTCCGTTTCGCCTGTGGACGCCCGTGTGCATCGTCTCTTCGCCTCCGCTTCTAACCTTGAGAACAGTATGCGCCCTCACCAGGGTGCGCTGATCGGGCGCGACTCCGAATTGGGGTTGATGCAGAAGATGCTCTACGATGTCGGGAATCTGGCCGGCCGCCGTAATACTCATTATCCGCCAGGCATGATTCCGCTAGATACGCAGCGCCGCCCGCAGTTTCTGTTTTTAATGGGTGATTCAGGGATCGGCAAAACACGCCTGGCGGAGGAGGTGAGCCGCGAGGGGCAGCAACGCGGGTGGGCGGTGATCTGGAGCCGGCTCTATGAGCAGGAGGGCGGTATTCCTTATCGCGCCTGGACGGAGGCTTTGCGCAAGCTTCTCAACATGAGTAGTAGTTTGCTGAGCCCTGAAAACGTGCAGCCACTGGCAACACTCTTGCCTGAGCTGGCAGAGGTCGTTCCGTATGTACTGCGTGGTAAGGTTGTGCCTTCTTATGCCCTGACTCCTGAGCAGGAGCGCCAGCGCCTGTGGGATGCAATAGTGAATCTTTTAAAAGAGATGAGCGATTCAACGCCCTTGCTGCTTGTGCTCGATGACATTCAGTGGGCTGATAGTAGCAGCCATGATCTGCTCGGCTACCTGGTGCGTCATCTCTATGGCTATCCGATTATGTTTGTGAGCACCTGCCGCGATAGCGCCCTGCCGACCGATCCTCATCATCCCCTGCGCGAGCTGGTCTCTCATATGCAGCGCGAGCGCAATATCCAGACCCTCAAGATCGAGCCATTGACCACGGAGCAGATCGGCCAGCTGGTCACAAATCTCTCTCCCCTACCCGAGGAAACAATCAAGCATATCAAGGACTATGCCGCCGGCAACCCCTTCTTTGCTGAAGAGATGGCACGCACGACTCCGCCTACCTTACCCCAGAACGTGACGGATGCTCTGGGCTATCGTATGAAGCGCCTGAGTTCTGATTGTCGCGGCTTGCTTGGACGCGCAGCCGTCCTGGGCGGCTCCTTCGAATTTCCCTTGATCTGCGCCATGGAGTCCAGGGGCGACCTGGACGATGAGGAGACCGTCCTGACCCTGCTGGAGGAGGCGCTGCAAGAGGGCGTGCTGACCGACGAGGGCTCGGGGACGCGCGTGACCTATCACTTCTGGCACCCGCTCATGGTCAGTTATCTCTATGATGATCTCTCCACGGTGAGGCGCGCAAGGCTGCACCAGCGGGCCGCCGATGCCTTCCTGAGTACTTATCATGGACGTGAGGAGTCGGTGGCGGCGACGGTGACGGATCACCTGGAGAAGGCCGGGGCCGCGCCCGCGCGCATCGCGCACTATGCGGAGCTGGCCGGCAACAATGCGTACATGGTCTCGGCCTATTCGGAGGCCGCCTATTATTATAAGCGGGCCGTCGATTATCTACCTTCTGATGCCCAGCTGCAGCTAGTCTCACTGCTTGAGCGCCTGGCCGAATGTACGCGTATCCGCGGCCACTATCCGGAGGCGCGCCAGCTCTACGAACGCGTATTGAATCTCCGCCGCCAGAATCAGGCTTTGACAACCGATTCGAAATTGGAGGCGCAGGTGCAGGCTTTGCTCTGGGACGAGATCGCCTGGACGTGGCGCTACACCGGCGATATTGCCCGCGCGTGGGAGTGCTTCCGGGAGGGTGAGTATATTCTCCGCGTGGCCGACGTGGTCGGCGGACCCGCCTGGGGACGACTCTATTACACGCAGAGCAATCTCTACCAGGCTGAGGGCCACTATGATCAGGCCCTGACCAGCGCCGAGGCCGCGCTCGTCTTGCTGGAGGCTCCACAGACCTATCAGAAGCAGGCCCTTGCCCAGAGCAGCCGTTCCTCCGGCAAGGGTCAGATCCAGCGCACCCTGGAGGGAGATCCCGTCAACCTCGGACGAACCTATCGTCACATGGGAACCATCGCCGTCGCCATGGGACAGCTCAGCCAGGCCCTCGCCCACCAGCGCAAAGCCCTTGCCCTCTACGAGCAGTACGACGAGATGCGCCAGATCGCCCACGTCACTTCGAATATCGGCCACATCTATCTCAAGAAGGCCGAATATGTCCAGGCCCAGGCCGCATTGCGCCGCTCAATCAACCTCGCCGAACACATTAACGACGATCCGCTCATCTCGCTCATCTACTACAACCAGGCCGAACTCGCCGCCGCCACCGGCGATCTGGAGGAGGCCGAAAACCTCTACCGCAGCGCCCTCGACCTCGAAGAGCGCTTCCAGGATCTAGAATATATCAGCAAATGGAACTCCGGCCTCGCCGCCATCGTCCAGGAGCGCGGAAAGCTGCCCGAGGCCGTCCGGTGCATCAAGCGAGCCCTCTACACCGGGCGCAAGATGCAAAACGATCCCTGCATCGGCTATGCCCTGGTCGCGTTAGGCAATCTGCGCATCACCCAGGCCCTCTCAGCTGGCTGTACAGGTCAACGTCAACATCACCTGCTCTCCCACGGCCAGACCGACCTTCGACGTGCCCTCGCCCTCAACAGCCTCGATGTAGAGACCCGCCTGCGCGGCCAACTCGCCCAGGCCCACATCGCCCTCGTCCTCAACGACCGCGACGCCGCCTTCTCCGCCCTCGAACAAGTCATCGCCGAAGCCCAGCGCCACGAACTCGCCCAGATCGTCGCCCGCGCCCTCCAACTCCAATCCACCGCCTGACCATTAACATGTTTTTGTTTTGTACATGCATTATGATTCAATGCTTTTTTGGATAATTTTTGGGTTTGCCAAACTATTGACAAAAACA
>CAXTXB010000177.1:1998-4911 GCA_964247965.1 uncultured Dictyobacter sp. | reverse complement strand
CATAATGCATGTACAAAACAAAAACATGTTAGCTTTCCGTTATCGAACTTTCACTCCTGCCGCCCAGACACCGCGAATTGCACATGTAGCAGCAATATCCTGGATCGGGTCTCCATCGATGAGCAGTAGGTCAGCCCGACGACCCACCTCAATGACCCCTCGGTCCGCGAAACCAAAGAACTCGGCAGGTTCTACGGTTGCGGAACGTAGAGCTTCAACGGGCATCAGCCCGGTTGCGCACCCATATCGAGCATAGTCGTACTGCCCCACTGCGTACCTTCCTCTAGCTCAGCCTCATTCATAAGATGGACATGGGAATCGATGAAGCCAGGGAGCAGGGTGCAATGCTGACCATCAATACTATTGTCAGCGGTCGTTGCGCCAGAGATGACACCATTTTCAATGACCACCGTGCGTTCAGCGGTCAATTCTTTGCCTTCAAACACTTTTACATTTGTTATCGCAATTGCCTCAGATATACTTTAAATTCCCCTTTTCTTTCTCTTGAGGGGAGATAGCGGTGCGGGTACAACGGATAGAATAAATACGGTTTCTAATGAAAAACATGTTTTTCATTAGAAACCGTATTTATTCTATCCGTTGTACCCGCACCGCTATCTCCCCTCAAAACAATCGGAATCCAACTATCTACACTTTTACCTGCTCATCCAGGCAGCACGCGCACGACGATGGCCGTGATATTATCCACTCCGCCCTGCGCATTCGCGTATTCGAGCAAGCGTATTACACTTTCCTGCGGGCTAAAGCTTTCCACTATATGTAAAATATCGATATCAGTCATCATTCCGGAAAGCCCATCGCTGCACAGCACGAGCGCATCCCCCAGCTCCAACTGCTCGGCAAAAATATCGACCTCCACATCGGGGAAGGGGCCTAGCGAGCGCGTAATGACGTTGCGCATCTCGTGTGTGCGTGCCTCCTCCTCGCTCAAATTTCCCATGCGTACCTGCTCGATCACCCACGAATGGTCGTGTGTCACTTGCTTGACCATTCCTCGTCGCACAAGATAGGCCCGGCTATCTCCTACATTCGCGATAAAAGCCGTGTCGCCACGCAAAACAGCCACCACGCAGGTCGTCCCCATTCCGCTCTGCTGCTCGTTCGCGCGCGCACTCTGGTAGATGGCCAGGTTGGCATACCTGATCGCATTCGTAAGACTCAGAGTTACATCCGGGTTTGTATCCTGATAGTATAGATTGCAGACCGTATTGACCGCGATCTCGCTTGCCACCTCGCCTGCCGCGTGCCCCCCCATGCCGTCCGCCACTATGAAAAGCGCCCCTTTGATCGCCAGCAACTGTTCATCCTTCGGTATGATATATGCTACGTTGTCCTCGTTGTGCTGACGTTTTCGGCCAACATCGGTTCGCTGCGCCACTGCGAGGTTAAAAGGCGTCCTCGTGTTGATGGCCGCACTGGTCTTATCTGTATTCTTCTGGAAAAATTGCTTGAGCCGCGAACCGGTGTTCTTGCTCTGTTCGGTATAATTCACGGTGGATAGGCTATGAATGGGTTGTGTTGGGTAGAGATCCATTTATGCTTCTCCAGATCCAGTTAGTAGTGATGCAGAGATCGCTTCCTTGCGTCCTCGCGTAAGTTAGCCATCCTACTGGCTGCAACACAAGCCACTATGTTATGTGCCCGCCAATGGCTTTACACATAAGCATAACATAAAAGAGATAACAAGCAAACTACCAGGCAATCAGGATAGTACGGAAGGTTCCGCGCACTCTCCTCTTTCTACTGTGCATGCATCTGTATTAATGAGGTTAATAGATAGACTTCTATTTTGTCAAGATGCTGGCTATTTTGTATAGAATCTACTATATATCATTGACTCCAACTTATTACGGCTGCGTGCCTCGAAAAGGGAAGCTGGGTGGATTTCGCGACGAGCCGAGCGGCGATTGAAGCGCACGGACGCGATACAGGCGGCGACGGCATGAGCGATGGTAGCTCTCCAATCTGGTCCGTACATTCTCTTGCGATAAATCGCAAAAGATAGAATAGCGAGAGATTCCAGTGAGAAAAGAGGTATGAGGATATAATGGAAAAAGAGCAATAGCCTTTCTTTTTGCATTATTTTCCTCTCATGAATATTCCCTCGTTTTCCAACAGTATCAAAATTCAGGATGAGCCATTATATACCCTCTTTGCGTCCTTTCAGACATTTGCTCGTCTATATATACGATGTTGTAGTGAGTGTGTAGTGAGGAGAAAAATTGATGCTTATGACCACAGAACACGCCTGGGAAACGTTTCACGTACAGCTTAAGCACTTCATTCTTAAATATATACATGACGAAATCGTCGCCGAAGATATCTTGCAGGATGTCTTTCTGAAGATCCATATGCACATTATGACTCTGAAAGATGAGAAAAAGCTCCAGTCCTGGCTTTATCAAATTGCGCGTTACACTATTTATGACCACTATCGCACCGAGAAGAATACAATATCTCTGCCCGATGGATTTGATATTCCTGAAGAACCTACGCAAGAAGATGTAGAGCAGACGCTTCTCCCCTGTATTAAAGACATGGTTGAGCATCTCCCCGAACCCTACCGGGAAGCGCTCATCCTGACAGAGTATCTCGGCCTATCACAAAGACAACTGGCGGAGCGCCAGAATCTTTCGCTCTCCGGCGCGAAATCGCGGGTGCAGCGCGCCAGGACGAAGCTGAAAGAGATGCTGCTTGAATGCTGTCACTTCATACTCGATCGTCGAGGAAACGTGATCGAATATCATCCCAGAAGCGAATGTTGCCTGTCCTATGGCTGTCGTCCTTTATCGTCGGATCGCGAGAAGTGAAATGACATGAACGCAGCTTCACTGCTCTTTACGATTCTTAAGAAATGTTTTACTTTTTTTACATTCTTGCAATCTTTTGCGC
>CAXTXB010000177.1:0-1988 GCA_964247965.1 uncultured Dictyobacter sp. | reverse complement strand
ATATTAGCCGCTTTCCCAAAAATATTTAAATAATTAAAAATTATAAAAAAATTTTTAAATAATCTAAATGTGCCGCGAAGCTGCGAACTCGCAAAGCGTAGGAAGGCGGAGACTATGGAGATCAAACACTCTCTAAGCATTACATTAAGTCTATCTTGCAAAATATTATTGCATTATGTTATTATAAAAATAGCAAAAAGTAATAAAATGAGCCCATATTCAATTGTAAGCTCAAAAGAATCGATCATCTCGCTTATCATGGAAGCAGAGAATGGAGGAGCGCATGCGCAAGTACTGCTCGCAATCGCATTATTTCTATCTACTGGTTACCCTTTGTATTAGTTTTATGCTGATAAGTTGTGGTGAAATCGCGTCAACGAGACGTACAGATTCCATAGATGTAGCTGCCGTGGATAGCTGGATACAACGGAGTGCAATTCCTTTGAAGACCAGCACCCCGGGGGGATCAGATGCCGATCTACAGCCGCTGGTACAGAAAGTAGGCAATGCTACGGTCGTAGGGCTGGGCGAAGAGACGCATGGGACACACGAATTTTTTGATATGAAGGCACGCATTACTGAGTTTTTGATCACAAAAATGGGCTTCAATACCTTTGTAATGGAGAATAATTGGGGTATCTCACACCTGGTTGATAGCTACATTAACGGAGGGCAGGAGAATATTGATGAAGTTATGCGTGATGGACTTTTTAGATCGTGGCAGACGCAAGAATATCGAGATATGCTGCAATGGATGCGGGCATACAATGCTAATTCTGTGCATAGTATAAAAGTTCATTATATAGGTATGGATTCTCAGTATGCCAGCCAGAGTGATTTTGATGCGGTAGAAAATTATATACATATAGTTGATCCACAGCAGGCGGCTCACGTCCAACAGCTGTATACTGACATCATCGCCAGTAGTATACCCATCCTGAAGTTGTACACAGTCTATTCTGTATTAAACGCGCAAACAAAGCAGGCTTATGTTGATCATGCGCAGCAGATTTATGATCTCTTAAAGAGTAACCAGGCTGCATATGAAAAGCGCTCCTCACCACAAGTGTTTGCTCTTGCACTACAAAATGCACGCATCATTGTGCAGGCTACGACATACCTTAATAAAAATACGTCTGACGATGCTATGAGGCGTTATGGGCAGCGCGACACATTCATGGCAGAAAATGTGGCCTAGATTCACGATCACATAGCTGGCAGCCATCCCAGGATGGTCGTGTGGGCACACGACTCGCATATTGCCAATGACACAGCTTACTATCCGGCCTATACTTCCCCTTCCACGAAGAACATGGGTGCTGATCTGCGTGCGCAATACAAAGAAGGTTATCTGCCTATTGGTACAAGCCTTTTTCAAGGAACCGTTACCTTTTATTCGCAAGTTTACCAACCCCAAACCAGAACGATCAACGCACCCGGCAAGCAGACCTATAACTATATGTTGGGCAATGCTGGACCGCATATCTCTATGCTAGATATGCGGCAAACTCCAGCAGGAGCGGTAACACACTGGGCAAATGCACCAAAAACCTTCCAAATGTATGGCCTTGGCGGAGAGGACCTTCACTCGTTGTCTGCGCTCAAGCAATGGTTCGATATTGTCGTGAGTATACGTGATACCACAGCTTCTCATTCGCTATTGAGCTAGTGCGATTTTGTTGCAATGTATCTCGGCTCTATCCTAACGCGGGAATTGCTCCCGGGACTTTGCGTCCTTTTCATTTTTTCATCGTCTATAGTGGTGAAGATGAAGGAGGGGGAGCAGAAACCTCTCGATGTATTGAATGAGTGAAAGGATCACGATGATGACGACTCAGCCTACACATGATGAGCAATTGCGTGCTCTTGTACAAGAACGATATACTCGGAGTGTTCGGCAGATGGACGTGTTACCTATACAACAGCGCGCAGGATGCTGCGATAGTCGTTCTTGTGAGCCGAACATGCTGAGCACATCAATTTCACAG
>CAXTXB010000176.1:2846-9798 GCA_964247965.1 uncultured Dictyobacter sp. | reverse complement strand
CGGAGGCAGTGAAAAGAGCAGGTAAGGACATGTTGTTTCTCATTTTTCAAACGTTTGGGATGACCTATTATAAATAACAAATTTTTATCTGTCCTCTGTAGGCAGTTCCTCAATAGGTTCCAGGGCTCGCTTGGCCAGCATTGATAGAACAACATCATCCATAGGAGGATTATGTAAGCCAGCGCGAACATTCCGATAATAACGCTGCAGCGGCGAGGAAAGAGACAGGCTAGCAGCGCCCACGATGCGCATAGCCAGGTCAACGATCTCAATGGCATGATTTGTCGTCGTGTATTTGGCGGCGGCGAAGAGACTGGGATCAACACTTGTCGGATCAGCGCTAAACTGCTCGGCCAGGCCGAAGAGCAGTGCACGGCTCTGCAAGAGGGCAAGCTCCATCTTGCCCGTCTTCTCCTGAATGTGGGGAACACTGGCGATAGGCTTTTGCAGGGAGTTTGGACGCCGCCTACGCGCGAAATTAACCGCTTCATCATGGGCAGCCTGGGCAATACCCAGATAGACAGCGGAAGTCAGAGAGCCCCAACCAGCCTGGCGCAATGGAGCATTGGGAACAGGAGGAACTTGCTCTTCTATGTAGGCATCTGCTCCAACACGGACATTTTCTAACACAAGGTCATTACTGGCCGTACCGCGCATCGCCACAGTATGCCACGTATCTTCTATATGCACACCGGGAGTAGATTGAAGGACCAGAAAGTTTCCTTTGTCCGCTTTCAAAGGGGGAAGATCAGAAGCCGCATTAGAACCATCCTCAATACTGCAACCGACCAGAATATAGTGCAGGGCATAGCTGCCAGTCGTAAAAGTCTTGCGACCATTGATGAGCCAGGAACCATCAGGCTGGCGGCGCGCCGTCGTCTGAGGGCGACCGCCGCGACTAGGGCTGCCCGTCGCGGGCTCACTCACCGCACTGTTGATCAACGCACCACGCTCAACTACGTCGCGACAAATCTTCTCTACCAGAGGAGGATACTCAGAGCGGCCATCGACCAGCCGAGCCACGTGAAGCATATGCATACTGGTGATCAGCGCAGTGGACGCGTCACCCTGAGCCAGGCGATACTGGGCATGCAAAACATCTAAGAGAGATGCACCTCTGCCACCCAGCTCGGATGGCACGACGAGCGCAAGATAACCCGAGCGGCGCAGATCCTCAAAGTTTTCCAGCGGGAAGCGCCCCTCCCAATCGTATTCGTCGGCGCGCTTAGCGAAGATATCTGCCAGCTCTCCAGCGAGAGCCAGTAACTCTTTTTGGGTTGACGTAGTAGGATACGAGAGAAAGCTCATGAATACTCCTTGTGTTAGCAAGTCAGGTACTACTTTAATAAGCGATTTCTTCGGGGAAAAAGTTTCGAAAAAAACTTCAGTATGTAACGTTTCTAGCATAAAAAATGGTAAAGTGTAAAGATAGAACCATTATTAGCACACATATGCGAGGTGAAGAAAGTGAAGGCAGTTGCAGTCTTTCCGAGTAAAAAAGAGATTAAATTAATTGAGCAGGCCGAACCCCAGACTATAGGGCCAAACGAAGTTAGATTGAGGATACTCGACGTCGGCGTCTGCGGCACCGATCGACATATTTGCACGTTCGCATTCGGCACCCCTCCTCCTGGCAGCGACTATCTTATTATTGGGCACGAGGCGCTGGGAGAGGTCATTGAGGTGGGCAGAGGAGTTCAACACCTGAAGGCGGGAGACCTTGTTGTCCCAGGAGTGCGGCATCCCTGTTCCGATCCTGGGTGCCGGGCGTGTCGCGGAGGACGGCAAGATTTCTGTTTTACGGGCAAGTATACGGAGCGAGGTATCGCTGGGCTACATGGCTATATGACAGAAAGAGTTGTAGATGACGCGTACTATCTCAATCTGGTGCCCGCAGAGCTACGGGACGTCGCGGTCCTTACGGAGCCACTTACGATTGCGGAGAAGGCGTTTGCACAGGTATGGCAGATTCAACAGCGGTTGCCATGGCTCTATGATGGCGCTGGCACCAGTGAGCCAGGAAAGGGGCTGAAGGCAGTTGTGCTGGGGGCAGGCCCTATCGGGCTGCTGGGCGCTATGTATCTGGTATCGGCAGGTTTTGAGACCTATGTCTACTCGCGCTCGCCGGCACCCAATAGCAAGGCTGCAGTCGTCGAGCGGATTGGGGCAAAGTATATTTCATCAGAGACTACACCGCTTCAAGAGTTTGCAGATGGAGTAGGCACTTTTGAGCTCGTTTACGAGGCGTTGGACGCCGCTCCGCTTTCCGTTGAGGTTTTGCAGTTATTGGGTAGAAATGGAATTTTTGTATTCACTAGTGTGCCGGATGAACGCATTACGTTTGGAATTGATGCAGTCCAGGCCTTTCATAATGTCGTAATGAAGAATCAGGTCATTCTTGGTACGGTGAATGCGGGGCCAGCAACGTTTTTAGATGCGATTGAACATCTTGGTATGTTTCAACGGCGTTGGCCGGGTACGTTGCAGGCAGTGATTACAGCAAGGTATCCTGTTGAGCGCTATGCTGATGTGCTGGTTGGGAGGGCAGGGGGAATAAAAAATGTGATTACATTTGACAAGACATCTGAATCACATGCTTCAACTAGCGGTTAGTTGTAGAACATAAGGTGTATTCCTGGATCACTAGCATCAAGTATCATAAATGGGTGTGCTAGCAATCCAGGAACACGAACGCACTCTCAACAACATTCTGTGCTTATCAAGATGTTATTGCTGATTGCCGTACTGGCCTTGTTGGCTACCGAATTGGTCTTGTTGATTCCCGTATTGACCCTGGATTCCCTGACCTTGCTGGTTCCCATACTGGCCCTGGGTTCCTTGACCCTGCTGGCTACCAAATTGGTCTTGTTGGTTCCCATACTGGCCCTGGGTTCCTTGACCCTGCTGGTTCCCATATTGGTCCTGCTGGTTCCCATACTGACCTTGCGTCCCCTGATTCCCATATTGGTCTTGCTGGTTGCCTGGCTGACTTTGGGCTCCCTGGTTCCCATATTGGTCCTGCTGATTGCCGTACTGATCTTGCTGAGTTCTGCGGTCACCTTGTGAATATTGGTTGCGGTCGCGATCCTGATCGCGGTCGTTGTAATTCTCTGACATTTTTCTATCCTTCCTCTTCTTTTCTATGCTGACACCTTTATACAGAAGTGTTGAGGCATTCTCGGAGGTCTGTATAACATACGTAGAGAAAGCATGAAAAGTATACTAAACAATTCAATCTCAATTATAGTTGAGTTAAAGGCTTTTCGGCCTGCGGAAGAGGACAACTTTACTTTTAGCGTGCGATTAGTTCGCATGCGTCAACACAGAAGCGAACGAGGTGGGCAATTCCTTTCTCAATGGGAGGAATCTGAATGTACTCATCCACAGTATGGGCCTTTTCACCCTGGGTGATGCCCACACAGACGGCAGGAATATTCAGGCTAATCGGGATATTTGCATCTGTGCTGGATGCGACAAGCCTGGGTTCTACATCCACCCACTTTAAAGCCTGGACAGCCAGCTGCACGAGCGGGTCTTTCTCGCTTCTGCTCCCCGCTGGACGCTCTCCCAAAACTTCAATAGTAGGTTGCAGACCAGATTCAGGGCCAGCATAGCTTAGGACAATGGCACGCACCTGTTCAGCAAGATGATCCAGGGCAGAGACATCACTTGAACGCATGTCAAGTACTGCGCTAGCGGAGGCGGCGATTGTATTGACCGAGGTACCACCCTCGATCGTACCCACGTTGAACGTCGTTTTAGGATCTTGCGGCACACTCAGGTCAGAGATGGCAGCAATAATTTTGCCAAGGGCATGAACAGCACTGGGGGTACCAAAGGAACCATAAGAATGACCGCCCGGACCCTTGAGCGTAATTTTCCACCGCTTAGAACCCACCGCAACATTCACAATACAACCAAGGCGACCATCGATAGCCAGGACAGCAGCCAGGGAAGGAAGATAGCGTTGTACAGCGGCACGAGCGCCACGCAGATTGCCAAGGCCTTCCTCACCCACATTTGCCACAGCGACTATATCAACTGCCGTGTTCCATCCCAGAGCATCTAACATTTCAAACACCGTGAGCATAGACGCTACGCTGACACTATTATCCCCAATGCTTGGACCAAATAACAGATCACCCTCGCGCCAAATGTTGATGGGAGTGCTGGCAGGAAATACGGTATCGGTGTGAGCCAGCAGCAGCAATAGCGGTGCCCCGGGCCTGGTACCACGTCTGACATACACATTATTCAATTCATCAAACTCCGGCGTGTAACCTCGCTCGCGCCAGAGGGATGCCACAAACTCTGCCCGGGCTCGCTCTTCTCCCGTTGGGGCCGGCACAGCGCAAATACGCTGCGTAAGCGCCGCCACAGCCTCCACACGACTGCGGGCCTCCTGAAGCAGCAGGTCCAGGTGAGTAGATGACAACGACATATTTTTCTCCTTAGTTGTACAGTCCAGACTAGATGGGCTCAAGCCGCTCTAGCCGAGAATTTAATCAATACTGAAAAGGCTGTCAAGCATCGTCAAGCATTGTCAAGCATAACACGCCTTGATTTAGTGTGGCTCATCCAATTGTACAGAATGACATACGAACACCGTATACATTATAATGCTAGATATAGGCATAGTATAAATTTAAAACCCCTATTCCCACTACAGGAATAAGGGTTTACAGTAGTGCTAAGATTTGCAATCCCTGAGCGAGTAGGAAGAGGCACAGTTTTAAACATTCACTGTTTCTGTTAGAAGATCATATATTATATATTGAAGGCCATCGACATCTTCTAGCTTTAGAGGTCTCTTTAGCTCCTGCGATAGTGCATCAAGAATTGCTACAGCCTTAAGCTTCTAGATATTCTCACCGTCGATAGCCCTTCGAACTGTTTTCATATCGACTCCTGCTTTCCTAGCCAGAGCCGATAGAGATAGTCGAGCTTCAAGACGCAGCTCTTCTAAAGTTGCCATAAGTGCCATTCTCCTACATTTTCATTTTATTTGGTTCAAATTATAGCAGCTTTTCCTAAGATAGGAAACAAGAGCATAAACAAACCTCTCATTTCTTAGAATGTCAAAGGATAATTTAGGATATCATAGGACTTGACAGGAAAGCAATCGCGTTGGCAGTAGCTTTCTTGCCGCACAGTGGATGAACCTGACGATCCAGAGGAGGAGGCAAGCATGGTCCAAAGCACTATCCCGACATCGTCGCCACGCTTGCCGAAGAAGCCCCAACTGATTACAAAGAAGTGGCAATCTCGCGTGATGGGCAAGGTCACGTCACTACTACGCCTCCTTCGTGCATGAAGTAACGGAGGGCGTCCGTGAGCAGGATGGCGTGCTTGCCATCGACCTGGGTATCAAGACGTTGGCAACCGGGGTGAACGAGCAAGGACGCATCTATCACATCGGAGGCTTCAAGGGGGGCACGTGGTATAATAAACAATTAGATAAGATTCGTTCGAAGCGCGACCGCTGTAAGAAGGGATCGCATCGGTACAAACACCTGAGTAAGGTGTACAAGCGCGTTTCGCAACGGAAGCACAACAAACAACAGGACTGTCTGCATAAAGCCTCGCATCTCATCGCACACAAGACGGTTGAGAGAACTATTGTGATCGGTGATCTTTCCCAACGGCAGATGGTCACTAAAGCACACCGAGAGCGCAACAAACGTCTGAATCGGGCAGTCTACAACGAGTGGGGACTCTACGCCTTTGTGCAGATGTTGCTCTACAAGTGTGCACTCTCTGGGAAAGAACTGATTGTTTTAGATGAACGCAATACATCCAAGATGTGTAGCGGGTGTGGTACACTACAAGCGATGCCGCTGTGGAAATGGACCTATCGCTGTCCCAATGAAAATTGTCGCTTAGTGATGGATCGTGACGAGAATAGCGCGGTCAACATCCTCAAGCGGTATTTTGCCTGGCTGGGGCCATACATGGGCGATCCCATGCGGTGTACGGATGTTTTCACCGGAATTGATGATGTGTTGAATACATTTCGACACATTTAGAAAGGCAGAGAGTACAATGAGCATTACAAAGCAGCCATTTGGACGCAGCGGGCATATGAGCACACGCACACTCTTTGGTGCGGCGGCGCTCGGCTCTGTGAGCCAGGAAGAAGCGGACCAGACGCTGGAAGTACTGTTAAAGTATGGTGTGAACCACATCGATGTGGCCGCGAGTTATGGTGACGCAGAGCTGCGTATCGCCCCCTGGCTGGCTCAACATCGCAAGGACTTCTTTCTGGCGACAAAGACGGGCGAGCGCAAGGCGAAAGAGGCAACAGAAGAACTGCATCGTTCGCTGGAGCGCATGGGTGTTGACTATGTTGACTTATGGCAACTCCACAATCTCGCAGATCCTATCGAGTGGGACATCGCGCTCAGCCCCGGCGGCGTGCTTGAGGCAGCTATCGAGGCCAAGAAGCAGGGACTGGTGCGGGCAATCGGAGTGACCGGCCACGGGCTGCAAATAGCTGCAACACACCGCCGCAGTCTTGAGCGGTTTGATTTTGACTCGGTTCTGCTGCCCTATAACTACGTCACGATGCAAAATCCCTACTATATCGAGAATTTCAATGGGCTCGTCGCCACATGCCAGCAGAGGAATGTTGCGGTCCAGACGATTAAGTCCATTGCGTATAAGCCCTGGTTAGGGCAGGAAAAGACGCACTCGACCTGGTACGCGCCTTTGGAAGAGCAGCAAGATATCGACCGCGCCGTTCATTGGGTACTCAGCCGCCCAGGTATTTTCTTGAACACAGTCGGCGACATTCACCTATTGCCAAAGGTTCTAGACGCCGCCAGTCGCTTCACCGAGGGTGCATCAGGACCTTCCGATGATGAAATGAAGGAAATGGTAGCCAAAAATGGGATGCAGCCACTATTTGTGTAATGACTCATCCCGAATTTAAAAAATGAGTTCCATTGTGTGC
>CAXTXB010000176.1:0-2792 GCA_964247965.1 uncultured Dictyobacter sp. | reverse complement strand
GAGAAGTTCGAGCAGCCCCTTGGTCTCTTCTGCATTCATAGTGCAGTACATGCCATTGGGATTGCCAAACTCGTGATAGTAAAATTTCAATTTGCCATCTTCTAACCAGGACTGATAACGACCAATTTTCATGTGATCTTCTGAATGAATGTTCTGCATCACTGCTCCCCTTCGAGGTTGGAACTCGATATGTACGTACTGCTACGCTACTAAAATGCGGTTGATGAAGTTAGAAATGCCGCCCAATTGCGGCCAATAGAAATGTCTGCACCTATGGACATCTCTATCCCCGGCTGCAAAGGTCACATCGACGCTGATGGGAAGCTTTGCTAGCTAGATTATCGTCCCGCAATATTTGTTGTCACTTACCTGTATATAATACGGCATAATTCCGTTTCGGTGGCCAAAAAAACGACCAAAAATGAAGTGGCAAAGAATCTTTATGCACTTGTATAACTAGAGCACCAATAAGCTCGAACATAACATGTGCAGAAAGATCTCCAGTGGTAGAAGATGGTGAGATTTGGTATATTATGCACAAAAAATCTATGTTTTTTCTTTGTACAATTTGCAACGTAAAAGTGTCCGCAGGCAGGAAAGAAGCCATGGCCGCCCTCATTTGTAGATAAGGGCGGCCATGGCTTCTTTCTTGAGCGACTCTTAGACTCTTAAAGTTGCTCTAGCAGGTTATTAAGGCGGTTGACAAAGTTGACGGGATTGTCGAGCTGTTCACCACTACTGAGCACAGATTGGTCAAAGAGAACGTGGGCCCAATCGGTGAAGCGCTGCTCATCGGCCTCGTTTTTGATGCGAACGACGATAGGATGCTGGGGATTGATCTCCAGGATTGGCTTATCGTTGGGAACATTCTGACCAGCTGATTGCAAGAGACGCTTCAAGCTAGGATCAATGCCATATTCATCGACGACCAGGCAGGCAGGTGACGAAGTCAAACGATTCGTAGCACGCACATCCTTCACCTGATCATTAAGAACAGATTTGAGGTGTGCCAGAAGGTCTTTTGCCTCGTCGGCACTCTTCTGCTGTTCCTCTTTCTCCTGTTGGTCTTCCAGGTTGCTTAGATCAACCTCGCCTTTGGAGACCGACTGGAGCTGCTTGCCCTGGAACTCGCGTAACTCAGGGCCAACGAGATGATCGACGGGATCAGAGAGCAAGAGCACCTCAATACCCTTCTTTTTGAAGATTTCAAGCAGAGGACTATCGTAGGCAGCGGCATGGCTATCCGCAACGATGTAATAGATCTTGTCCTGGCCCTCTTTCATACGCGCGACATAGTCTTCCAGAGAGACATCCTGCGTCTCACTGCCCGAAGTTGTCGTCGAGAAGCGCAGCAGCTTTGCCAGGCTTTCACGGTTCGGCTGGTCCTCAAGAATACCTTCTTTGAGCACACGGCCAAACTCCTTCCAGAAGGAAGCATACTTCTCCTGATCATTTTTCATAATGTCGGAGAGCAAGCCCAGGATCTTCTTCGTTGAATTTGAGCGGATGGCATCGATCAATCTGTTCTGCTGCAAGAGTTCGCGCGAGACATTCAAGGGCAGATCATTAGAATCGATGATACCGCGCACAAAGCGCAGGTAACGCGGCATCAACTTCTCCGCGTCATCCATAATAAAAACACGGCGGACATATAGCTTGACGCCGTGATGGAACTCGCGTGTCCAAAGATCGAAGGGAGCCTGTGAAGGGATATAGAGGAGTAGGGTATACTCCTGGGTGCCCTCCATTCGACTGTGAGTATAGGCTAAAGGATCAGCAAAATCGTGACCAATATGCTTATAAAACTCGTTATACTCCTCTTCGGTTATCTCGCTCTTCGGCCTTGTCCAGAGTGCGGAGGCCTGATTGACTATCTCCTCCTCGTCCTTCCCTTCCTCTTCAACGCGCATTACGATCGGAAGAGTCACATGGTCAGAATATTTGCGAATAATCGAGCGCAGGCGATAGCCATCCAGCAGTTCATCTTCATCGGGGCGCAGGTGCAAAGTCACCTCAGTCCCGCGTGACTCCTTAGAAACTGTCTCCAGAGTATATTCGCCCTGACCATTCGACTCCCAGAGCACGCCCTCATCAGCTGGTTTACCGGCGGGGCGGGTTAGAACAGTTACCTTATCTGCCACCACGAAAGAAGAGTAGAAGCCAACGCCGAACTGGCCAATCAGATTGGCATCTTTCTGCTGATCGCCGGTAAGCGATTGAAAGAACTCGCGTGTCCCCGATTTCGCAATGGTGCCCAGATTCTCGACCACCGCGGCACGGTTCATGCCTATGCCATTGTCGGCAACTGTGATAGTACGAGCCTCTTTGTCAAAAGCAATGCGAATCTTAAAATCGGTATCATGCTCATAGAGCGTAGCATCAGATAATGCATCGAAGCGCAAACGATCTATCGCATCAGAGGCGTTTGAAATTAATTCGCGGAGAAATATCTCCTTATTACTATACAGAGAATGGATCATCAGATCCAGCAACTGCTTTACCTCAGCTTGAAAGCCGAGTGTTTCCTTATTGGTATCGGTTGTCATGCATAAACCTCCCTGGCAACAATGCATATTATAAGAGAGAAAAGAGCGTGAATTAAGACAGCGCGTAACATCCTTACTGTACCAAAATTGAGCTTTTTTTTCAACAGAAAGAAGGTCGTAGACAGTGTTTGATCCTCATCGTCTTCGCCTTCCTGTGCTCTGCGAGTTCGCGCTGCTCTTTATGAGTAATGGGTCATTCCAAACTTTTGAAAGATGAGCAACAGCGTATTTTACCTGCACTTTTTC
>CAXTXB010000175.1:4647-9798 GCA_964247965.1 uncultured Dictyobacter sp. | reverse complement strand
GATACCTGCATATAAATATCCGAGATTAGCTGATGTTGACACGAGCTTTTCCTCCTAAGAAATACCTCCACTATAGGCAGCGGAGGCTAGAGAATGCTGTTTTGATTATAGCACAGGCTGGAAGATGCGACAATTTTTGTTAGAGTTGTGGCAGTTGCACAGAGTCAGGCTTGGTCAGCAACTGGAAGCGAGGCATGGCCGATTTGAGCCCTTCTGTGACATGTACGACAATCACACTTACGTTATCTTCTCCTCCACCCTCAAGAGCGCTCTGAATAAGAGCCTCACCTGTAATGGTTGGATTGGGATCAGCATTTTTAATCACAGCTTCAATCTTTGGATCGCGCACCATATCCCATAAGCCATCGGAGCAAAGCAGAAGCTTATCACCCGCCTGCAACTGAACAGTAAATGAATCTACCTCAACGGCCGCTTTTTCGCCCAGGCTGCGATAAATTTGGTTACGCTTCGGATGGGTATAAATATCATCAGGCTTAATGATACCCGCCTCCACCAGGCTGGCCACAACTGAATGATCAACCGTCACTTTCTTAAGACCCTCGGAGGGTCGATAGAGGTATGTTCTGCTGTCACCCACGTTGGCGACATAGGCCACGGTATCAACGAGTAGGGTTGCAGTCACTGTTGTACCCATATCACCATGCTTCTGCACATTATTCTGATGGACCGCAAGGTTCGCCTGCTGTATGCCTTCAATGAGCAACTGAGTGTACTGTTCGTCGCTCATAGCAGGCGTTTTTGTCACGCGAGGTAGCATATAGTCGGCGATGGTCTGAATGGCCATGCGGCTGGCATCCTCTCCATTGGCATGACCACCCATGCCATCAGCAACGACAAAGAGGCCAAATAGTTGTGGCGACGGAGAAAGAACACCTTGAGCGGCGAAAAGGCTATCCTCGTTTGGCTTATACTTCCGCTTGATACCCGGATCTGAGCGCGTACCAACCACAAAACCCAGATGCTGACCATTCAAGTGACGCACTGAATACGGGACTGTTTTCTCTAAGTCGCCCTTACTTCCATCCTGGGTCATCGTGGCCATATCCACAGTAGGCTGCTCAGTGATAGGCAAGCCAGACACCATCGTGGGCTGATCTGCCACAGATTTGGCAAGCTGTGGGGGAACGGCAAGAGGATTCTTTACAGCTGCTGGGGAAAGAGGAGGAGTGGCGCGTAGGTGCAAGCCCGATTCACTTGGAGAAACCTGGAGATGACAGTTGGCACAAAAATTTGCATCGGGAGCAACCTCCTCTCCACAACGAGGACAGTGCAGCCCATGAGACGAGGAAGGAAATGCTTCTTGATCTCCTATCGGCTGCTGACTTATCGGACTATACTGTACCGGCACCAGCGGTTGAGATTGCACGGAAGAAAGAGTGTAGCTACCATTTGCATGCTGTATCTCCTTGGTCCGCTGCATCTCCTCCATTTCAGCAATACGTTGGGCCTCAATAGTCGCATGGCGCTCGGCTTCCGCCAGATCAGCTGCCAGAGTGCGCTTGTGACTGTTGCGACGAGCAAGTCCAGAGAGCACAATCACGAGAAGGAAAAGGATGAGCAGGAGAAGCACAGCCACCGCCAAAAGCCAATATGGCAGAGCAAAGCCAGCAACCTGCAAGCTCTTATCGAGAAATGAAGGGAGTTGAAACGAAGAGGGCTGCTCTGAAGAGAACTGCTCTTTGGAAACACTGGCTTTCCTGGCCTGGATAGTCACTGTCTGTATGCTCAATTCTGCGAAGCGCTGCGCGGCTTCGAACTGTGGATTGGCATGAAAGGCTTTCGCGAAATCTGTGTGGGCATCGGCCGTTGCATGCGTTGTATAGTAAGCATCCATCCCCCCCTTCCAATTATCGTGAACAGGGTTGGAGGCATTAAGGATATCTGGCATCTCTTTCTTGACAAAGGACTCGATATCATCTGCCGTCATAGACGGAGCACTTGAGAGATACAAGCCAGCCAGCGATCCACTGCTGTCCACCAGCGGAGCACCAGGTTCGAGCTCTCTATTGCTTGTCGAAGGGACCAGATTGGGCTGAAGGAACGCCTGCATTTGCTTTTTGTAGTCAGCAAGATGCTTTACATCCTGATTTGAAGGTTTCAACATCCCTACAGTGTTATCAGTACTGACGAGTTGGAGGCCCTGACGTATAATAGAACCATTTGCAGCGGACGAAGCAGGAGAGAAATCGAGAAACGGTTGGGGAAAATCACTTGCAAAAGAGAAGAGCGCAGGCCCTTGCGAACATTTTGCAGGTTGGATTCGGCATGTCACCTTAGGCTTCAGAGCAGAAGACAGAATCAATGGCTGGGAACGGTATGCATTGCTTGTATAAATATCTATGTGTGAGAGTGTCACAGTGGGGCTTGTATCAAGACAGGTTGCCTGACCCTCCGCGTTCACCAGGTTGCCATCGGTGAGCACCCAGTTCTCATACTTCCTGGTCTCTGACTTGAGGTGACTGGAGAACAACACGCCTAAACCGGTGCACGCGGCAGTCGGCGTCGCAGGATTCGCATCCTTGCCCACAGAGTAATAGACCAGCAGACGGACAACCGAGACCCCTGCCCGCGCGACATCCTGTGTTAGCGGTGAAGAGAGGCCCCGGTGGGCGAAGGCAGACGCGGGGAGCCACAACTGCAAAGCAAGCAGGAACCCACCGAGAACAGAGAAAGCGGGCAGGCGAAAGACCCGGCGTCTCCTAGAGATGAGACGATGCGTACTCATTAACACTTTCCCTTCATACCTGATAGACGGTGCATAAAAACTGCCTCTTATCGTCCTAAACGGTTCTTCAAACCAGCATACATCTGTCGAACGGCCGGAGAACTTCCCAGCGGTCCATTTATCACAAATGCACACTGAGTAAATGCTTCATCTAATTTATTCTCACGCTCATACACCTGGCTCAGCAGAAAGCGTGCCTGATGATCGGCCGCATTCAAAATGAGAACCTGCACAAAAGCGTGCTCTGCAACGGACAATTGGTTGATACGTAGAGCCACCTGACCCAGGGCAAACTGGAGTCGAAGACGGACAATCTCAGGCTGAGACGAAGCCAGGCGCAAAGCTTCCTGATATTCACGTACAGCCGACTCGAATTGACTTGTCTTATCAAAGCACTGCCCTAAACGATCATGGGAATCAAAGTCATTGGCGTTCTGACGCAGAGCCTGAATATATGCGGGAATAGCCTGGAGCGGATTCTGGCGTAGGAAAAACCAGACATCGCCCACCAGCTTATGAGTCTCCGCGTCATTTGCATTCAATTGCAACGAACGATTGTACGCCTGTAAAGCTAGCTCGGGCTGTGGAGGAGTACGCCGCGCAAAGACCATACCGAAGATCTTGTGAACGAGCGCGTTATTTGGGTCCACGCCGTGAGCCCACTTCACCGCCTCATAGGCTAAATTGACTTGAGGCGGAACTGCGGCGAGATAACCCAGGGCAGCCGCGATGTGCTGGCCCACGGGCCCGGTATTTGTCGTGGCTGCTGACGGAGTAGACGCTCCACTTTGTGCCCTTGCAGCAGGAGTAGCTCCAAGACCAGACACTGGCCGATTGGGGGTCGGCACCGGACGCGGTGCCATGTTCGGCAGAGCACCCTTCATGCCTATCTGCCCCGACGCACCAGTCACAGGGAGAGGATTTGCCGTCACAGGAGGCAAAGCGCTCAATGCACGCTCCATCTCTTCCGCACTAGACCAGCGCTGATCTACATTGGGCGCGAGAGCCTTCATAAGTATTTGCTCAAAGGCAACCGAAACATCTGGGCGTAGAGAGCGTACGGGAGGAAAGGCAAAAATGTTCGGCTTATTGTTTACAGCATCATGCCGCGTAAGTAAGCGGTGAAGAGTTGCCCCGAGCGCGTAGATATCGCTCCGAGGCTCAGGCATTGCATGGAGTTGCTCGGGTGGTGCATAGCCCAGAGTCATAATGACCGTTGCCTGGCGCTGCGATTGAAATGTACGAGCAATACCGAAATCGATCAATTTAATCTCACCACGCTTCGTCACCATGATGTTTGAAGGTTTCAGATCACGGAAAATGATGGGAGGAGATTGTGTATGTAGATACTGCAAAACGTTACAGACCTGCTTTGCCCAGCTACGTGCATCAGCTTCAGCCACGCCACGAGCCCCATTAACGCCAGCCACATTGCCCTCTAATTCCAACACGTCGGACAGGGTATAGCCGTCGATGAAGTCCATCACAAGGTAATGTCTACCATGCTCGACAAAAAAGTCACGCACCCGCGGAATACAGGGATGATTGAGGTCGAGCAGGAGGGTTGCCTCGCGCTCAAACCACTCGACGGCCTGGGCTCGTTCACTCTCAGCCTGAAACTCGTCGAGCATTTCTTTGACCGCACATGGTCGATTGAAGCGTGTATCCACCGCACGATAGACAGCTCCCATTCCGCCAGAAGCGATTAATTTCTCAATTTTATAGCGGTCATTAGAAAGTACCATGCCAGGAGCGAGACGGCGTGGATTGCTCCGTGCGCCCGTCTCTGGCAGCGCCACTCTGGCAAAAGACGGTGTTTGAGGTGTCTCTGGCACATCACTCTGCTCCGGCGCAGAGTTATTTATAGGTAGTGAATTCTTCGAGTCTTCAGACGAATAATTGTTTGCCATAATATTTTACACCGCTTTGTACTTAAAAGACATTCCTTATGAAGTTCTTATGAAGTTCGATAACAGACAGCCTCTATATCACAAATTGAGTCTTTTATAGGGGGCATTATAACACATCTTTCCATTTATGAGCAGTACCTAAGCCTATACGCCCTATACATCCTATACATTCTGATAGACTTACATAATTTCCATACGTTACACTATCAGACGAGACCTGTTGACGCGTGACCAGCGGGCGATATCTCCCTGGCTGCCGCCCTACGTACTCAGTCGAACCGATAAGATCAGGAAGAAAGAGTTCAGCCTTCTACTATACTAACACAGGTGCACTGAATGTCCAAGAGTTTGTATTTCAACTTGATGCCCATAAAAAGATGATACCGCGTTAACCAATCCATAATGGCTCATCCCGAATTTGATCCTGTTGGGGAACTTTTTTTTGGTGGGGTTTTTTTTTTGGGGGGCGAAAAAAAAGGGCGGGGAAAAAAGGTG
>CAXTXB010000175.1:0-4637 GCA_964247965.1 uncultured Dictyobacter sp. | reverse complement strand
AAAAAATTACACAATCCTTTTATATCTATTTTTCTTTTTTTTTTTTTTTTTTCTCCCCCCCCCGGGGCGGGCCTGTCTGTTACCGCATTAGCATGCGCCGGGAAGCCCTCGAACTCAGCCAGGATGCGTGTTGTCTCCTGCAGATAGTTATAGCCCTCGGCCGTCAGGTAGCCCACTCCTGTCCTCTTTAGAAAATCGAAGACTGACGTACAAGAGAACGTATGCGCGAAGCCGCCAGTAGGAAGAATAGCGTTGGTGCCCAGGCTATAATTACCCATAGAAGTGGGAGTGTAGGGACCAATAAGAATCTCGCCAGCATTCTTTAAAGCAGGCAAGAGCCCAAATGGCTCACGAACATGAAGTTCGAGATGCTCTGGCGCATACTCGTTTACAAAGTCGATGGCCTCATGCATATTCGAAGCGAGTACCAGGCCGCCGGTTCCCTTCTCACCCTCGAAGCCAGCACGGCTAAATTTCTGACGCATCTCGGGTAAAGCAGATATTTTAGCGGGCAAAAGTGCCTGAACAGCCTCAATAAGTGCCCGACTATCGGTTACAAGCAAGCTCGAAGAGTCTGGCCCATGCTCAGACTCGATCAGGATATCGCGCATAACCAGCTCCGGATCGGCACTCTCATCGGCCAACAGGATACCCTCGCTGGGTCCAGCTGGCAAACCAACATCCAGCGTACCGTAAAGCAAGCGCTTGGCAGCCGAGACATAAGGGTTGCCCGGGCCAGTAACTTTGCGTACACGAGCAATCGTGTTAGTGCCATAAGCCAGTGCAGCAATTGCTTGAGCTCCGCCAATACGATAGATCTCATGAACACCACAAAGATCAGCAGCCACCAGAGAAGCCGGATCAACACTGCCATCGGGCGCGGGAGGAGTACAGACAACCACGCGAGGTACACCAGCAATGTTTGCCGGAGTCGCGAGCATATACATCACGGACGGAAAGGCTCCTTTGCCACGCGGAACATAAAGACCTACATTAGAAATAGGAGTGATCTTCTCGCCAGCCATGACTCCTGGAGCCACCTGCGTAAACCACTGCTCCTGCGGCATCTGACGCTCATGAAAAGTACGCACGTTTCTGATCGCCTGTTCAATAGCCTCATGAACATCTTTCGCCAGCAAAGAATGGGCTCGCTCAATTTCTTCTCGGCTCACACGCAAGCGATCAGGAGTAAGCCGCACATGATCAAAGCGGTCCATAAACTCAAGAAGAGCCTCATCGCCACGATTACGCACTGCATGCACGATTGGCCGTACATAGTCAAGCAGATCATCAATAGCGACCTCTGCACGACGCAGCAAGCGAGCTCGTTGAGCGGGATCTAATGTTGCAAGTTCGTAGAAATGAATCATCGTGCTGTAATTTCTTCCTTGTTTTTTGTGTGCTCCACAGCTGTGGCCGAAGCGATATCAGCCTTCATCCAGCGAGAGCCTAAAATACCAACAAGACCTGCGAGAACCAGGGCAGGTGTGCATGTCCAGAGCAAGGCCATGCTGAGGTCTTGACCCGCCATGCTTGCCTGGAAATGCAAGCCATGGGTTGGATCAATATTCGCCGCCAGAATACCAACCAGGGCAGGCGAAAAAGCATCCCCAAAGAGATGCGCGAGCATGATCGAGACGGCCACAGCAGAGGCGCGCAGCCACGAAGGCACAATATCCTGCGTCGCCGCTGTACTCGGGCCATTGTACACAGCCAGAAGCAAAACGGTAAGTAAGAGGCAAAGGGTAAAAGCAATAAAGTTGCGCGCCAACATAGCCAACACAAAGACTGGAGTGGCACACAAGAAAGAGATGCCACAGATAAGCATACGCCCTCCCGCATAGCGCCGGCTCAGCACATCGGCCAGGAAGCCTCCAAGGACCGTCCCAAGCAGGCCACCCACAACCACCACTCCACCAGAGTAGAGACCGGCCGCACCAGACTTCAAGCCAAATGTATCATGCTGCTGCAGATAGGTTGGCAAAAATGTGCTGGCAACCCCCAGAACAAAGTAGGCGAAGATCTGCATCACAACCAGCGCCGCCAGCGTTCTAATACGCAGCAGAGTCTGGACCAGCCTCAATGCACCCTGCGAAGAGCTTGTAGACAGGGGAGTCTCTACTTCGTCCACGACAGGTGAAGCAACCAACCCGGCCTGAGGAATAGCTTCATCAGCTTGATTGCGCCCAGGCTCATGTATTTTCCAGACCAGCAGGGCCAGCAGAAGACCAGGAATACCAGTCACCAGAAATGCCAGACGCCAGCTTCCTATATAAAGACCAGCCAGAGCGCCGCCAAGGGCAAAGCCGCCCAGCACACCCACGTACTGGGCTGCACTCCACCAACTCATAATCCGTGAACGGCTTGCGCGCTCAAAGTAATCGCTCAACAAAGCCGTTCCCGCCGGAAAATACCCCGCCTCACCAATTCCCAGCACCATACGCGAAAGAAAAAGCGTCAGCAGATTCACCGAGAACGCACTTAAAGCAGTCGCAACGCTCCAGATAACCAGGCAGATCGTCACCACATTCTTACGCTTCGTCCGATCAGCCCACATACCCAATGGTATCGTGCTCAATGTATAAACCACAATGAAAGCCGAGGTCACAATGCCGATGCCATCCAGCGAAAAGCCAAGTTCCTTCGCCACCGTATTAGCAGCACCAACCAGCACATAGCGATCCAGGTAGTTGAAAGCACTAATAGCAAAGAACACTCCAAACACAAAACGCCTGGAAGCAAAGAGAGACCGTTTCACAACATCATGATCAAGTGGAGTAGTACGTTCCCCCATAACTACCTCTCTTATACAAAACTGTATTGATAATATTCAACGTTCCTCATTTTCAAACGTTCCCGATCAGTCATTTGTTGAATATTATCCCTAACCAGGTTATTTCTGGTTATCCGTCACGACTATAAGAAAAACTGGGATTACATAATTCGAACAATATCATACGAGTGGAAATTTGTACAGATGATAGGATGCAGAGAGTATGGTATCATGGTGAAAAATAAATAGCCTGACTGGAGATAAGTATCTTTTTATGGCAAATCCAGATCCAAAACAGGAAATCATCAATAAGCTAACACGTCTGTTATTACCGCGAACAAGCGCTTCGAATGAAAAAGAAGAGGGCCAGAGGACGCTGCGTTTCCTCAAGGAGCGTTGTATTCCTGGTCGGCAGATCCATTTTGTACTCTTTGAGGATAAAAAAGGGCAGAAGATGCACTTTACCTGTTATGTTGTGCAGGATATAGGAGGAAGCTGGCAGTTTAGAGGGGCTGCTGGAGATGGAATCACCGGCTCTCCAGGGCCGGTAGTCGAGCAGGGATGGGCAAATTTGGGAGGAGGGGGCATGCCAGATCATTTTTATGCAGGGGGGTATGTTGCGGACCACGGCTTAGATGTGACCCATGTTCGATTGATAGCGAAAAATGGAACTATGCTCGAAGATACTGTAGAGGATGGGATCGTCCTCTTCTTGACGGATCAGCCCGTCACATTGCCAATAGAGGCAGAGATCTACGATCGCGCAGGCAAGCTGGTCTATAAGCATCGTGTGTTGGGTTAAGTCTCATGCTGCACACCTAGCATTTCCAGAAAACTCCACGATTTTAAATCGCGCTCAAGATGGAAACGCAGCAGGCCATGCATAGCCGCCTCTATTTCGGCCTGCAGGCGTGCATCCAGGCGAAATGATGGAATCTGCGCCCATTCTGTGCGCTGCAGAATACGCAGGACTTTCAAAGCATTGACAGAAAGAGTCTGAGACCAGAGATGGGAGCAATTGGGGCAGAGCGCGCCGCCAAGGACGGGCGTAAAGCCATTTTCCTCGGCCTTCAACTCGACTTTACAATGGGCACATGAGCGCAATACCGGTTCATACCCGATGAAAGAGAGGAGATACATTTCAAAGTAGCGCAGAAGTAAGCGCGTGCGATCACGATCATGCTCTGAAGGAGCTATCCCCTGATCTTGACGCTTATGGACCGCCTCAGCATCAAGGTTCAGGACGCGCAGAGAGCCAAGCAAAAGATTATAGACATCCTGATGTTCAGTATCATCCTCAATAAACCGATCAATGAGTTCAGCGAGGTAGAAGCCACACGTCATGTGCCAGAGTTCATTGCGTAAGGAAAAGAAGTTTTCAGTGGCCTGAGCCTGTGTCACAATGTCCAGATTGCGACCCACAGCCACCTGTAACTGGCTATGGCAGAGCAACTCCAGGTGACCAGCTTTTTTGCTGATCGGACGGCGAGAACCCTTCGCAACGGCGCGCATCTTTCCCTTATAAGGGGTTAAGAGTGTCAATATACGATCAGCTTCGCCCAGATCAGTGTGTTTGAGGATAATAGCTTCGGTGGAATAGCTACGTTGCTCACGCATAAATGGATTGCCCAGAGAATATCACATTGAATCGCATTGAGAAAGAAATAAAGAGACGCAGCAAAACTCCGTCTCTTTATTTATTAGGAGGCGACGAGCGGACTCGAACCGCTGGTGCAGCTTTTGCAGAGCCGTGCCTTACCACTTGGCGACGTCGCCACAAAGGGGAGCGGGAGACGGGATTCGAACCCGCGACATCTTCCTTGGCAAGGAAGTGCTCTACCACTGAGCCACTCCCGCATTTACG
>CAXTXB010000174.1:3863-9864 GCA_964247965.1 uncultured Dictyobacter sp. | reverse complement strand
GGTCTATAGGGGATTAGCGGGTCAGCTAGCAAGCGAGCTGGTTTATGAGGATCGCCTGGCCTCTCTGGAGGTTTTGCCCAAAGAGCTTTCTTGGAACTTTGAGGCCGATGGAGCTCTCTTCCGCCTGGTTTCGGAGGCGTATCGCATTCGCCTGGCGTATCTGTTTGATCCTCTAATCGCGGTGCATACTTCGCAGGTGGAACCTCTTCCTCATCAGATTACGGCGGTCTATGAGACGATGCTGGCGAAACAGCCTTTGCGCTATCTGCTGGCGGATGATCCTGGGGCGGGCAAGACGATTATGGCGGGCCTGCTCATTAAAGAGTTGATGATACGCGGCGATCTGCATCGTTGTCTTATTGTCTCGCCGGGCAACCTGGCGGAGCAGTGGCAGGACGAGCTGCGCCAGCGCTTCCAGATGGTGTTCGAAATTCTGACGAATGATCGTATTGAGGCATCGGCATCAGGGAATCCTTTTACTGAGATGCCCCTGTGTATCGCCCGCTTGGATAAGCTCTCGCGCAATGAGCGGATGCGCGAAAAGTTGCAGCAGACAGAGTGGGATCTGGTGGTGGTCGATGAGGCGCACAAGATGTCGGCGACCTTCTTTGGCGGCGAGGCGAAGTTTACGAAGCGCTACCAGCTCGGTCAGCTTCTGGGCAATCTGACGCGCCATCTGCTCCTGCTCACCGCGACACCTCACAATGGGAAAGAAGAGGACTTTCAGCTCTTCCTGGCCCTGCTAGACCAGGATCGCTTCGAGGGACGCTTCCGCAGTGGTGTTACGAAGGTCGATGTTTCGGATATTATGCGCCACCTCGTCAAAGAGCAGCTCTATACCTTCGAGAATCGCCGCCTCTTCCCCGAGCGCCTGGCCTATACCGCCAACTATAATCTATCCTCGCTGGAACTCGATCTCTACCACGAGGTGACAAAGTATGTGCGCCAGGAGTTTAATCGCGCCGACGCCTTGCAAAATAATGGTCGCCGGGGCACGATTGGTTTCGCCCTCACAACCCTGCAGCGCCGCCTAGCCTCCTCGCCTGAGGCCATCTATCAATCCCTGCACCGTCGCCGCGAGCGTCTACAGCAGCGTCTTCAAGAGGCGAAGCTGGCAAAACTCCTGGATGGTAGCCTGATTCAGATGGAACTGTTCGCGCACCTGCCATCTTTAGAAGGCGATGAACTGGATGAACTGGATGACGCGCCAACCGCCGAGGTGGAAGAGATTGAGGAGCGCCTGGTGGACCAGGCATCAGCGGCGGGCACGATCAAAGAGTTGGAGATCGAGATTGCCCTGCTCGTGAAGCTGGAGCGCCTGGCATATCAGGAACGCACCGGCGGCACCGACCGCAAATGGGAGGAGCTGGCCAGGCTACTACAGAATGACGCCGAGATGTTCGACGCAAACGGCCACCGCCGCAAGCTGGTAATCTTCACCGAACATCGCGATACCCTCAACTACCTGGCGGAACGCATTCGTATCATGCTGGGCAGCGAGGAGGCAGTCGTCACTATTCACGGCGGAGTGAAGCGCGAGGATCGTATACGCGCCCAGGAGGCCTTTACGCAGAATAAGGATGTACAGATCCTGGTCGCGACCGACGCGGCTGGCGAGGGTATCAATCTGCAGCGTGCTCACTTGATGGTCAACTACGATCTGCCCTGGAATCCTAATCGAATAGAACAAAGGTTCGGCCGCATTCATCGCATCGGCCAGACGGAGGTGTGTCATCTCTGGAATCTCGTGTCCCTGGATACGCGCGAGGGCGAAGTCTTCTATAAGTTGCTGGAGAAGCTGAAAAAAGAGCGCGGAGCACTTGGGGACCAGGTCTTCAATGTGCTGGGCGATGTCCTGTTCGATAATCGTCCCCTGCGCGACCTGATGGTTGAGGCCATTCGCTATGGCGACCTGCCCGAGACGCGTGATCGGCTCAATCAGGTCGTGGAGGACGCCTTGGACCACCAGCATCTAGAGGAACTATTAGAGCAGCGCGCCCTCGCCCATGAGATAATGGACCGGATGCGCATCCTGCAGATTCGCGAAGAGATGGAGCGCGCCAACGCCCGCCGCCTGCAGCCGCACTTCATCGGCACCTTCTTCCTGGAGGCGCTCAAACGTCTCGGCGGCCGCTACGTCGAGCGCGAGCCCAGGCGCTACGAAATCAAATATGTCCCCGCCGCCATTCGCAATCGCAACGCACACCTGGGCCGCCGCGCACACATCCAGCAGGTCTACGAACGCATCACCTTTGAAAAAGAGCTCGTCAACCTGCCCGGCAAGCCCCCTGCTGCCCTTGTCTGCCCCGGACATCCCCTGCTGGATGCAACCATCGACCTCGTACTCGACCTGTATCGTCCCCTCTTCAAGCAGGGCAGCATTCTCGTCAACGAAAAAGACCTGGGCGAGGAGGTGCGCGTCCTCTTCTACCTTGAGCATACCATCCAGGATGCCAGCCTGGACACCAACGGCCAGCGGCGCACTGTCTCGCGCCAGCTCCAATTCATCGAGATCGATTCAGAAAACCAGGTCCATCCGGCCGGCTACGCCCCCTTCCTCGATTATCGCCATCTGCGCGAAGACGAGCTCGCCCTCGTCCCCACCCTGCGCGACCAGCCCTGGCTCAGCGACAACCTGGAGGAGCAGGCGCGCAGCTACGCCATCACCCGGCTCGTCCCGCACCATCTGGACGAAGTGCGCCAGCGCCGCGAAGCCCAGATCGACAAGACAAAGGCCGCCGTCAACGAGCGCCTGACCACCGAGATCAGCTATTGGGATAATCGATCCGTTCTCCTCAAAGAGGAGGAGGAGCAGGGCAAGAAAGGGAAAAACAGACTGAACGCCCAGAATGCACACCAGCGCGCCAAGGAACTCGACGCACGCCTGCACCGCCGCCTGCAAGAGCTGGAACAAGAGCGCTACCTCTCGCCCCTGCCGCCCGTCGTAGGCGGAGGCGTCCTCGTCATACCCCGAGGCCTGCTCAACCGTCTGCAGGGCGAGAACGTCGCCGACGATCCTTTTGAATTCGCCCGTGAAACCGCCGAAGTCGAAAGACGCGGCATGCAAGCCATCATGGAAGTCGAGCGCCGAGAAGGCTTCGAGCCGCGCGATGTCAGCATGGACAAATGCGGCTACGACATCGAGTCCCGCGACCCCAACAGCGGCAAGCTGCGTTTCATAGAAGTCAAGGGCCGGAGACACGACGCCAAAAACGTCATCGTCACCAAAAACGAAATCCTCATCGCCCTCAACAAGCCCGACGAATTCATCCTCGCCGTCGTCCTCGTCGACGACGACAAAACCCAGGCCTACTACATCCCAAAACCATTCGCAAATGAGCCCGACTTCAACGTCACCGCCGTCATCTACGATCTCGCCCGCCTGCTAAACAAAGAAGGAGTCGTCCAGGTACTATGACCACCTACCGCAAAAAACTAATCGAAGTCGCCCTGCCACTCGATGCCATCAGCGACGCATCCGTCCGTGAAAAATCCATCCGTCACGGCCATCCCTCAACCTTGCACCTCTGGTGGTCGCGCAAACCCCTGGCGGCCAGCCGCGCCGTCCTTTTCGCCTCATTAGTCGATGATCCCTCCGAGCATCCAGAGCAGTTTCCGACTGAGCAGGAGCAGGACGATGAGCGCGAGCGGCTCTTTCAGTTTATACATGAACTGGTGAAGTGGGAGAACTCCAACAACGAAGCTATTCTGCAGCAAGCACGAGCAGAGATCTTGAAATCCGCTCCTGATGGCAAGCTACCTCCATTTCTTGATCCTTTCGCTGGTGGTGGCTCTATTCCTCTAGAAGCCCAACGTCTCGGCCTAGAAGCCCACGCAAGTGATCTGAATCCAGTAGCTGTTCTGCTAAACAAAGCGCTAATAGAAATTCCACCGAAGTTTGCCGGGCTTCCACCCGTAAATCCCGAGGCTCAAAAATCTTTAGTAAAGGGCGAATGGCAAGGAGCACAGGGTTTGGCAAACGACATTCGCTACTATGGCAAGTGGATGCGTGACGAAGCCCAGCACCGAATCGGCCATCTATATCCCAAGGTTGCTTTACCACAGGAATACGGTGGTGGCGAGGCGACTGTTATCGCATGGCTATGGGTACGCACAGTGAAATGCCCTAATCCAGCTTGCGGAGTCCAAATGCCTTTAACAAGCAAATGGTGGCTTTCTAAGAAAAAAGGCCAGGAAGTTTGGGTTGAACCGAATATAGATCATACGACGGTTCCTTCAACTATCAGTTTCTCTACAAAAGCAGGGAAGGGAGAACCGCAAGATGGTACAGTTAACCGCAATGGAGCAAAATGCATTTCTTGTGGAATTGCCATTACCTTTGATTACATACGTAACGAGGGAAGAGCAGGAAGAATCGGCAAGCAACTTATGGCGATTGTAGCCGAAGGTAAAAATAGACGTACGTATCTTGCGCCTAACGCTTCTCATGTCTCGATAGCTGATCAAGCTCAACCCGTTGATGTACCAGAAACTAATTTACCAGAAAAAGCTTTAGGTTTTCGTGTACAACTCTATGGTATGACAAAGCATCGAGATCTTTTTACACAACGTCAGTTGGTAGCATTAATTTTCTTTAGTAATTTAATACGAGAAGTAAAAGAGAAAATTTTAATTGAATGGGAGCCTTCGATTAGCTTCAATGGGAATATGTCTAGCATGGATAGTTATGCCAATGCTGTAGTTACATATCTTGCTCTTGCTGTGGATCGTTTAGCTGATAGAAGTTCAACTATTTGCTCTTGGGATAGTGGATATGTAAAAATACGTAATACCTTTGCTCGTCAAGCAATACCAATGGTTTGGGATTTTGCAGAAGCTAATCCTCTTAGTGAATCTACAGGGAATTTTTTGGGAGCAGTAGATTGGATTGCTGAAGTTGTTGAAAATTCTCCATATAGCACTTCTGGTCGAGCAATACAACATGATGTGACTGAGTACTCTGATGAAAATGATCGAGCTATTATTTCAACAGATCCTCCCTATTATGATAATATTGGATATGCTGATCTATCAGATTTTTTCTATGTATGGTTACGTCATTCCTTAAGTGTTATCTATCCAGATTTGTTTGGAACTATGTTAGTACCAAAAGCCCAGGAATTGATTGCGACTCCCTATCGTTTTGAAGGTAGTAAGCGAAAGGCACAAGATTTCTTTGAGCTTGGTTTGAATCAGGCTTTTGAGCGTATGCGCGCTATACAGATTCCTGATTATCCGCTTACTGTTTACTATGCATTCAAGCAGGCGGAAGTAGATACCGGTGATGAAGAAAGCAATGAAAAGGGAAACCAAATAGTAGCTTCCACTGGCTGGGAGACGATGCTTGAGGGCCTGGTTCATTCCGGTTTTACCATCACTGGCACCTGGCCTATGCGTACAGAGATGGCAAATCGTAGTGTTGGTTTAGGCGCAAATGCCCTCGCCTCCTCCATCGTGCTTGTCTGCCGCCCGCGCCCCGTAAACGCCCCATCCACGTCACGCCGCCAGTTTATCAACGGGTTGCGTGAGGAGCTGGCGGATGCGCTGAAGAAGATGCAGAAGGGGACGATTGCTCCGGTGGACCTGGCGCAGGCGAGCATTGGGCCGGGGATGGCGATCTACTCGCGCTACAGCAAGGTGCTGGAATCGGATGGCGCGCCGCTCTCGATTCGCACGGCGCTGCAGCTTATCAACCGGGAGCTGGATAGTGTGCTGGCGGAGCAGGAGGGGGAGTATGATGTGGAGACGCGCTGGGCGGTGGCGTGGTTCGAGGAGTATGCGATGAATGAGGGGCAGTATGGGCGCGCGGAGGTGCTGTCGAAGGCGAAGAATGCGGCGATCCAGACGATGGTGGAGGCGGGTATCCTGGAGGCGAAGGCGGGCAAGGTGCGGCTCATCAGGCGCGAGGAGCTGGGCGAGCATTGGAAGCCGGAGCATGGAGCGCGCTTGACGGCCTGGGAGGTGATGCAGCGGATGCTGCACGCCCTGGACAAGCATGGCG
>CAXTXB010000174.1:1216-3853 GCA_964247965.1 uncultured Dictyobacter sp. | reverse complement strand
CCGGGGCGTGGTGGGGGGCTCGCTTTGGACGCGGGAGCTGGGCGCGGGGTGGCCGGCGGGGGGGGTTGCCGCGGATGGTGCACGCCCTGGACAAGCATGGCGAGCTGGGCGCGGGCAGCGTGATGGCGCAGGTGCCGGCTGAGTACGGGGAGGTGGTGCGCGATCTGTCTTATCGGCTCTACAATATCTGTGAGCGCAAGGGCTGGTCGCAGGAGGCGCTCTATTATAATATGTTAGTGGCGTCCTGGTCCGGCATTGGCGAGCAGGCGCGCACTGTGGCCGTTCAGCCTCAGCAGACGGTATTGTCTTTCGATGCTTAAATTCCCGTATTGACATGTTTAGATAGATTGGAGCATTCTCTATGGCACTGACAAATCGTGATCGCGTGGGGCGGGCTTTGGATCTGTTGAATGAGGGGCTGAAGCCGTTCGTTGTGCGGGAAATGGAGTCTGTGTATGGTCCGCGCTGGCGCTACGAGGCGGTTGATTCGCTGCGCGATCATCATATTACTGAGGATGGGCAGGACCTGCACCTTGATATATACGCGCTCTTGAGCATCATGACGAACCAGTGGCACCAGGTTTTCAAGAAGACGCTGGGGCAGGCGGAACGGAACTATGTGAGCGAGCTGCGCGATATACGCAACAAGTGGGCGCACCAGGTGCCGTTCGGAACACAGCCGGCCTATCGCGCGCTCGACAGCGCTCAGCTCCTGCTCACGGCTATCGCCGCCGCAGACCAGGCCGACGAGATTGAGCGTCAGAAGATGGAGCTTCTGCGCACGAGCTTCGATAGCCAGGCGCGCAATGTCACGCGGCGCACTACGGGTGCTCTGATAGAGGGATCTACGCCGAAGGGTCTGCTGCCCTGGCGGCAGGTGATCACTCCACATCCCGACGTAGCCTCGGGCAATTACCAGGTTGCCGAGTTTGCCGCCGATCTCGCGCAGGTCTACCGCTCAGATCTCTATCGTGCGGACAGTGAGGTGGAGGGCGATGAATATTATCATCCTGACGAGTATCGCGATCCCTACGCTTTTTTCCGCCGCACTTTTTTGACCAGCGGCCTGCGCCAGTTGCTGCTAGGAGCGCTGCGCCGTCTGACTGGCAATGGCGGCGATCCTGTGGTTGAGCTGCAGACCAACTTTGGCGGGGGCAAGACGCACTCTCTGCTGGCCCTCTATCACCTCTTCTCGCAGGCCTCGGCCCCCGATCTGGTGGGCATCGAGCCGCTCTTGCAAGAGCTGGGGCTTGAGCAGTCGCCAGAGGCGAAGCGCGCTGTGCTGGTCGGCCACGCCCTCTCGCCCGCGCAGGTGAGCAGGAAGCCCGATGGCTGCGAGGTACACACGATCTGGGGCGAGATGGCCTGGCAACTGCTGGGGAAAGCTGGCTATGAAATGGTTGCGGAAGACGATTGGCTGGGTGTCAGTCCCGGCTCCGAGGTCCTCCGTCAGCTCTTCGATGCCGCGAGCCCTGCCCTGATCTTAATCGACGAATGGGTCGTGCTGGTGCGCCAACTGTATAATAAAGATGGCCTGGCCGCCGGATCTTTTGAGGCCAACCTGAGCTTTGCGCAGAACCTGACCGAGGCGGCAAAGGCGGCTCCGCGCACGCTGGTGGTGGCCACCATTCCCGCGTCGGAGAACGAGGCGGGCGGCGAGGGCGGACAGGAGGCGGTGAGTCGCTTGAGGAGTATCTTTGGGCGCATCGAGTCGCCCTGGCGTCCAGCCGATCCTGAAGAGGGTTTTGAGATTGTGCGCCGGCGTCTCTTTGAGCCGATCCCTGCACAGCTCTATGCGGCGCGGGACGCCACGGCCAGCGCTTTCTCTGACTTTTATCGCTCGCAGCGGCAGGAGTTTCCCAATGAGTGCAGCGAGGCGAATTATGAGCAGCGCATCAAGAACTGCTATCCCATTCATCCCGAACTCTTCGACCGGCTCTTCGCCGATTGGTCGGCCATCCCCAAGTTTCAGCGCACACGCGGCGTCCTGCGCCTGATGGCCGCCGTGGTGCATGAATTATGGGAGCAGCAGGATCACGGTCTGCTCATCATGCCCGCCAGCATTCCGCTCGACACCTCAGCCGTGCAGTCTATGTTTATCCAATACCTGGAAGACAACTGGGTGCCGATTATTGAGAAGGACGTGGATGGCAACCAATCTCTGCCGCGCCGCCTGGATAGCAACAATCCCAATTTTGGACGCTTCTCCGCCACCCGGCGCGTTGCCCGCACGGTCTTCTTCAGCTCCACGCCAACGCTGCAAAGCATCAATAAAGGCGTGCAGGACACCAGCATCAAATTGAGCTGCGCGCAGCCCGGCGAGAGCGTGGCGATCTTCGGCGATGCCCTGCGCCGCCTGGCAGACCAGGCCACTTATCTCTATCAAAACGAGCGCCGCTACTGGTACGACACCCAGCCCAGCATGACGCGCCTGGCCCAGGATCGCGCCACGCAATACGATGATGAAACGGTCTATCAGATGATCAAAGAGTATTTGAAGCCGGAGCAGCGCCAGAAGGGCGACTTTGCCAGCGTCCACCCCTGTCCCGACAGTCCTGGCGATGTGCTGGATGAGAACAACGGCCTGCGCCTGGCAATACTCAAGCCGCACTACCCACATGTTCAGCGCAACAAAGA
>CAXTXB010000174.1:0-1206 GCA_964247965.1 uncultured Dictyobacter sp. | reverse complement strand
CCATCATCGACCAGGCCCTGGCCGAGGCCGCGAGAATCCTCGCCTCGCGCGGCAGCTCACCGCGCAGCTTCCCCAACACCGTCATCTTCCTCGCCGCCGACCACATCCGCATCGAAGAGCTCAAGCAGGCTACCCGCCTCTTCCTCGCCTGGGACTCCATCGACAAAGAGCGTGAAGCGCTCAACCTGGACGCCTTTCAATCGAACCAGGCCAGAGTGCGGCGCAAGGACGCAGAGGATCGCGTCCTCGCCCTGCTGCCCGAGACCTACTCCTGGCTGCTCGTTCCCGAGCAAAGCGATCCACGCCGGCCCGCCTATTTCGGCGCATACAAACTGCCAAAGCAGGAAAAGACCGGCCTGCTCGCCAGCAGTGCCACCAGCCTCCTGCGCATCGAAGATCTGGTCATCACAAAGTTCGCCGGCGTACGCCTGCGCCAGGAGATGGACCGCATCCCCCTCTGGCGCGGCAACCATGTCAGCGTAAAAGAGCTCGTCGAAAATTTCGCACGCTATATCTACCTGCCACGACTCAAACACAACGACGTATTGATCAGCGCCATGAGCGATGGTGCCCAGGCCGCCTCCTGGCGCGACGACACCTTCGCCTACGCCTCAGCCTGGAATGAAGAGCGCCAGCGCTACATGAACCTGCAGGCCGGCTCCAGCGTAAACATCATCGTCGACGGACAATCGCTGCTCGTCAAACCCGAGCTCGCCGACGCCCAATTGGCCCAGGAAGCCGCCGAACGAGAAGCCCGCTTCCGCGCCACCCAGGCTCCCTCCGAGACTTCCGCCAGCTCAAGCAAGCCATACGCAGATCCATCCAGCTATAAAAGCATCGTGCACGAAAACGGAGCAGGTCAAACAAGCAGTCAGACAGGCAGCAAGCCAGCGGCGAATGCAGAAAAAAAGCTGCACCGCTTCTACGGCTCCGTCCAGATTAACGAACGCATGATGGCTTCAGAGGCCGGCAAGATCATGGAAGAAGTAGTCAAGCACCTCACCAGCCTCAGCGGTGCCCGGGTCAACGTCATCCTTGAAATCACCGCCGAGCTGCCCGACGGCGTCCCCGACCACACCGTGCGTACCGTCAAAGAGAACAGCAACACCCTGCGCTTCCAAACCTCAGAATTCCATGAAGAATAGTTAGTTATAGATCAACAAGTCATCCGAACGCTTGAAAAATGATGCAAATCGTGTTTTACAT
>CAXTXB010000173.1:0-9891 GCA_964247965.1 uncultured Dictyobacter sp. | reverse complement strand
GCTTTCAGCAGTAAAAAGAGTAGGTACAACACCATGTTTATCATTTTTCAAAAGCTCGGGATGATCCATATATAAGCACCTCTCTTCAAATACTACGGCTGATGGCGTAGCAGAAAGAGAAACTCGTGGTTGCCATCACGTCCTAAAATGGGTGAGTTGGTCTCGTCCTGCACCTGAAATGGTGTGTGCAGCGGAATCCACTCTTTGAGCTCGTGGAGCACGCGGCTATGCACCTGTGGATCGCTGATCACACCGTTGCCGCGATCGACCTCGGCCTTACCCGCCTCGAACTGTGGCTTTACCAGCGCGATAACCCAGGTGGCGGCGTCCTGGACTAGCAGGGGGGCAAGGACGGGCAGAACCAGGCGCAGCGAGATGAAAGAGACATCGATGACCGCGCACTGGATGGGCTCAGGCAGCATTGTCAGATTGCGAATATTTGTGCGCTCCATCACCACAACACGGGGATCGTTGCGCAGTGTCCAGGCAAGCTGACCGTGACCAACATCGACGGCGTAGACACGTGCCGCTCTCCGCTCTAGAAGGCATTGTGTAAAGCCGCCGGTCGACGATCCTACGTCGATGGCGACCAGGCCGGTAGGGTCGAGATGAAAGGTATCCAGCGCTTTTTCTAGCTTCAGGCCGCCGCGACTGACATATTTTAGTTCGGGCGCAACCTCAGCTATACGACACTGCGCATCCAACGGGACAAGCGTGCCGGGTTTATCCACCAGGCGATCCCCAACATAGACCTGCCCCTCCATGATGATAGCCCGTGCCCGTTCGCGACTCGGTGCCAGGCCTAGTCGCACCAATGCCACATCCAGGCGCTCTTTGTTTGCAGCCATTTTTCTCCTGGTTTCTTCGTTCCGCGTAGGGACAATCCCTCGCGATCACGCTGCGATCAAGCGAATTGGAGTCTTCCACCCGCTTCTCAACACACCTCCTACGACAACCGCAAGGGATTGTCCCTACGCGGGCTAGCCGCTTTAACGATGATGATAGACCAGCGCGCCCGCACCGATGAGGCCTACATCAGAACCCAGTTCGGCCAGGACTATCTGTGCCGCGTTGCCGGACACTGCTATGGCTCTTTCCTCAACGATGCGTAGGGCAGGTGCCAGCAAAGGTTCGCCGATCTGCGCTACTCCTCCTCCCAGGATCACGCGCTCCGGATTAAAAATATGAATGACGTTGACCAGGCCCACGCCAAGTGCCTCCGCCGCTTGCTCGATAATGGCTCGGGCCTCAGGCACCCCAGCTTCGGCTGCCTGGGCTACGATATGCGCGTTGAGTCGTAGCGGATTGCTGCGCGCCCATTCTCTCTCGGCGGGTGTGTCATCATGCTGCATAGATGATTGATGTGAGCGAGCAAATTTTAGTAGCCCATCACCCCTGCCCTGCTCAAGTAGTTCATGCGCGCGGCGCGCGATAGCGGTGCCAGAAGCGAGGCTTTCCAGGCAGCCTATACTGCCACAGGCACAGCGAGGGCCATGCATGTCGATGGTCATATGGCCCAGTTCTGCCGCAGTCCCAACAATTCCAGTTAGAATACGTCCACCGGTGATCACCCCGCCACCGATGCCCGTGCTGATCGTCAGGTACACGATCTCCTGGCTGCCACGGCCCGCGCCAAACATGTATTCGGCGAGGGCGGCGGCATTGGCATCGTTTTCCACAAACACTGGAACGTTGAAGCGGGTGAAGAAAATATTCTGCAAAGGAACGTTGTGCCATCCCACCAGGTTGGGCGGAGAAAAGACCACGCCTGTACGGCTATCCAGTGGACCAGGAGCGCCAATACCAATACCTGCCACCTGGTCCAGCGTCACGTTGGCAGCGGCAAGCGCCTGCTCCACCGCATCTTGCATACGCGGGATCACAGATTTGGGACCGAGATCTTCGCCCGTCAGCAATCCCACACGCGATAACAGGGTTGCACCGCGCAGCACAGCCGAACGGATCTGTGTGCCGCCTAAATCTACTCCAACCACTAAGGGTCCAACACCACGAGAATGACTTCCATGCGCCCTGGCTTCATCGTTCATCGTTAGCAGCTCCAGCCAATTGTTTCTTAAACTAGATCATACTTCATTTCCAACTCAGGAACAAGTCGAACTTTTGATGACCTGATAGTGCACAATTGACGCGTTTACTAGTGAAATAGGTCATTGACAGGATGGCATAAGCACAGTACTATGCCTATATCATCTAGAAAACTAACGTAGATACATCAATCAATATTTTAGAGCTAGAAAAGGAAGGTAGAACAGCATGGACCCTAATCAGTCGCAGTCCTTTGCAACAGCTATAACAGCTTACTTCGCTATTATTGGCATTATTGCAATAGCCAGTATCGTCTTCTCCGTGATCGTCTACTGGAGAATCTTTTCAAAAGCGGGCTTTAGCGGTGCATTGAGTTTGCTCATGTTTGTGCCAATTGCAAATATTGTTATGATCTGCATCCTCGCCTTTGCAGAATGGCCTATCTATCAGGAACTCAATATGTTGCGCCAACGGGTAGCGGCAATGGATGGCCCGCGAGGACCAGTAGATGGCCCGATGCGCGGTCCAATGGGAGGTCCACAGTTCCCTCCACAATCGCCATATCCACCCAATCAAGGCGGCCCACAGCAATATCCTCCATACCCACAGCAAGATCCCCCATATCCGCAAAATCCACAATATAGACAGGGTTAACTAAACAAGAGGTGGCGAGCAGAGGCGTTAATAGAACCATGGATAGAATAAATACGGTTCTAATGTATAGCCCGCTATACATTAGAACCGTATTTATTCTATCCAATACGCACTAACGTAAGGGTACGGCGGCACAACTCTTTTCACGGGGAAGCATGATCGGCTCACTGCTCTTAAATTGATGCGTATTGGACCGTATTTATTCTGTCCAGTCCAATCACCGCTTCTGCTCGCCACCTTACCCTATAACTACTGTGCCCTATTAGAAAGTGCGAGCAGCAGCGCCAGCACTCCACCGATGCGCAGAATGTCCCCTAAGCGATCAAGAAAGTCATTGGGCGAGAAATATTTGGGGAGAATGGTGAAGTAGCCAATAGCAAGGAGGAAAAAGGCACTGCTCATCAAAAGTGCAAACAACGTTTCCTTTTTTCCAAAGGACCTGGCATAGAAAAAGAAAATTACGGCGCAGGTCAATCCCCGCGAACCACTCAAGAATGACTTCGTTATCGCAGGATTTGGAAACTCGGGCGGCAAAACAGGAGCTAATCCTAAGAGTATTAGCAGTAACACCGATACAACAATATGGGTGTACATCAGATTACGCAGATAATCATCCGAGCTGCGCAACAGGCTAAACAAAATAAACAAAAAGCTCACAGCCTGACCGATGTAGTTAAACCAATCTACATTGAGGCTGATCGTCGTGACATTATCGCCAACGAAACCCGCCGCAGAGGTCAACGCAAAAACAAGCATAGACAACGCGAGTATAAAGAGGCGACGGCTACGGGCTTGCCTGAACAAATAGAAGCCACGCACCGCGATAATCAGGGCGACAAAAAATTGTGTTAATGAAAGAGCATTCGCAACCAGGTTTTGATCCATACTATTCAAATTCCTTTCTTTTTTACAGAGACAGATAGATAGATATTGCTAGTTTTTAGGCAAGAGAGAGATATCTACGGGCGTGCCATCAGATGTACATAATTGAATACGACCATTATTTAGTAGGAGGCGTAGTGCTTCGAGAACTACTTTTACCGATAGACCCGTTGCCTGACAAAGATCGCGTATAGTCCGATGGCCATCAATAACATCATAGAGACGACGAGCAGGCCTATCTCTGATAATCGATGCAGTTTCAAACGGATTATCGGTTGTCAGCAAGTTCGGTTCTTCGCGGCGGCAAGGGACGAATAGAGTCCAGTCGACTGGCAATATTCGCGTATTTCGATCAAAAGGCTCTAGCTGGTAGCCCGTTATCAGTTGCTGAACGTTGTTAGGAGGATGAAAGAGCGACGAGAGCACATAGCGGACGACCTGCAGCAGCTCCTGGTTAATTGGATTGACCAGGTAATAATCCGCCCCCTGCTTCAATCCCCAGTTATAATCCATCGGCATATTTTTGCTGCTTATAAGAATAATCGGATGGCGATGATACGGATCACCCGTACGCAGCCTGCGGCACACCTCGAAGCCACTAACATCCGGCAGTATAGTATCAAGAAGGATACAGTGAGGAACTTCACTGTAGGCCTTCTTTATGCCCTCATTCCCGTTAGAAGCAACGCTTACCCGATAGCCGCTGGCAGCAAGAACCTGCTCCACCAGAAGATATGGAGTAGCACTGCCCTCAATAATCAATACCTTATACGGATTTGGCATAGTCATACTACCTCAAAAAGTTTACATGATTGCCTATTATACTTTCAAATGAACAAAAAATATATACTTTTTTCTACAAATTATCTCTTCTAATAGAAATATCCTCATAATCTAGCTGATGAGTCTTTATAGAATAGATGGGTTACAAGTGCGCTTCTCAAGCATTGCAAGACAGGTTGGCAAGATCACGCAACTGGCTGAGCGTAAGGTTTTCATCAGCTATAGTCATAAAGATGCGAAATGGCTAGAACGGCTACGTGTTCATCTTAAGCCGATCGAGCGCGATAGGATCATTGATTTGTGGGATGATACAAAGATTGCGGTTGGCATGTAGTGGAAAGGGGCGATTCAGGATGCGCTTGAAACATCCAGGGCCGCGGTCCTGCTGATAATTGGTGATTTTCTGGCTTCGGACTTCATCGCGGAACACGAATTGCCTACACTTCTGAAACGCGCGGAGGCAGGTGGGCAGAAGTGGTGATGATACAACAGATGGAATGAATACGATCTCTCACGGAAAGCGTGCTTTCCATAAGAGATCGTATTCATTCCATCTGTTGTATCATCACCACTTTCGCTCTTGTTATCCCACTTGTCTTTACTTTTGAGTATTAGTATTGGTCGATGCGCGAATGAGTTTCGTTTAGTTCGGCCAGGGTGGCTGCCAGTTCGTCCTGGATGGCTTTTAGCTGCTCTCGGGTGGCCTGGATCTGGGTTTCGTGCTCTTTGGCAGACTGCAGGCGCGCTTTGACTTCTTGCAGTTGCTGCTGGGAGGCCTGGAGCTGCTGTTGGAGGGCCTGGAGCTTTCTGGCGTAGTCTGCTACAGGCGCGGTGCTCTGTGCTGACTGTGACGTGACAGGCTCCGCTACTGATGGCTCTGAGGCCACTGTGCTATCCGGCTGATCCTGGGCTGTAGCTACGGCTGGCTCTGATACAGCAGGCTCTGAGGCCACTGTGCTATCCAGAACCGCCTGATTCTGGGCTGTAACTAGGGCTGGCTCCGCTATCGCTGGCTCCGCCGCGACCTGGCTGTCTAGCAGAGGCTGGTCCTGGGTTGTGGCTGCTGTGACTGCGGATGAATCAGATGAGGCAGGGTTGCTCAGAATTGGTTGTTCCTGGGTTACGGCAGTTTCTGGTTCAGCAGTATATGTGCTATCCAGCACGGCCTGCTGTTCCGTCGCTTCCTGCGTGGAAAGAACTGCATCGGGCTGCTCGGGCTGTTCGGTCATGGCTGTATCGGACGCTGTGACGCCATTGAGTGAAGCGGTTGGCTCTTTAGTAGCGGAACCAGACAATACAGGTGCTTGATCTTCAAGGGTGTGTCCGGCTACGCTGGCTTCGGGTGCGCCCTCTTCTATTTCGTGTTCTGTCGCGACAGAGGTGGGTTCGGCCATCTGGTTCTCCGTCCTATCTTCGGGAGTTACTACTGAAACGGGGTCTAGATCTACGTGATTCCCCGCTATTCCATATTCAGGGGCGGCGGTTACTGGCTGGACTGCCTGATCCTCCGGGTCCATCGCCTCATACTCAGCATTTGTGGCTGCCGGTTGAGCAACATGGTCCTCGGTCGTTCCATACTCGGCGATGGTCACCATAGGCTCAGATGCCTGGTCCCCTACAGTCTCATGCTCAGAGAGTATCGTTGGCTGAGCAACTCGATCCTCTAACGTCTCATATTCAGGAGTTGTCGTGGTCGAGTGGACGACCTGATCCTCTGGCATCCCGTACTCGGAGGCGGCCGCCGCTGGCTCAGTTGTCTGACCTTCTAGCGTTCCATATTCAGGAGCCGTTGCCGTCGTTTGTGCGCTTTGAGCTTCTATATGATCCGGAGAATATGCGGAGTTTTCTTGCTCATACCCGGATAGAATCTGATCGGATGCCCCATTTTCTGCATGATGTTCAGGAGTTACTACGTCATCTAGCGCATGATGGGGCTCCGTAGTGTACTCAGACGTTACGGGTCTCGTAGGCTGATCTTCAACATCGTGGAGAGGAGTGATGGGAGCAAGCGTATCCTGCGTCTGATACTCAAGTCCGTCCAGCGTCTGGGATTGAGACTGTACATTCAAGCCGGGCGCAGAGCTCTGGAGATCAGCACCTGAAGCCGTATAATCATTTAATCCGGCCGTATCGACAGGTTGCGATACAGGATTCACGACATTATTAAACTGCACGCCAGTGCTGTGCGCACTGTACGCACCATATTGATGCAAAATACCTAATACTTGCTCTTCACGGCCCGGTGCATTCACACTTAGAAGTGTATTACCATTATTGTACTCATCGACATAATACTGAGCTTGTTCGTTCGAGAGTCCCATATTTGTAAGATCATGGATAAGATCATCTGCCCCCGGAGCTGTACCCGTGAACAAGCTTTTCAGACCTTCGAGAAATCCTCCAGAGCCACCTGGAGCAGAATAACTGATATGCTCGTTTTCAAAACCAGCGTTATGTAATGCTTCTACTGCTTCATCTGCAATGGCCTGATCCGTAAACATGCCTATAACATGAGAAGACGGAGTCACTGACATAGTGCTTGCTCCTTTCGCATAACCCGATAATTTATTTGTAGAGAGTAAGAGGGTGAAAACCAACGTTATCATATCATACATTTAGAATCTTGTCAGAGCCGCTGCGAGCACGATTCATCTGATCAATGGAACGGCTAAATAGACGTCTACCATATTCACGTGGTATCGCATTAAAAAGTTTCTATAATGTTCTACGTTTCTGCAAACTACTGCACTTCGTGCAGTAGTTTGCAGAAACGTAGAACATTATAGAAACTTTTTAATGGATTACTCAGCCGCAGTCTTGGATAGGGTTTTAGCCTCGGTAATCCACTCAGTTACCTGGGCCAGGGTGGGAGCGTGGTGGGCAATCTTTTTGGTTGTGTGGATCTCAGCCAGCTTGACCTGCAAATTCTCTGCAGTGCGATGCTGAAGTTCTTTGGTGCTATTGACACCAGCTTCTTCTAACAGATTAGCGAAGTCGCCACCCACGCCTTTGAGACGCATGAGATCAGCACGATTCGCGTATTCTTTGATCACATGAGGTGTCGAGCCAACTTTTTTAGCCAGGTCAGCGCGCTGCTTATCCGTTTTCGCATGCTCAAGAAGATGATCCGTGTGATGGATGCCCTCTGCCTCAAGCTTTGTCTGAACTTCTGGTTCCATACCTTTAATTTTACTGATGTGGTCGCTCATAAGAAATACCCCTTTAAGGATGAAGAACGTTTGCCTTGATTTCTTCCAACACACAATGATGCAGGAAATCAGAGAAACGTGTATACGGGTAGCGATGCAACAAATTGCAAAGGATGGGAAATTGCCGGTCAGATGCTTATAACTGCCATGCGCGAGGGATAGATGTCCACTTTACAATCGTGGAGCGTGAAACTAGCATGCTCTCATTATAACGAACATTACCCTCGATTTCAAGGTGATCAATCTACTCAGGGCTAGACCTCACCCGTTCCTGGTGTCTCAATGTTTGGACGAGGTGGTTCTTGCTGTGAGACGACAGGGCTTGCGGTGGGTGTCCCTTCCTGGCTGAGAACGGCGCTCTGCAGGAGGAGGGCATTGGGCAGTGAAATGGTGGAGTGCTGGCCGGCCTCATTGATAGTGTCGAGGACGGTATAGGCCCCGGTGGTACTGCGGATAGTGCCGCTGCGTTCGCCGAGTTGCAGGCGTTGACCGGGTTGAAAGTTTTGCCGGACGTAGTAGCCAGCGATGACGTGTCGCGCGGAGTCACGGGAGCCGAAGGCGAAGGTGAGGGCGATGGCGAGCCCGGCGGCGGCGATGATAATCGTGAGGCTGGTGGTGAGGATGGCGGTGTTGACGCCGAGGGTCGAAATAGCGAGGACCATGACAAAGGCTACGATGGCGTATTCAACAATTTTCCCCAGTGAGTTGCTGTATGTGATGTTCACACTTTGCGCAACTGAGATGACAGCGTCTCCGAGAAAGCGGGCTATCATAGAGCCAAATATGACGATGAGTCCTGCACTGATGGCCTGAGGCACGAAATTCAAAATATTCTGCAGCAGGATGGCGACCGCACTCAATCCCATCAGTTGTACAGCCGAGGTTGAGAAGCTCAGAAGGAGAAAGAAAAAGACAATCTGAACTAAGATATCCGAGATTGATGTATGGATACCCAATATGTGCAAGGTAGTCTCAATACCAGTACGTTGTAAAAGCTGATCCACTCCAACACGTCGTAAGATAAAACGTAAGATAAAGCGCACAACGGCGCTGATGATGTAACCAATGATGAGTATAATAAGTCCATTAATTAAATGTGGAACGAAGTTAAGAATGGCTGCAATCGTTTGCGTCAGCGCCTGAAGTATGGGCTGAAATGCCATGGATCACCTTCCTACTATAAGACGAAAGAGAGATAATAAGTAAAATTTGTTTGTCCTGCTTACGCACCAGGTATCTGGGGTGCGGTTCTACTTGCTACCGGGGATGGACTGTTGATTAACCCACCGACAAGATTAATGAACTCTATCAGCCAGGTTACAAACGCCTGCGATGAGAGGTCAAGGATCTCCAGACCGGCCTGCTGGGTACGTACACGAGCGAGCAGGCGGGCCTCAAATCCTGCCGGCACACGCATGGCGGGCTGCTGACTCTGCAAAGTTACCAGTAGAGTCCGGATCTGGCGTGCGATCTCCAGGTCGCGCTGGCAGTCGGGACACTCCAGGAGTGCAGCTTCAGCCTGAGCACGCACGTCTCCTACCAGTGTGTTATCGACAAGGTCTGGCAAAAGTTGGTTGAGTTCTTCGCAGTTCATTGTTCTTTTCCCTCGCTAGCTTGATTGGCCACGTCCCCCTTGTGAGCAGAGGAGGTCGAAAAAGAGAGATAGACCGGGCCGCAAAACTGGTTAAAAATTGTCTGGAATGAGAGTCGCGCACGATGAATGCGCATCTTGACGGCGCTCAATTTTGCCTCAAGCGCCTGCGCAATATCAGCGTAGCTCAAGTCCTCAAAGTCGCGCATGACCAGGACACGCGCCTGTTCCCGATCGAGATTCTTGAGCACGCGTTGAATACATTCGCGTAGATCACGCTGCACAGCCTCTTCTTCAGGCCCTGCCGTTGGAGCCGCGACGGCGGCAAGCTCCTCATCAGGGCCTGAGGATGATGCACGATTAAAAGAGACGGTCATGCTGGAACGACGCTTCGTTTTCTCTAGACTATCAAGGGCGCTGTTGACGGCAATTCTATAGAGCCAGGTCGAAAATGATGCTTTTTGATCAAATGAATGGATATTATTGTAGACCTTTACAAGCACCTCTTGCGTGATGTCTTCAGCCTCCTCTTTGTTGGATACTACACGATAGACAAGCGTATAGATTCGATCCATATGACGCTGTACCAGTAGCTCATAGATGCGTGTCGTTCGCGGCAATTCTATCTTACAACGAGTTACAAGCTCTTCATCCGTAAGAATCATATCTTTAAGAACCTCAATAACAATTTTATCTATACTATTTAATAACGAGACATTCGACAAT
>CAXTXB010000172.1:6930-10017 GCA_964247965.1 uncultured Dictyobacter sp. | reverse complement strand
CTCTATTATCATGAGGCCCGTGCCAGCTGGCTCGTGTTCCGTTACGAGGATGTCATAAGTGTTATGCGTGATCATAAAACATTCTCATCGCAGCGCGTCACAAATCCTATCTTTGGCGTTATAAGCCTGGACCCACCACGCCACACACAGACTCGTGCTCTGATCTCCAGGTCCTTTACTCCACGCACTATCGCACTTCTCGAGCCACGCATCAACAAAATTGTTCACAAACTACTGGATCAGGTGCAGGAGAGAGGAGAGATGGACGCTGTCGACGATCTGGCTTTTCCACTGCCCGTTACCGTTATCGCCGAACTGCTCGGCGTTCCCAGTGAAGATCAGGATCAGTTCCGTCAATGGTCAGCCGATGTCGTCGGATTAGATCTTGCACGACGCTTCGCTACCGCTAAAACTCTCGCTGACTACTTTGCACAATTAATTGCACAACGCCGTCGACAGCCCCGCGAAGACCTGATTACTCAACTGATGCAAGGGGAAGTTGATAGTGAACATCTCTCCATGGACGACATTGTGGGTACATGTATGATCTTGCTAATTGCCGGACATGAGACCACTACAGGCCTGATCAGCAATGCTCTCGCATGCCTCGATGAATATCCCCAGTCCAAGCGTGACCTCATAGCGGACCCTGATCTGCTCCCATCAGCCATCGAGGAAGTCCTCCGCTATCGAGCCGTCGTCCATACGATGTCTCGCGTCGTCACTACCGACACGGTCTTTCATGGACAAGAACTCAAGGCTGGCGATCTGGTCCTTCCCCTGTTTGCATCCGCCAACCTCGATCCGAAGCAGTTCCCTGATCCACATACCTTTAATATCCGCCGCTCTCCCAACCACCATCTTGGCTTTGGTTTTGGCATCCACTTCTGCCTTGGCGCCCCTCTTGCGCGCCTGGAAACACAGCTCGCTCTCTCTGCTCTGCTGAAACGTTTCCCCAACTTTTACTGCACACCCAATGCCCCCCGTGACCTGAGACCCAGTTCTTTTATCTATAGCTTGAAGCACCTTCCCATTACTCTCAATGACCAAAAAGGGTAATGCTCTAGCCTTCAGTCAGGTCCCGTTTATCTAAACATCAAATTAGAAAAATCTTGCAGTTTTGTGATAGTTTCCTGATGGTACTCGATAGTGACGCTTGAGCTGTTGAGTGAAGTGCGATTGATCAAAAAAGCCAGTTTCACTGGCCACATAGCCCACGTCGTACCCTTGCGTTAGCAGCGTTTTAGCACGTGCCAGACACAACTTCGTCTGATACGCATAATGAAGCAATAAATGAATTAATATAGGAGAGAGACAATGTCAATAAGTATGCAATCAACATCGGCCTTATCAGGCGCTCAGCGGGCGAAACCGAGCTTTGTGGGGATTGTGCGCAGTGAATTAGTAGCACAGTAGGACACAGATGGCCTCAGTAAATGGCTTGCATACCGTAGTCGTCACTCTGGTCTATGCAGCAATCTTCCTGGTGGTTGCCATGCTGGTAATGCAACGGCGTGATGTGCAATCATAAAGCGGGCTTGTTGGCTTCGGCTTTCTTTCTATCATTCTCGATAAGGAGCACACTATGAGCTTTCATCTTCTTGAACTTCCCTTTATTCTACTTCCCGTCTTGCTTACAACTGCTTTCTGGTTTTGGATGCTGATAGATTGTCGATACAATCCATCTCTGAGAGGGTCCCAGAAAGTTCTCTGGTTTCTTTTGATCCTCTTCACCCATCTGATAGGTGCCATTGTCTACTTCATTATCGGACGATCTCAAAAAAATGTGGCTTAAATGCTGTCAAGGTCTTGCCTTTTTGTGGCTGATACGATACAGTTCCTTGTACAGGAGAAGATGCCTTTGAAGACAACGACAATTTTATTGGTGGAAGATACCGCTGAACTCGCGCAGGTGATTATCCGCGAGCTGCGGTCCAATCAGTATCACGTGCTTCACGCCATCGATGGCGTCACGGCGTTACGCCTGCATGAGAAAGAAAACCCAGAGCGAAAGCCTTGATTCTTCTCTACATTGTACAAAGTGAGAAAATGGTGATCTTCTCATCTACGCTCAAAATGGTTTGAAAAATGTAACTTCTGAAGAGCAAAAAAAGTCTTCAATGCTATATAGCTCAGTCCCGATAACGGTCGTTATTGGGATCTTTCCACCATTTTTAGTCATGCTCTTTCTACTTCAAATTATTTTTTCTTTTCCTAAATAAACAAACATATTTTTAGCGTTTTTCCTCTTCTTAAGAAGAAGGTCTTGCTGCCAGGAGTGACAACACTCACTCGTCTTATCTCCGCCCTTCGAGAGCGAGTCGCAGAACGTTTATGGCAACGATTAAGTGCGGCGGTTTCCCCCGAACAGCGAACAGACCTGGAGGGACTCCTGGCGCATGCTGGGGTCTCACGCATCACCAATCTCGAACGTCTTCGCCGTGCTCCTTCCCGTGCAAGTGCACCAGTCTTGGTACAGGCGACGTATCTTGATTCAGCTCAACAAAGGGGAAAGTCGCCATAGTTTGGCACGTGTCACCTATTTTGGGCAGAAAGGGGAAGTACGCCAACGGTATCGCGAGGGACAGGAAGAACAGCTTGGAGCTCTGGGGCTGGTCGTCAATGCAATGGTTCTCTGGAACACGTTGTATATGCACCGAGCGTTGGAGGAAATGCGAGCACGAGGCATGAAGATCGCAACAGAAGACATTGAACGCCTTTCTCCGCTGGGATATGATCACATCAATCTCTTAGGTCGATACACATTCTCACTTTCTGATGAAATCCGTCAAGGAGCATTTCATCCTCTCCGTGAGTTGGAAGAAACAGAGCAAGAGGAGACACAAGAAGAGATATCTCAACAACAGGAGACTCAAACTTCAGAAGTCGAAACCATCGCATAGCCTCTCCCATTCCTCAATCACCCTTTTGGCTGACAATATGCCTCTGAGCATTCTGTCAGCCATTTTTGTCATCTCTTCTGCATTGCATCGGAAGGGTAAATTCCTTAGCGTTGTTTTTCGTTCCATTAATACTCAAGGGCCTGTACTGACTAATTCGTGTTTTTTTCCGGTTGGGAAAATTTTT
>CAXTXB010000172.1:5902-6920 GCA_964247965.1 uncultured Dictyobacter sp. | reverse complement strand
CTAAAAAAACTGATTGTTTCAGTACACAGGTTATGGCCATGGGCCAATCTATTTTGCTAATCCGACTGCAAGACGAGCCACGTGCGATCAAATTTACGGGCTTGCAGATCTTCTTGGGTGATCCAGTAATAGAGCAAGCCAGCGCTGGCCCATTGCATGCGGATACGCTCGTCGCTATCGATCTGAAAAAGAAGTTGCCAGCGCAGGGCTTTTCTGGCAAGTTCGGGATCATTAGTGCTATCAGCAATGCCTTGAGAAGCGGTTTCACATTGCACGCGCATATCGTCCTGGAGAGTAAGAGGATGACCAAGCATCTGGTCGCGGGGCGTCTTGTCAGTGGCATCAGTAGTAAACTGAGCGTAGATAGGATCATAGCGCTGCTGATCTGCATCGGTCCAGGGAAGGCCGGGAACCTCTAGCTGCGGCTGAGGCGAGAGGGTAAGTTGACTATCAAAGGTGAGCGAACTGGCCTTGAACTGGCTCTCAGCAGGCAATTTAGAGGGCGTGGGCGTACGCTTCAGATTTGAGGTATCTTCAGTGAAAAAGACATGCCACGAACCAGCATCACCAGCTACGCCATAGGTATCTTGCTTCGCATTATAGAAAAATGTGAGCAGACCAGCTGAAGGCAGAACGCTCTCTCCATCATATGCATGCACATCTGCAAGACGGATCTGGCCGACGAAGGACTGCGGCACTCCTTGCCATTCCGGCCAGGCAATACCAGGAATAAGATCCGGCAGGCCCCCAATTTTGGACGCGCCAACCTGTAACGTTGCATCCTCAACAGGCACGCTATGTACACGGATGGATGGACGGGTAATAACGTCGAGATGTGGGACCAGGGACTTGAAACCAGCTTGCTCAAGAGCAGCCTGTACATTCTGGACGCTTATCGTTTCCATGTTTCTATCCTCTACTATTTCTTTATTTGTGGTACGCATAAGCATTGTACCTGGATACACACTCATTATGCAACAACGTCTTTTATGACTGAAAAAAAATATAAAAAATAAAT
>CAXTXB010000172.1:0-5892 GCA_964247965.1 uncultured Dictyobacter sp. | reverse complement strand
ACACAAAAAAAACCCAAAAAAAAATAAACCAAAAAAAAACACCATTCTCCAAAAAAAAAAAAAATTTAGTTTGTCCCAACACAGGAAGATTTCAAGTAACTTTTTGGCTGGTACTACGTGATACATGAGTAAAGGCCAAACAGCCTTTCGTATATTAGTAGAGTTCGTAGACAGAATTAGCTTAAAAGATCAGCTTAGTCAGAAAGGATACTAACAATTATGGCGATTCAGACTCCACAAGATCTGTTTTTCTTTAACTTGTGTGCGATATACGATGCAGAGCAGAAGCTAGCACAGATATTACCGATATTGGCACAGGAGAGCCAGGAGCAGCCCGCTAAGGACGCTTTTCTGCAGCATCAGCAGGAGACTCTGCAGCATGTAAGCAACCTGGAGCAGTGCTTCCAGAGCATTGGCCGCCAGCCAATCCCAGTGGAGAATCATGGCGTGATAGGCCTCAAGCAAGATCATGACGCGTTTCTGCAGCAGCAGCCCTCGGCGGCGGTTCTCACAATGTTTGACATAGCAGCGGGCTCGAAGAGCGAGTATCTGGAGATCGCTTCTTATACCAGCTTGATCGACGCAGCCACAGCACTGGGCCTCACACAGTGTGTGACACTCTTCCAGCAGAATCTGCTGCAAGAAGAGGCGGCGGCAAAGAAGCTTGCAGTGCTAGCCCATCAGTTGGGTACGAAGGCCGCACAGAGCTTGTAGGCACGAAGCATCTATGACTTATACCCATCAACCAGAGAATGGGAAGGCGACCTGCGTAGAAATATCTCCATTCTCAGGTTGGTAGCTTCCTGTCAATCCTAATTGTGACTCGAAAACTGGGGAAGTGAGGCTGGCAGCGGCGAAGCCGCGTAGCGACAATCCCTTGCGGTTGTCGTAGTAGTTGGCCTCTGACGTGGAGCGAGAACGACAACCGCAAGGGATTGTCGCTATGCGGCTTCGCCGCTGCTAATGTTGCGATGTGAGGCGCAATGAAGTTTGACAGAGCAATACTATGATACAAGACGAATAACGCATCCGAAAGAGCAGGAGAAGATAATGAGTGACCACGATATAGACCAGAACAGCGCCGGAAATGTGCCAGTCACTGGACAGGGCCAGCAGGGTAATGCTGGAAATGTGCCAGTCACTGGACAGAGTCAGCAGGTTAGCGCTGGAAATGTACCAGTGACTGGACAGAGCCAGCAGGTTAGTGCCGGAAATGTACCAGCGAACGGACAAAGTCAGCAGAATGGTGCGGGATACATATCTGTGAATGAGCAGAGCAAGCAACAGGATTTAGATAAGAACCTTGAAGACCCGAATGGCCAGTATTTGACGACGAATCAGGGATTACGCATCAGTCATACCGACGATTCATTAAAGGCTGGTGATCGTGGTCCAACGCTGCTAGAGGATTTCCATTTCCGCGAGAAGATTATGCACTTCGATCACGAGCGGATTCCAGAGCGAGTGGTGCACGCACGCGGAGCAGGAGCGCATGGCTACTTCCAGGTCTATGAGTCGGCGGTAGCGCAACTCAAAGAGTATACGCGGGCGGGCTTCCTGCAAGATCCCTCGGTAAAGACACCAGTGTTTGTGCGTTTCTCCACCGTAGCAGGCTCACGCGGCTCGGCAGACACCGTGCGCGACGTGCGCGGCTTCGCAGTGAAGTTTTATACACCAGAAGGCAACTTTGACTTCGTCGGCAACAACATCCCGGTCTTCTTCATCCAGGATGCGATCAAATTCCCTGATCTCATACACGCGGTCAAGCCGGAGCCGAACAGCGAGATGCCCCAGGCATCCACGGCACATGACACGGCCTGGGACATCCTCTCACTCCTACCAGAATCGATGCACATGGTGATGTGGGTACTCTCGGACCGCGCCATTCCGCGCAGCTTCCGCATGATGGAAGGCTTCGGCGTGCACACCTTCCGTTTCGTCAACGAGCAGGGCAAGGGGCGCTTCGTGAAATTTCACTGGAAGCCGGTCCTGGGTGTACACTCGCTCGCATGGGACGAGGCGCAGAAGTTGGCCGGTAAAGATCCCGACTGGCTGCGGCGCGACCTGTGGGAAGCAATCGAGCAGGGGCAGTATCCGGAGTATGAGTTGGGTGTACAGATCGTGGAAGAGCAAGACGAGTCCAGGTTCGCCTTCGACCTGCTCGACGCTACCAAGCTTATCCCTGAAGAGCTCGTGCCTGTCCAGCGCATCGGCAAGATGACATTGAATCGCAACCCCGAGAACTTCTTTGCCGAAACAGAACAGGTGGCCTTCCACCTGGGACACCTTGTGCCCGGCATCGACGTTACCAACGATCCTCTGCTGCAGGGGCGTCTCTTCTCGTACCTGGACACACAGCTCAGCCGGTTGGGTGGACCTAATTTTGCCGAGATTCCCATCAACCGTCCTCTGGCACCCGTGCACAACAACCAGCGTGACGGTTTCCACCAGCATATGGTCAACACAAGCCGCACCAGCTACTACCCCAATTCGCTCGGTATGGGCTGTCCCGTCCTGGCACCAGGCAGCGAAGGTGGCTACGTCCACTATCCCGAAAAGGTTGGGGGACATAAGATAGCCGCACGCAGCGAAAGCTTCAAAGACTACTTCAGCCAGGCCACCCTGTTCTGGAAGAGTCTGTCCGAGGCCGAGCAAGCACACCTGGTAGCAGCCGGACAGTTCGAGCTTGGTAAGGTAGAATCCAAAGAGGTACGCGAGCGCATGATCGGGCTCTTCGACCACATCGATCACGACCTCGCCGTGCGCGTGGCCAGCGCAGTAGGCATCACAATTCCAACCATGAACGAGCGTCCCGGCACCCTGCCTCCTAAACACAGACGGACCGTCGATATATCACCCGCACTCAGCATGGAAAACGGACCTAAGGACAGCATTAAGAGCCGACGCATCGCCATCCTCGCCTCCGACGGAGTTGACGAAGCCTCGCTGCTCAGCGTCAAAAGTGCACTTACAGAGCAGGGCGCGGAAGTCCACGTCATCGCCAAAGGGCTGGGCACCATCGCCGGCCTGAACAACCAGGTGATACCAGTAGACAAGAGCGCCGCAACCGTTGGCTCTATCATGTACGACGCCGTCTTCATTCCCGGTGGACGAGCAAGCGTCTCAGCCCTCCTGCGGCAAGGAGACGCACGGCACTTCATCGCCGAAGCCTACAAACACGGCAAAGCTATCGGGGCCAGCGGCGAAGGCATCGAACTCCTGCAGCGCTCCGAGATTCCAACCCGGTATACAGCCGACCAGGCAGTAACCACGAGTGAAGGCGGCGTCAACTCATTAGGCGTGGTCAACTCGTATGGTGTGGTTACCTGCCCGCAGATAGCTAATCTCACCGCTTTTATTCCACAATTTGTCGAGGCCATTGCGCAACACCGCCATTGGCTGCGACCGCAAATGGATGAAGTGCCTGCGTAGGTTGTAACCAGTATACAGGAAACAGAATGTTAAGATAAGAGCACCAGGAAGAGGCCAAGGTCCTCTTCCTGAGCTCGCTCATAGAAGGAGTTTGCGCCATTATGACACAGCAACCCGACAACCAGAATGTTTCCGAGAAGAGAGATCAGAGCTCTACGGAGTCAGATACGACCACCAGTTCAAATCTCAACGACCTGGTTGGTAAATCAAGACAAGCAACCAATGAGGCCGACGAAGCATTGAAGAAAGCCGGGCAGGGAGGACAACCAGGAGGACAATCGGTACAAGAGAAGGAACAAGGCTGGCAGAGTACGAACAGCCAGAATACGAAGAGGCAAGATGATATAGCCGATCCAAATAAAGCTCAAGGGTCATCTTCAGATGGCGATTCCGCTAGCGATTAAACAAGGGAAGAGGAGGCACTGGCGGTAGTGGAGCCTGGAAGGAATAGAGAAGAAAGCGAACGTAGCATTTTGCTATGTTCGCTTTCTTCTCTATTTCGATTGTATACTACTAGCAGACATATTTAATTTTCCCGGATGAAACTCGTCTTTTTATAAACAAAACCAGGAGTGGTCCAGAAATATTTTATAAGTCCTTGCGTTCAAAAGAAAAATATGCCGCGGCATATTTTTAACAACTTCGCCTTCTCAACGCATGAGCTTACGCAGCTTTGCTGCTCAATACACTTCTTTCTATTTCACTTGCTTTGTATGCATAATTTGAGCTCCGCGTAAATTATGCATACAAAGCAAGTGAAATAGAAAGAAGTGTACACTCCTTTAGCGTGCAATGAGATTCGAGATATTGTACATGGACATTGTGTAGGCATACAGAACGGGGTACATCATGCTGGAAAAGACGGCGCTCCAACTGGCGATTGCTGCAGAAGGAGCACCTGACCTGGATATTTATTGTGGCTCAGCCATACCAGAGCTGGCACAAGAGATTGCGGATCGGCTGGGACTCTCGCTGGGTAGACGACAGCTAGATCATTTCCCTGATGGAGAGTGCCATGTCCAGATTCAAGAGAGCGTGCGCGGGCGCGACATTTACATAGTACAGTCTACGTTCACGCCGGTAAATGAACGGCTCATGGAACTCCTCATCATGATCGACACATTCCGGCGCGCCTCCGCCGGTCGCATCACCGTACTTATGCCCTACTACGGTTACGCGCGTCAGGAAAAGAAATCGACCGGACGTGAACCAATCACAGCCAAGCTAGTCGCCAACCTGCTCACCACTGCCGGAGCCAACCGCGTGGTCTCCATCGACCTGCACTCGCCGGCCATCCAGGGTTTCTTCGACATCGAGATGATCCATCTCACCACCGTGCCACTGCTCGCAAATCACATTCGCGCCACCACCGACCTGCGAGACGCTGTGCTCATCACGCCAGACACCGGGCGCGTCAAGGTCGCCGAGAAATACGTCAACCTGCTCAACCTGCCTCTCGTCGTCATGCACAAACAACGCAGCGGCGAACGAGGAGAAGGAGTCGAGGTCAGCTCCATCGTTGGCTCTGTCGAGGGGAAGCGACCAATTATCATCGACGACATTATCGCAACTGGCGGCACGATTGCCACCTGCGCCAAAGCCCTGCTCGCGGGCGGCGCGCTGCCGGATATGACCATCGCAGCCGTCCATGGAGTATTCAGTTCGCCCGCCGAACAGTTGCTAGCTATGCCTGAGATCACGCGGATCATAGTCACCGACACTATTCCACTGCAAAATCACGCACTCGCTCATAAGACATCTGTGATCTCCGTCGCCGATCTGTTAGCCGAGACCATACTGCGTCTGCATGAGGGGCGCTCGATCAGCGCGCTGTTCCGTCGATGGAACGAAGAGTTTCCAGTCTAAGGCAAGGCTTAATGCTCTTATGATGTAGTCGCTACATATTGCTGGAAAAAGGCCAGAACGCGGTCCCATGAGTCCCTGGCGGCGGTGGCATTATAAGTTGGTCCTTTATCGTTAAAAAAAGAATGCCTGGCACCCTGGTAGAACTTGATATCGTGCGGAATATTATAGGTCTCCAAAGCCTGCTCGATTTTGTGGCCGTGCGAAGTCGTGAAATCCCCGGTGGGATATGAACCTACAACGGGACACGAACGCTGGATTGCCTCGATAGGGCGCGGGCTCACGCCGTAATAGGGAGCAATCGCCTTGAGCCGATTATCCTTGCACGCCCAGGCCGAGGCGAATCCCCCACCCATGCAAAAGCCAATCGCCCCCAGCCGCTCCGCATCCACCTCCGGCTGCTGAGCCAGATAGGACAGCGCGGCCTGCAGATCATCAATACTACTATTGTTAAGAGGGTTGAACTGTAACTGGCCGAAGAAACGGAACATACACACCACCCTGTTACGACCAGCGAACAGGTCAACCGCCAGCGCAGCATAACCCTCATCCGCGAAGCGGCGCGCAATGTCCTTGATATTCTCGTTCAGACCAAAG
>CAXTXB010000171.1:7708-10069 GCA_964247965.1 uncultured Dictyobacter sp. | reverse complement strand
TTTCATGAAGCTCTTCTCGCACAGTGTTCAGCTACATTCCCACGTTGACAATACCCGTTTTTCAATAAGTAATCTGAAATGTACGCAGTTTTAGTCCAAACGTGATTCTTACATAATTTAGGTGATAAGCACATGAAGAGAGCAATGAGAAGCAAGTTCTTTCGGCTCACAAACATGAGGAGCTTCTTTGTGAGAGCTCCTCTTTCATCTACATTGTGTAAGAGGCCGGGTTGCTGAATGCTTCCCTTTAGTGCTTTTCGGCTGGTGATGGAAGCACTCCAAGCTGTTGCCTCAGGCTCAGATCGTCTCGCACCGCTTGATGTCCGACCATCTTGCCGTCTCTAAAGTAGAAGAAGTGCATTTGTTTCCATCGAACGGTTCGACCAGTGGGAGCTATGCCCATAAAGGTTCCCTGGTGTGTTCCAGTGAAAACGACACGAGCGGCGACTGTCTCGCCTTCAGCAATCGCTTCCTCAACCTCGAAATGGACATTGGAAAAAGCCTGGTGGAACATGGTGACTAGTTGTCGCACTGATTCGGGCCCATGGGCGAGCCGTCCATCCTTAGCCTCTGCGTCGATAAAGTCAGGTGCGAACAGCTCGTCAGCCAGGGAGAGTTTCCCTTGATTAAAGAGTTCGGCATAAAATTGCCGAAAGCGTTTTTTGTTTTGTTCTTCGTTTGACATTGTATCTCCTTTACTCATGTTTCATAAGCACTTGGTTTCCTACGCGAGCCATGCAGTATTATGGAGAGGCAGGACTATCACCTCGCCACACGCTTATGTCAGCGAGGAGTATAGTATGCATGAGTTGTGTTGAAAGCCATGCTCTCTTCTATCTTTGTTCGCTGGGATCTGTATTTCCCTTTGCCACACAAGTATGACAATAACCATTATTTGTAAATGCGGTTACTTGATGGCGGCAAAATTTGATAATTATCTGACGTAATACCAGCATGGGTTTTTTCTTCCCTCAGCGATGAAGAGAGCTTCGCTGGCTGGTCTAAGCACTCCCCCCCATTGAGAAAGCCGTCTGTGAGAAGTGTCACATAATTATCAAAAAACTACGCCATCAAGTAATCACATTTACACTATTACCCGCCCTACCATAGTAAATACAATGCAGTTGAACGCTGCTGGGGTATTTTGGAACACCACTGGAATGGGGCCTTGCTTGATTCCGTCGATGCTATCGTCCACTTTGCTCAAACCATGACCTGGAAAGGAAAGCATCCGGCGGTGACGTTGGTCACGAAGGCCTATCAGACGGGGGTCAGGCTGACCAAAGAAGCCATGCAGGTGGTAGAAACCTATCTCCAACGCTGGCCTTCCTTAGAAAAATGGTTTGTTGATGTTCCTTCTTCTCTGCCAATAGGGCTGTCATCGTCCCCATCCTCGCAAGAGAAATCGCCTTCTCAGAAGCGGCCACGAGGTCGGCCTCGCATCAGACCACTTCCTGACCCCACACAGCCCAAACGGCCACGAGGTCGGCCTCGCAAGTCTGTTCTGCCTGAGAATATCGGGTCGGGGTTCGTGGAAGCTTGATGGAACGATTTATTTTTTGAGCATCCCTAATGTTGGGATTTACAATATATCAGATTTCTGGGTTGTATCTTTCTTTGTAAGCAGATCAGCAATCTTCTCAGCGATCATGATGATCGCGGCGTTGGTATTCGTGTTCACGATGGTGGGCATAATCGAGGCATCAACCACGCGCAAGCCTTCTGTGCCGTGCACGCGCAACTGCTCATCGACGACTGCCAGTTCATCATGACCCATCTTACATGTTCCCGCAGGATGCCACATCGTCCCACCAGTATTGCGGATGTACTCGGCGATCTCCTCGTCGCTTTGTATGTGTGAACTCGGCAGGAAATCCTCCTCATAGAAGGGGGCAAACACTTCGGTCCTGCTCAGTCTCCGTACCAGTTTGACGCCCTGGACAAGCTTCTCCATATCTTGCGGATGGTCAAAGTAATTGGCAAAAATTGCCGGATACTCTGTTGGCTCATCTGAACGCAGGACGATACGACCACGGCTTTGCGGATCTGATAATTCGACGGCGATAGTATAACCCTTGCCTCCTATTGTTGGTGGAAAAATGAGTGGTGCGAAATAGATCTGGATATCTGTCCTGGGCAGATCTGGTTGCGTCTTTAAGAAAGCAGTGCCTTCTGGCGAGTAACCAAATTGGGTGAAGGACGGTTTCGTGGTGAAGTAGGTGTGGACGCCAGGATGATCCTGCAAATTTTCACCGACACCAGGCAGATCCACGACCACGTCAATTCCAAATTGCTGCAGTTGTTTGGCAGCTCCCACCCCTGAGAGCAGAAGCAGGTGGGGAGAATTGATGGCTCCACCGG
>CAXTXB010000171.1:2129-7698 GCA_964247965.1 uncultured Dictyobacter sp. | reverse complement strand
TTCTTCGCCTGTACCTGGTGCTCACTACCCTCTTTCTGGTAGACAACGCCAACTGCTCGTTTCCCTTCAAAAAGTATGCGTGTCGCCAGCGCCTCGGTCAAAACAGTGAGATTGGGCCGGTTCATGGCGGGATGGAGATATGCGGTGGCGGTACTGGCCCGTTGTCCTCCACTTATGGTAGACTGAAGAGAGCCGAAGCCCTCCTGTGAGGCGCCGTTGTAATCGTCGTTGCGTGGCCAGCCAAGTTCCTGCCCCGCGTCAATAAACGCAGACGTCAGCAGACTGAGTGCAGGTAGTTTCCAGACATCCAATGGACCTTCACCACCGCGATATTCTGAAGCCCCGGCAGCCCATGTCTCGGATTTTTTAAAGTAGGGCAGAACACTCTCGTAATCCCAGCCTTGATTGCCCAAGGCTTGCCACTGATCAAAATCGTAGCGACTCCCACGTGAATAGGTCATATAGTTGATGGAACTCGATCCACCCAACACCTTGCCACGAGGCCAGGAGATCTTGCGGTTGTTGAGATGAGGCTCTTCCTCGGTTGTATAGTCCCAGTCAATCGCGGACCCTGTTAAAGCTAGGGCCTTGGAGGGATCATGAATCTCTGGCAGATTATCATCACCTCCTGCTTCAAGCACGAGCACAGAAGTTTCAGGATTTTCCGTTAAACGGCTAGCAAGTACACAACCAGCCGAGCCAGCTCCCACAATAATATAATCGTACATTCTCTCTTCCTTTCACATACCGCAACTCATCTTGACCTTTTAACTCAAGACTTGTTGTCAAAATGGTTTTGTTCGTCTCGTTCAGGCAAGGACGATTATCCTCGTCTGATGACTCGAGGAGTTTACTCTCAGTGGCACAAAAAGTTATGATGATTTGGAGTCATTTTTTCCGTGGAAGGTACATAATTCTTTTGGATCATCCGCTAGCTTCCGGTTCAAGTAAGAGAGTCGTTAGGAGAGTATGAGGGACAACAGGTAGGGCATCTAGCGGAAGCAAGGTGAGGGGAAGCTTGGGATCAAGTGCGTGTTGCTTCAGGTCAACTAACAGATGCTTTAGTGAGCCTCACCCTCAAAATGTGTAGCCAATTGTGAAGGGGGTATGGTTTGGAATTGGGAAGCGGTTTTTTAGGAACATTTGAACTATTAGTCACTTTTTACTTAGCTTGATCACTCTTCGCTCTAAAATCTGTCAACTTTTCGCTTTTACTACCAGTTTGGACAACACGACGGTATGGGCGTCCTGTGGAGGGAGATGTGCCAAAGTGCCTCTGCCACAAACGGCGAAAATGGCGTGCATCTTCAAAGCCACATTTGGCTGCGACTTGCTCAATGCTTAGTGATGGGTTTGGCAACAACGTTGTCGCCAGTTCCAGCCCCAGGCGCTGCTGATACTGGAGGGGGGTCAATCCCGTTGCCTCTTTAAAGGCCCGATTGAGTCCTCGTGTACTCATCTCTGCGATCTGTGCCAACTCGTCAAGCGACGTATGCTTCGCGATATGATGTATGAGGTAATCTTGAACCTGGTGAACTCCTGAATGCAGGTGTGTCCGATACTCAAGATACATGCTCTTCTGGGCGTGAGAGCCATTGCGCCGTAGATACACCACCAGGTGACGCGCAATTTGAGCCGCAAACATGGGTCCCTGATCCCGCTCAAGGAATGCCAGTGCCATATCAATCCCTGAGGCAAGACCCGCACTGGTGGTGAGGGTACGGTCTTCCACAAATAGCACATTATCAAGGACTCTGGCCCGAGGAAAGCGAGCTTGAAGATCTTTGATAAGCTTCCAATGGGTGGTACAGCGGCGACCATCGAGCAGCCTCGCTTCTCCAAGGGCAAAGGCACCCTACAGATCGAGGCGATGTGCGTTCCGCCCTGGGCTGTGGCAGCAAGCCAATCCCGCGTCTTTTGATCGAGGAGCTCCTTATTGTGAGTATCAGGTTGGCGTTGCGTGCCTGGCACAAGCACCAGGTCATCGGCTGTTAATGCAGGAAGAGGCGCGAGATCCGTCAGCCTCACCCCCTGCGCACTTCGCTGTGTTGGCTGTGACGAACAGTAGCGTAAGGTATAAGGTGCTCCGGCCAGGTGAGCCACGTCAAAGACTTGAGCAGGACCAGAGAGATCCAATAACTGGACGTTGGGGAGGATCAGAAACACAATGGTGCGTGTTCTTTTCTCAGGTATCAGGATTGAATCTTTCGTATGAGAATTATTTTTCTCCATCGCTCTCTCTCCACACTCTCATCAGTAGAAACTGATGTGCTTTCCTGAATCTGCCTGCTTGTAGGAAGGCATGCATAGAGTATAGGCAGCACTATGGTGCTTTGCCAGGGCAAATTATGCACAAAAACGGACGTTTTTCGCCAGAATGCTTGTTAAAGGAGAGGTCTATCCCCTAGCCGCAAGAGATGGGGGAGGAGGCAATGGCATTTCATCTTGTGGATAGGTTGTTAGATAGGAAGAGACATTTGTCCACACAGCTTGAAGTGGCCTTGCTGAGCAAGGTACTACCACGCCCCGTGGCTTCCATGTGATACGCCGAAAGGGGCGAAACGATAATGAGCTACTTCTCCGCCTTGCGCGCCATGTCGCGATCATCGGTGCCTTGTTTCTCATACAACACACGCATGCGGCGGATATGACGGGCGAAATATTCCTCCCTTATACAGGTCGTAACCGCTGCCTGTTCAAGCGTTGGGAGGAAGATATTCACTGTGTACAGAGCTTGAGCAGCGCTGACTTCTCTGCTATACTCCCCACTATACAACGTTGGGGAATTACACACCATGGAACAGGAGCCTATGCCAAAGGGAACAGCATATACTATTGTCTGGTCTGCGGAGCAGAATTTCTATGAACTACGCACTCCAGAAGATTATCAGACGTGGATACGGGAGGATGAGCGCTGGTTCTCCTGGCTGAAGCAGTGTCCTTCCTTCGCTTTTCAGGGTCGATCTGGTCATATCACTCTCCTCAAGGAGCGGCGGCGCTATGGGGAGGGCTACTGGTATGCCTATCGTACCCAGCAGAGACACACCATGAAAAAATATGCTGGGCGCTCCGAGCACCTGACGTTCGCTCGTTTAGAAACGATCGCCTCCGCTCTGGGGAATGGCGTCTCCTCCTTCCCTCAAGCAGGTGGACAGATCGCTGAGTCCGCGCAGTCAGGCGGCTCCTTCCTCACCCCAAAAATCCAGGCACCACGCCTGCACGGTGCTCATATTTCGCGTGAGCACTTACTGGCCCGCCTGAACGAGGGACTTAAGCGCCAGCTCACGCTGCTGTGCGCCCCCGCTGGCTCTGGCAAGACCACCCTGCTAAGCCAGTGGCTCGCCGCCCGCGATACCTCTACCGACACTGATGCGGCGGGGCCTGTGGCCTGGCTCACCCTGGACGCAAGCGATAACGATCCCACGCGTTTCTGGAGCTACCTTATCGCGGCCTGTCGGATCGCCCGGGCTGATTTCGGCCAGGCCGCGCTGACTCAACTGCAGAAGCGCTGGCAACCCTCCGTTGAGCCAGCCTCCCTTGAGGGTGTCGTGACCGCTTTTCTCAATGAACTGGCCAGCAGTAGTCAGCACCATATCCTGATTCTGGAAGATTATCATCTGATTACCGCGCCCAGAGTTCACGAAACCCTCAGCTTTTTACTCGATCATCAGCCAGCCACTCTCCACCTGGTCATCAGCGCACGCAGTGAGCCAGCGCTGCCCTTACCCAGGCTGCGCGCACGCAATGAGTTAAGCGAGATCCGCGCAACAGATCTGCGCTTCTCTCTGCAAGAGACGCAAGCATTCCTGCGTCAAGCCTGCGCGCCGCACCTTTCCGCAGAACACCTGCTCTATCTCGATACCCGCTTGCAGGGATGGGCTGCTAGCTTGCGCCTGGCCACCCTTACCCTGCAAAAATATACTTCCGGACAGGAGATAGGGCAGTTTCTGGCGACGTTCACGGGTAGCCATCGGCCGGTGCTGGACTATTTTCTGGCAGAGGTCTTTGAGGCGCAGTCTCCCGCTCTTCAGCATTTTCTGCTCCTGACGAGCGGACTCGAACAGTTGACGGCCTCTCTCTGCAATGCCGTGACAGACAGAAGCGATAGTGAACATGTCCTGCATATCCTGGAACAGGCGAACCTTTTTCTTGAATCGTCTGGTGGCAGCGAACGTTGGTACCGTTATCATCCACTCTTTGCGGAGGCTCTCCAGTACGAGGCGCGTCAACGTCTGGGAGAAGAGGAGGCGCGGTCCGTGCTGCGTCGGGCCAGTCTGTGGTATGAGCAACAGGGGCTGTGGCCAGAGGCCGTCGAAAAAGCGTTGCAGGCACAGGATAGCACGCAAGCGGCGCAACTGCTTGAACAGATCTGTGAACGCTCCTCTGTGCCACCCACCGACGACGTGTCTCTCCTGACGCACTGGTTTGAGCAATTGCCAGCCGCCACGTTCCAGCAACGACCGCGCATCTGCCTCTATTACGCCACGGCTCTGTTGTATTCCCAGAGCGACGCGTCCCTGTCGCCATCTCTGCTGATTCACATTGAACGCCTGCTTCTGCTGGCAGAAGAGGGCCTGGTCGAGACGGGCGAGGGGCGCGAACAGGGACGACTCTTTGCCATGCGTGGCCTGGTGGCTTGGCGCCAGCAGAACGCCAGGGAGGCACGAACATTTTCCGAGCGGGCGCTGGCCTGCCTGGAAGAAGGCGATGTCTGGCATAGCATCAGCTCGAATGTCATTGGACAGATCGAATTTTTGGCTGGGCACCTGGACGCCGCACGCCAGCGCTTCCTCACAGTGCTGGCGCGTTGCGCGAATAGCAGTAATCAGATACTCAAACGGGCGATGATAGGGCGGCTGAGCATGATCTGTGTCGAGCAGGGCGATCTGTACCAGGCCGCATCCTCCCTGCGTCAGATGCTGGCTGAGGCCAGGCAGCAGAAGGATCTGGATGATCAGTCCCAGGCACACCTGGGACTGGCACAGATCTCCTACCTCTGGAATGAACTGCCAGAGGCGGAACAACAGGCGCGGGAGGCGCTCCGCATAGGCGAGCAATTGTTCCTGCTCTCACACCGCGTGGGCGCACAATTGCTGCTGGTGCTCATCCAGCACGCGCAAGGCCAACACAACACCGCGCACCAGCGTGCCGCTCTCATCCAACAGCTTCAGGAACACGAAGCACCTCAGCTGTATCGCGAACTCGCATTCTGGCAGGCCTCCCTTTGTTTCCTGGATGGTGATTTCTCCGGTGTTCAACGTTGGAACGATCTTCGTGCACAGCGTTTGGCAAGGCCATCACTTGCCCTGCACGAACGGGAAGAACTGCTGCTGGCTCGCTTCCTGCTGGCCAGTGACAGACAGGCTGAGGCATTGGAGCTCCTGGAGCCCCTGCTCAGAGATGCCCGAGCGGCAAAGCGTACACAAAGCATCATGGAGCTTCAGATCGTCCTGGCCTGCGCTCGCGCTCGCGCGGAACAGATGCACGAGGCGCAGGATGCCTTGCGAGAGGCCCTGGAACTGGCGCGCGCAGGAAAATACATCCGCCCGTTCCTGGATGAAGGTGAAGT
>CAXTXB010000171.1:0-2029 GCA_964247965.1 uncultured Dictyobacter sp. | reverse complement strand
TGGAACTGGCGCGCGCAGGAAAATACATCCGCCCGTTCCTGGATGAAGGTGAAGTCATAGCGCGCCTGCTGCGTGTGGCCTTCACCCAGGTCCGCGAAAGGTCCCTCCAGACCTATCTTCAGACTCTGCTGAGCGCATTCGTCCGGGAACCGTCGGCCTCTCATCTCCTGGCTACTACCCTGCCTGGTGAACCCCTTACCTCCCGGGAACGCCAGGTCCTCCACCTCCTGGCCGCTGGATACTCCAATCCCGCCATTGCCCAGGAACTCGTTGTCTCTGTCCACACCGTTCGGACCCAGGTCCAGAGCATTTATAGGAAGCTCAATGTGCATACTCGCCTCCAGGCAAGCGAGCTTGCGCGCTTGTTACACCTCCTGTAGTCTGCCAAAAATCATCCACCATTTCATGCAGTTGAGCGATGTGTCTGCCCTGCACCATGCACTACACTCCTCATAGAGCAAGGGAAGGATCTGAGTGATCAGTTGAAACGGCTTGCGCTTCTCTCCCTTTTTTAAAAATGTCATGAAATGAAAGGAAGTACGCTCTATGACTTCATCCGATAGAAGCAATCCTGAACAGAGCATGGATACAGATGTCATCATTGTAGGGGCGGGTCCCGTTGGCCTGTTCCTCGCAAATGAACTGGGCCTGGCTGGCGTGCGCGCAGTGATCCTGGAAAAACGGTCCACACGCAGTGGACAATCGAAAGCAACCGGAGTACAGCCACGCACGACGGAAGTTCTGGACCTACGCGGCCTGCTTTCGGAACTTCAGGAGCAGGCGCTACCCCGCGAGGCGGTTGGCGGTCACTTCGCCGGATTGCCGGTCCCGCTGGATTATCGTCCCTGGAACACACGCTATCCTTACCCACTATCAATTCCCCAGGGACGGATCGAAGCGTTTCTCGAAGAGAAACTGGCTCGCTATGCCATTCCTCTCTGGTGGGAACAGGCAATCATCGGCCTGGAACAGGACGAGTCGGGTGTGACGGCTCTCCTCAGCGGTCCAAGCGGCGAGACGCACCTGCGGGCACGCTATCTGGTTGGCTGTGATGGTGGTCATAGCGCGGTGCGTAAGCTTGTCGGTGTCAACTTTCCCGGTCAAGATGGCAAGTTCTCCATGGTCGTGGCCGATGTCAGGCTCGCCGAGGGAACAGGAAAAGTACCCACGCGCGCCAGGCACTTCAGTGAACATATTCAGCGCAATGGAAATGCCATGGCCATCCTTTCCCCACTCGGCGACGGCGTCAGCCGCCTGACGTTTGGCGGCCCCGAACAGCAGGTGCTCGCGCGCGACGCGCCGATCACGGAAACAGAGGTGAGCACCGCTTTGCATGCCTCCTATGGTTCCGATGTTGAGTTGCAGGAAATCCTGTGGGCGTCTCGCTTCAGCGACGCCTCGCGCCAGGTTGAGCACTATCAGGTAGGTCGGATCTTCTTCGCAGGAGACGCAGCTCATATTCACCTTCCCGTCGGAGGCCAGGGTCTCAACACGGGTCTCCAGGATGCATTCAATCTGGGTTGGAAGCTGGCCGCGCAGGTGCAGAGCAGGGCATCCGCAGGGCTCCTGGAGAGCTATCACGCAGAGCGCCATCCCGTAGGTGCACGCGTGCTCCAGAACACCCGCGCACAGGGCTTGTTAATGATCCAGAGCGACGGGAATGGGGCCGCCCTGCGCGAACTGTTCATTGACCTGATGCGCCTGCCGGAGACGAACCGCTACCTTGCGGGCATGATCTCTGGTCTCGATGTGCAGTATGCTATGCCGGGCGCAGACGCTTCGGCGCTGATTGGCCGACGTATGCTCGATCTGGATCTGGACTCCCCAACAGGCCAGACTCGCGTCAGCCAGCTCTTGCATACCGGTCGCGGCCTGCGTCTCGACGTGGGTAAACACGACGATCTGACTGCCGTCACAGCCAGGTGGTCAGCGCGAGTAGACTACATACAGGCCAGCACGCCCGCTGATTTCGCTGCCAGTGCCGTCCTGGTCCGTCCCGACGGCTACATCTGCTGGACCGCAGAAAACG
>CAXTXB010000170.1:1124-10098 GCA_964247965.1 uncultured Dictyobacter sp. | reverse complement strand
CAAAAAAACCCCCACCCCACAACCCCCCACCGTTGGGTATTTTACCAAAGGGGGGGGATGACCTATAAAGGAGTATACAGTTTGACGTTACGGCAATGTCAAGATCTTCACCTCAGTGCACCATCTTTTCCTCTTCATTCCAGGATGGCGTTGCAAGAAGAAGCAAGGCCTTGCAATATGATATGAGTCCTATTGGAGTATTCAGGCCTCTATTGCAACAGATGCACCTTGAGAAATTCCAGCGTTGCCTGGATAATTTCGCTGGAGCGCGCGTCGTCGTCACGTACATCGAAGCCGTGCTGTCCTGTGGGGTGGTTCATTACGGTAAGCTCGATATTTTGTGTGAGGGCTTCGCTTATAAAGCTGTCGAGTGCTTGATTGAGTATGGGATAATCCAGCCCGGCGCGTGCTATGAAAATTGGTGCGGTGTCACCTCCACGGTGTAGGATGTATTCGGTGGCTGAGAACTCAGCTAAATCATCTTCGCTAAAGATTGGCGGAGTTTCTATGAACTCTTCTTCTGGTCCACCATAAAGCCCATCGTAGTATGCTTTCAGCTCGGTAAAGCCGTAGTAGCAGACAATGCAACGGACAAATGGTGGAGTTTCGTACAGGCCGGCTCGCAGCCCGAAGGGTCCACCCGCTGAAGCTGTCCAGATACAGAGCTTCTCGCCGTCAATGTGCAACGTCTTGTCATGATCACGCACATAGGAAACAAGATCATCCACATCGTTAGCCACTCCTGCGACGTTGTGCAGCCCCTCTGTTGAGCGATGATTGGCAATAACCGCGATAAGCCCTGAGGCTGCGATGAGCTGCCCCCATGAAACATACTGCCCACTCTCTTTTATATTCTTAAGATATTCCTGTGGGCCATCGCCATGAACAAGAATTACTGCCGGCGTAGACTTTGAGTGATCCGAGTGATGAGCCGGATAATATACATCCAGTTTGAGCTCCAGATCTTCCACCGTCTTGTAAATGATATCTTTCTGAACCCGCGCCTTTTTCATGCCTGGAAGCGTATAAACCACGCGCTGCTCTAGTGAAGTACCTTCCTCTTGTTCTTCGATGTAATCCTGATCAGCCATATTCTTTTCCTTTCTTTGTTGGAACATTTGTACTATATGTAATAGTAACATATTTTTACTCGCACGGATAGATCGATATTGTACAGTTACTTTTCCTGATAGCGTTCTATACAACGTTTCTTGTTATTTTATAATTTATCCAGGATTTGCTTCGATGCTCGTTTGTACGTTGTTCTCTATGTGCATCATATTTATGTGCTGAAAGGATATGTAATGGAGAAGTATTACCGCGACGAAAAGATGCAAGCATATCGCCAGGATTTCTTGCAGAAACTGGGGATTTTTCCCGAGTCGTGTGCGCTTGATGTGCAGGTAGAGGAACGTCATAGTGCGGAAGGTTATGTTCGCGAACGTATTAGTTATGTAACAAGCCCGGGCGTGCGCGTGCCTGCATATCTCTTGATTCCGGAGAAGTTGACGAAAAAAGCGCCGGCAGTTGTATGTATTCATCAACATAATGGTGAATATAGCCTTGGCAAGAGTGAGCCGGCGGGTCTCGCTGGCAATCCTGATATGTTCTACGCATTAGAGCTATGTCGACGTGGTTATATCACCATTGTACCCGATCAAGAGGGCTTTGAAGAGCGGCAGGCAACGCAGGCAGATAAGAGCCGCTGGTCCCAATCAACGCAGCATATTCTGGAAAATGAAGGCTACGAAAAGTTTTTAGCCATGCGCTATTTAACGTATGGCAGCACTCTCCAGGCCCGCTATGTATGGGACTTAGCACGGGCCGTCGATTATCTCTGCACGCGTCCTGAGGTGGATGCCGAGCATATTGGTGCTCTCGGTCATTCGCTTGGTGGTCAGGAAGTCTGCTGGCTGCTCTTGTTTGATACACGGGTGAAGGTTGGAGTCTGCTCTTGTGGAATCGGGACCCTGGAGACAATTTTTCGCGATGGCATTAACCATAATTTTGCAGCCTATGTGCCTGGTCTCCTCACCGTAGGCGACATCGACCTGCTTATCAGTACACTCGCACCCACACCGCTACTACTGACCGCAGGTATTCAGGACCGCATCTTCCCCATCGATGGTGTCCGTCAGATTGCGCAAAGCGCGAGATTAGCCTACGAGGCTGCTATAAGGCCAGATGCATTCCGCTTGCGCGCATTTGTCGCCGACCATAGCTTTTCTCCACAGATACGCACCGAAGCATATGTATGGCTCGATCGCTGGCTACTGCACTAGTTTTGCCATAGCTCTTGTGGGCAGGCTATGACGTACTGAGATGAAAGCAATAAAATAATTATAACATCGTTGTGAAAATTTCATTCGTAGCCCTCTTGTTTGATTGCTTGCCAAACCCTCTTGTGCGTGCTATTCTCGTACTTATGATCTAAAATTTATTTCTGGCGGCTATGAGGAGGTAGTGCGATGGCGCAGGAGGAAGGCAACGCGCAGCATGGTACATTATTGCGTCGTGCGCATGAATTATTAGAGAGTTTGGGAACGCCAACTTCTGAAGCTCTGCTCATCAAACATCTCTTTGGAGCAAGTGGGAAGCAGCACATCTGGACGGTGCTCCTGCGTCAGGTGCTGCGTAGTTCACCTCTTTTTGAAGAAATGGGCGAGGCTGAATTCGGCGGCGAACTGCACTGGGCTCTAGCAGCCTGGCGCAATACTCAGCAAAAGCTTGCTGAGGTTGACCTTGTTGTTGTGGATACTGAGACGACAGGTGTGCGTCCTGGACCCGATCGCGTCATCGAAGTTGCGGCCGTCCGTGTACGCGCAGGCGTGATTATTGACACGTTTCATAGTCTAATGAATCCCCGTCGCAGCCTTCCTCCCTTCATCGTACGTTTCACTGGCATCACACAGGCTATGGTCAATGAGGCTCCTACCGCTGCGGAGGTGATGCCCAGGCTGCTGCAGTTTATAGATGATGCGACGCTTGTTGGGCATAACCTCAGCTTTGACATCAGATTTCTAGCCTACGAGGCCCAGTTGCTCGGCCTGACATTTCCTATCGATGGGCTGGATACTATTCCACTGGCGCGCCGTTTTCTTCCAGGGCTGAAACGTTTTAAGTTGGATATGGTCGCGGCTCATCTCAACATTCAGACGCGTAATCGCCATCGCGCCTTTGGTGATGCCGAGGTGACGGCCGAAGTTTTGCTCTGTATCCTTGAATGTGCGCGGCAAGAGGGAATTTCTACGTTGGGCCATCTGCAGAGGCGTTTGCAATTACCTGTGGTGTGGAGTGGCGATATCACACAGGTTGAAAAGCAAAAAGAGGGGCGAGCTGATGGGAAGCTTGCGGCAAATGCTGGCACCTCACGTCCCAACGGGAGTCTTTTTCTCAATCCGGCCTGGAAGCGTAATTTTCCCGATAAACCTGGCGTCTATCTCATGAAGGATGCTCACGACCAGGTTATTTATATTGGCAAGGCAAAATGTCTGCGTGATCGCCTGGCTTCGTATTATAGCCAGCCACTGGGCTATACACGTAAGATGGACGGCCTGCTGCAGAGCGTGAAGGAGATCGAGACCCGTGTGCTAGGCTCGGAGCTCGAAGCCCTGCTGGTTGAGTCACAGCTGATCAAAGCGCTGCAGCCCGTGTATAACGTGCAGTTGCGCAACTATGAGCTGTATCCCTTCATCAAGATTGACGTTCAGCACCCTTTTCCTCGTGTCTATGCTACGCGTGAGGTCGCAGCTGACGGTGCGCGCTACTTCGGCCCGTTTCGCAGTCGACGCGTGGTTGATCTGACTATCGAACTGGTGCAAAAGGTGTTCCCGATCAGAACCTGTACGCGCAGCTTACCACCCCTGGCCAGGCCGGCTGATCCCTGTCTGCGCCATCATCTGGATCGCTGTGCCGCGCCTTGTCGCGATGGCGCGAATCCGGAGGTCTACCAGGAAGTTATCACACAGGTCTGTGCCTTTCTAGGTGGTGAGCGTGAAGACCTGCTTGACCGTTTACGCCGGCAGATGATGGAGGCGGCGCAACAGCTTAACTTTGAGCGTGCCGCCTGGTTGCGTGATGCTATTAAGTGCGCCGACGAAGTATTGATCGGCCAGCGTCTGATCACAGGTGCTATTGAAGCTAATAATCTCTTTATTGTCTATCCTTCGGCGCAAGAAGGCTGCAATGAGGTCTTTTTAATTCGACATGGCCGCCTCATCAAGCAGTGCAGTGTTCTCCATGAGCGTGAGGCGATGATTCAGGCCATCTCTGATCTTTTACCAATCGCTGCACAATTGGGTGCTCCACCCAGCGTTGTCGGCAAGGCCGAGGTGGATCAGATCAATATTATCAGCCGTTGGATACATCACCATAGCTCTGATCGTGCCTTTTTCCCCTTCCAACATGCGCTTTTCGATGAGATGGAAGCGCAGAAGATTGCAGAGGACATCTGGTATGAGGTGGATCAAGCGCGCATGATACCTCTCTTGCAAATGGAGCAAGAGGATGTAGAAGAGATCGGAGCTGTAGATGAGATCTTTGAACCTGACCACTCTGGGACTATTCTGTTTGACACCGATAGGATATAATTGGTCTTAATTGAATTATAGGTCTGGCACAAAACTAAGAGAGCGTTTGATATGGGTCATGCCGAACTTTTGAAAAATGACCCATGGTTCGGCACTTTCTAAGAAAGAGCACTTTGCTATGTTATTATCCGATAAACGTATTGTGGAGGAGATGAAGAGCGGCAATATTATCATCGAGCCGTTTGATGAGCGTCATTTGGGGACGAATTCGTATGATTGCCGCCTGGGTGAATGGTATTTCCAGGGGGATGCGAACGTTGGAGTAATGCACCTGGATATTCCAGAGGAGATCCGCCACTATTGGGGTGAGCCGCGTAAATCTTTGGATGGGAAAATCGCGATCCGCCCAGGTACAACCATCCTGGCGCATACACAGGAAATTATTGGAGGCCACAACGGCTTCCTTGCGAAAATGTACTCACGCAGCACTGTTGCCCGTTCGGGCCTCTCTGTCTGCCGTTGCGCTGGCGTTGGGGATGTGGGTTATATTAGCCGCTGGACCATGGAGATAAGTAACCACACCCAGACAACCATCTATGTGCCCGTCGGTTTCCGCATTTGCCAGTTGACCTTCGAATACGTTGGAGAGACACTTAAAGAGTATCATGGAAAGTATGGCAAGAAGGATCAGCAGTGGACGCCGCAGGATATGCTGCCCAAGCCTTACTTTGACTGGGACTATGAGGTTTATCGCACCGACCGTAGTAGAGTGTGAAGAGAAAGCTTTGATTAAACACCCTCTGACAGAAAAAATAAACAGGATGACTAAAGATGGCAAGGGGATACTTGATTTCATTTGAGGGCTTAGATGGCGCGGGCAAGACCACACAGATGGACATGCTTGGTCGCTGGTTGGATGAACAGAAGATTGTCTATGTGCGTACGCGTGAGCCTGGTGGAACGCCACTTGGCGGCGAGATTCGCCGCCTGCTCTTTCACCATCCCGAACTAACGATTACTCCATTAGCCGAGGCATTTTTGTTTCAGGCCGACCGTGCGCAGCATTTTGCAACGCTTGTATTGCCAGCTCTTGAGGCTGGTACGCTCGTTGTCACCGATCGCTGTTTCGATTCTAGTATCGCCTATCAGGGAGCTGCACAGGGTGTGGGTACTGAGCTTGTCGAGCATCTCTCACTGCTGGCAACGCAGGGGTATGTGCCTGACCTGACCTTCTTCCTGGACCTAGAGCCTGACCAGGTGCATGCGCGTACAAGCGTTGAGAACGATCAGCGTGGTCAACGCGAGCAGCAATCGCGCTTCGATCGTGCGGACGAACAATTTCATTTGCGCTTACGTCAGGCCTTCCTCACACTCGCCCACGCCTACCCGGGGCGCATTAAAATTATCAACGCAGCACAATCGCTGCAGGAAGTGCATCAAAATATCATTGCCCAGGTGATACACTTAGTGCAGACACATTTATCCTGAGTCCATTTTTAGAAGTCGTCCCCTGGCCCTCTGATTCAGATAGTTCGGTATACTAATTGATCAGTTGACATGATCTTGTCGCCGCGTTCTTGTACTCGCTTTTAGCAATCTTAAGAGCTAGATCGTTCGTATATAATAGAGAGAATAATCTTAACTTGTTTTGAATTATACACAAAAATCATAGTTGATTTTATCAATACTTAAAGGACAAGGTCATGGATCAGGTAAACTGGCAGAGAAGGCGAGATATTCTTATCTGTGTTATCTGCATCGGTATCGTTTTATGGGCGGCCTGGATTTTGCTCAACCAGTTTATTGAGGCTGTGTTGTTGCTTCTACTTGCAACTGCGGTTGCGTTTTTAATTACACCAGTCGTCAATTATCTGGAGAAACAGGGCAAGGCTCCACGGCTCCTGGCAACTATTCTAGCCTATGTTGTCGTGCTAGCCTTTATTGGTGCCTTTGTCTATATCATTATCTTCTCGCTGGCCAATCAGGTGGCTGGATTCACTTCTACCATCTCTTTGTTTGCTGCTAATATTCCATTAAACTATGGGAATTTCTTAGAATTTCTACAGAAGCAAGCCGGCATTCCCGAAGCGAGTATCACAACTGTGACGGGTCAAATTCAGAGTCAATTGTCCGCGTTCGCTCAAGCTGCGGCATATAATGCAGTGAGTACAGTCTTTTTAGTGACGAATACCTTTCTGGATTTTCTTATTGTCGCCGTTCTCAGCTTCTATCTGACGTTAGATGGTAAACGTATTCGTAGTAACATTCTCAGCGTCGTTCCACAACGTGGCATGAAGCATGCACTGCTGTTTGAAGACGCACTCAACCGCGTGGTTGGGAATTACATTCGTGGGCAGCTCATCCTCGCATTTATTGTGGGCGTGATGGTGGCGGTTGTCTGTGTTATTACTGGCCTGCCGGAATTTGCGTTGATCTTTGGCGTGCTTGGCTTTCTCTTTGAAACTATTCCAATGATCGGACCTGGTCTGGCCTCTGTTGCACCCATTTTAGCATCATTGCTCCTGCCATACCCGTTTCCACGTACCCTGATAGTCATTGGCTGCTTTGTGCTTATTCAGGCGCTTGAGAGCAATGTGCTTGGACCACGTATCGTTGGGCACGCCGTTGGCCTGCATCCAGTGGCCTCAATCATGGCCTTGCTGGTCTTTGCCAAGCTTTTTGGCTCGGCCTTTGGACCTTTTGGTGGAGCCGTAGGAGCACTGGTCGCTACACCTCTTGTAGCCGCTGCATGGGTCGTTATTGCAAGCCTTTATCGCTCTGCGCGTGGTGAGACGGCGGATCAGATTATGAACCGCAAGCGTGCGTCGTGGGCTATACGTCGTCCGACAATTCCAACATCGCTGCAGCTAAGGGGTTCATCTATTGCTCATCGTTCCGTTGATGATACGCTTCCTCGCGTTCCATCCCTACGCAAAAAGAATGTTACGCTAACTCCCCGGCCCGTTGAGAACGCGATAGAGCAGCAGCAGACTAAGGATGAGGTACGTGTTGGGCAGGAGATGGATCACCAATAAAATGTCGTACCACCCTATGCTCACTATATGTTTATGTATCGATGTATATGATAATGGGTTATGCGGACCGTTTGAAAATGATGAACATTGTATACTACCTGCTCTTTTTACTGCTTCCAGCCGTAAAAAGAGCAGGTAGTATACAATGTTCATCATTTTCAAACGGTCCGCATAACCCAAATAGCTATTTCCTTGCTATTTCTTTGTAAGATCGTTACAATCCCTCTCACAACCTCAAACCTTCTGAGCATAGCCTCTGTTCTATCTCCGGCTACAAAACTAGATAGTATCAGATCGGCTGCACTCTCTATTATGCTGACTGAATGAGCAACATTTTAATCTCATTCCAATGAGCTCAATGTAAACTTTGAAAAATTTGTTATAAATATCTGGCTTCTTGTTGCAAGTGGCTTTAGCCGGGGGGGATTTATGCTAAAAATACAGAAAATGCCTCGTTCTTTCAATACATGGTTTATTGCAGGTATAGTTTTCAGCCTACTCTTTCTAGGATATACAGCTTTATATGCAATGAAAGTACTGAATATCCAGACGTTGGAGATTGCACGCTCGCTCTTACTGCGCCCGATTACGCGTGTGGATTGTATGTTTTTTGAATGGAGAAATCTGGGTGAAGTTCCAGTCAGCCTGGTCATTGCAAGTATGCTTGGTGGCATATGCGTCCTGGCTGGCTTCCGCCGTCGCGTTGTACTTTTCCTGATTTTGTTGTTACTGGTCGGCGTGGGTGTTGAGCTTGCCGGGAAGAAAGCGCTGAGTCTGCCTTTGCCCGCTACCCTACGCTCTGGCATGACTGTGCTGGAATGTCCACAACTAACTGATAAACCTCTCTCTTACCAGTTGGCAGCCGCGACTGCGCAATGGTCAAAGATTCCTGATCCTCCTCGCGTACAGGTGAGCTGGGCGCACGATGTTTCGCAGATGCCTTTCGTCTTCAAGCCGGGTGAGACTGAGAGGAGTTTTCCGGGCGGTCACGCCGTACGTTGGAGCTTTCTAGGTATTATCGAGTGCTGGCTCTGCTGGCGGCTAATACGTAGCCGTGTGGTGCGCGCCATTTTGGTTCCTGTGTTCTTTCTGGGATCATTTCTGGGTGGTTTCATGCAGTTCTGGATTGGGGTACACTTTATCACTGATACTCTATCTGGCTATCTCCTTGGTATCGCCCTGGGGTGTTATGCAATTAGCTTGCTTATACTTAATGACACGAGGCGTATCCAGCAGCAGATGCCTGCCTCGCATCCCAAGGCTATAGATAGCCCGCATGTAGCAAAAACCTTTTGAGGCTAATCTGCTCGATTCACTTTTTTACTTCTTTGCTACTCTTTACGAATTTTAATAACGTTTTTGCATTTTTTATATTTATAAAATTTTTTAGAGATGCGCAAAAATGGTAGA
>CAXTXB010000170.1:0-1114 GCA_964247965.1 uncultured Dictyobacter sp. | reverse complement strand
ATTTTTGCTCATCGCTAAAAAATGTAATAAATATAAAAAATGCAAAAACGTTATTAAAATTCGTAAAGAGTAGCAAAGCTGCGAATTTGCAGTGCGCAGGAAGGCGGAGACGATGGGGATCAAATACTTTCTAAGAGGATTGCAATAAGCGCTTCCTACGTTTCTGGGCCTCGAAATAATCTGGATTGAGTGCTAACGCCCGATCTATTGCTTGCAGTGCTGGCTCTCTTTGCCCAAGAATACCCAGCACCCATGCCTTGCCATCCCATGCCTGAACATAGTTAGCATCAAGTGTAAGCGCACGTTCAAAGTCCGTCAATGCCTCCTCGTGACGTGCCATCATAGCAAGGCATGTGCCTTTTGCATACCAGGCTTCTGCGTTTGTATCATCCAACGTAACTGCTCTTTCAGCCGCCTGTAACGCTTCGATGTAGCGAATTGAATTTGACAACTGCAGACTATATTCAAGCCAGAATGCAGCTTGCTTCTTCCGCATATCCGCCGTTTCCATCTTTATTTCCCTTGCCTCTCCTGCTGCATCTGCCATTCAGCCACAACTTGTTGGTAAGCGGACCATGTGTCTACATCGCTATTGGCTGCTGGATCTCCTACTTCGATGGTTGCCATGTCCTGGCGGTGTCGCTCAACCACGCTACGCCCTCCCTCGTCGCCTATGACCTCCATCAGCTCGGGAAAGAGGTCTGCATCGAAGATGACCGGGTTGCCGCGCTTCCCATTGTAGAGCGGAGCAACAATCTGCTTTGCCATTTCTTCTTTAGCTGTTATAAGCATATCGATAACACGAGCTGTAATCAACGGCTGATCACCCAGCAAAACAATCGCACCATTGATCGTCTCCGCACAACCTAATCCTTGCATTGCCTGTAGCCCCACCTGCAACGACGTACTCATCCCCTGCTTATAATCGGAATTCTCAGCGAGAAGAAGCTTCTTCTCGCTACTATATGTAGCGAGTACAGCGCGCACTTGCTCAGCCTGGTGCCCCAGCACCACTAGAATTGGTCGTGCTCGCGAAGCGAGGGCTGCTTCGACCACGTGTGCCACCACCGGCCGGCCGCCGAGTGGCAAAAGGAGCTTATGCTGTTGCCTCTCC
>CAXTXB010000169.1:0-10111 GCA_964247965.1 uncultured Dictyobacter sp. | reverse complement strand
AGCAAGCACATTCTTAAAATAAGAGAGAAGAGAGTTGAATGAAGTAACTAGAAAAGAGAAGGGATAATTATTATGGACTATGATCTTATCATCCGTAACGCCCATATCTATCATCAACAGGGATTGGTTGACATAGCTATAAAAGATGGTTTTTTTGGCAGATTTGAGGAGAACCTTTCAACTGCGACGGCGGAGCGCGAGATTGACGCGGCTGGTCGACTCGTTGTGCCTCCTTTTATTGACGCGCATGTCCATCTCGATGCCGTTTTAACAGTGGGGCAGCCCCGGTATAATACAAGCGGAACACTATTAGAAGGCATTCAAATCTGGAGCGAGTGCAAGCCGACTTTAACCCATGAAGATGTCAAGCGCCGCGCACTGGAAGAGATCAAGTGGGAGGTTGCGCAGGGGACACTCTACATTCGCAGCCATGTCGATGTCTGCGATCCCAATCTCACGGCTCTACGCGCGCTTCTCGAAGTACGCGAAGAGGTACGTGACATCTGTGAGCTTCAACTCGTGGCTTTTCCCCAGGACGGTATCTTATCTTTTCCGGGTGGTCGCGAGTTGATGCGTAAAGCTATAGAACTGGGATGTGATGTGGTTGGTGGAATTCCTCACTACGAATGGACACGGGATATGGGTGTCGAGGACGTACACTATGCCTTCGCCCTGGCCAAAGAGTTCAATCGTGATATTGATTGCCACTGTGATGAGACCGACGATCCCTTGTCGCGTTTCACAGAGGTGATGGCTGCAGACACCTTAGAGCAGAGCTGGCAAGGACGCGTTACCGCGAGCCACTGTACTGCCATGCACTCATATGACAACGCCTACGCCTTCAAGCTCATCGGCCTGCTGGCCCGTGCCCAGGTCAATGTGGTCGCAAATCCATTTGATAACATCGTATTACAGGGTCGCTTTGACAGCTATCCTAAGCGCAGAGGTATTACAAGGGTTAAAGAACTACTGGCGGCAGGCGTGAATGTGGCGCTAGGTCACGACTCAATTATGGACCCCTGGTTCCCACTCGGGAGGGGAGATATGCTTGCGGCCGCTCAGCTTGCACTTTTTCTCTGTCAGATGAGCGGTTACGAAGAGATTGAAGCTATGCTTGATGTCATTACCACAAATGCCGCAAAAGTTCTACGTATCCAGGACCGCTACGGCATTGTGGAAGGGAAATCCGCGAACTTTCTCATCCTGGATGCGCCTACAGCTTTTGAAGCGCTACGGCTCCTCCCTGCACGACTTCATGTTTTTAAAGAAGGGCGAGAGGTCGCGCGTACCACGCCTGCGCATAGTCGGCTACATCCTGATGTACGGGAGGAGCAAGCCATTACGTTTCGTCTCTAATGTATCCTTCGTAGTGTTTAAGATAGGTCAGAAGTCTATAAAAAGTATAGAACTTCTACAGCATTTCCCCTTCCTATAGTCTATAGGCAGAACAGAGCGAACGGTGTAATATGACAGTATATTCATGAAACAAGGAATTCATGTGCAAAAACAGGCTCTATCTGGTATAGTACAGTAAACTTTTTCTAAAAACGTCTATCAAACAATCTCAATAGTAAGTGTCTATGGTGTGGAAGAGGGGATAAGAATGCCGATGGAAGTGGAATTATATAATGAGCAAGTAGATGTGTCCGCAGTGTTAAACACGCTGTTGGATGATTTCGGCACAATTACCGACTATCGCATTTTGCGCGATAGTCTACCGAGACGTTTGGCAAGTATACTAAAGTGTCGTTGTATACTCATTTATGTACGAGTAGACGAAGCTCTTCAACTAGCTTCAGGCTCTTTCGATGATATCCCTGGTTGGTCTTCAGCAATGCTTGCCGTCGCCCATATCAACCCGATCTACATACATAGTGAGTTGCCTGAAGCAAAAGCGTGGCGTGAACGACGCGCAATTTCGCAACCTGCACACTCCCCAACGCTGCTCGCCTTGCCTTTAATATATCGACAACACTGTACAGGTGTGCTTGTAGCCATACGAGGCCGAGATGAGAACAAGGCAGAGTATCCAAGATATTGGAGTGGAAATACCACCAGGCAGATGATGGCCATTGCAGGCGTCGTAGCCCTTTTATTAGAAAATACCCGCCTGCTTGAACATGATCATGGGCGCATTCGTGAACTCTCACTTCTCAATAGTATGAGTAGCCAGATGAACAGTGGCATCTATGAGATAGAGCGCCTGCGTGCAATTGTACTTCAGCGCACGAAGGAAATCGCTGCTGTAGATCTTTGCGACTTGCTTGCACTATCTGCTCCAGAAGATGCCACTACATGGATACAACCGCGTCTCCGTGAGCTCTTACTGCAACGCTTTCAGGAGCGTCGCACCCTCCAGCCTCTTCTTGTAGAACGTCTGGGTGATGGGCACGATACCGATGCCAACGACTATTTTGGACTCCTGCCAGACAGCGTCAAGACATTTTTTGCCCTTCCACTCTTGAGTGGGCGCACGATGAATAAACAGAGCGGCTCGCGTGGAACTTTAAACATGGCGCAAGAGGCCGCGCAGGTGCCAATGATACTAGGCTGCATTGTCGGAGCCTATTACCGACCATGGAAAATAGGGTCGGCGGAGCTTGCTTTGTTGCGTGTGCTTGCCAGCCAGGCCAGCGCAGTGTTAGAGAACATGCGCCTGGTGGAAGAGGTTGTGAAAGCTCGAAACGAAGCTCGTGCATTGTTGCGCCAGGTGCTAGATGACCAGCGAATGAACGCACTGATTCTGGAAAGCGTCCCCAGTGGCCTGATCACAACAGATCAAAACGATTGTATTCACACCTTCAATCGTGCTGCTGAGGTTATACTTGGTTACCATCATTATGAGGTACTTGGTCAACCTCTACGTAAATATCTAGATCTGGATCTATTGTCAATAGCCGGATACGGTGCCTCATATCCCAACGCCGCGTCTCCCGCACAGAAAGCTTTTTTTGCTGCTATGCATACAGGAGAGGCCCAGCATCAGACGGTTATCATCCTTGACCGTCATGATCGCGAGCTCGTACTCGCACTTGATGTACGGCCGCTTTACAACGATAGCAACAAGCAAGTAGGCATGCTCATTGCATTTACTGATATGACCTTGATGCATACGTTAGAGGAAGAAAAGCGCCGCCTTGATCGTTTGGCATCATTAGGCGAGATGGCGGCTAACGTTGCGCATGAAGTACGTAATCCCCTGGCTTCAATAAAAACATCAATACAACTACTGCGAGACGACCTGGTACAGAATGAGAACCCTTCAGAGTACTCAGGTGAAACGAACGGTGAAGTAACAGGCATACGTAGTGATGGGGCGGAAGAGTCTGTTGCTGTGATTCTTAAAGAAGTCGAGCGCTTAGATACAATAGTGCACGAACTGCTTCTTTTCGCCAAGCCACGCCGACTTCATCGTGCGCGCTGCATCATTCAAGACTTGATTGATCACGTCCTTGCTATCATTGAGCATCAATGTAGCGAAGTAAACGTAGAGGTGCATCGAGTCTACGAGAACGTAGTACCGATCTGGCTAGATATAGATCAAATTGAACAGGTACTATTGAATCTCTGCTTAAATGCCATGCAAGCCATGCCAGATGGAGGGATATTGACCGTTGTATCCCAACGCATCTCTGCCGAACAGGCCATTTATGATACCGCAGGCACAGAATGCCCACCAACTCAACGACCTTCAGGCTCGCCTGGAACTGCGGCCAGTGCTTATGCCTGGTTGATTGATAGGCATGCCAGTCAGAAAGAATCACGCGTCGAGCATTGGCTAGAGATAATCATACGCGATACCGGGATTGGAATCACAAATGATCAACTTGAACACGTCTTTCAGCCATTCTACACGACAAAGGCGCATGGTATCGGGCTAGGGCTGGCGATAACAAGGCGGCTGGTGGAAGATCACGGAGGATATCTGCGTGTCGAAAGCCAGTTTGGATATGGGACGACGATGGCAGTGCGGCTACCTTTCGTCACCGATGAAACTATGCAAGATGATATGCAGGAAAAAGATGTAGTAGAGAATTAAAAGGGTTCCCAAAGAAAGAGTGGATATGAAGAGGAAGAAGCGATGAGCCTGGCTATTCTTATTATTGACGATGAGCCATATTTACCACATCAGTTTGCACGTTTTCTGAAGCGGCATGGATACGATATTTTTACAGCTGTGGATGGCGAGGCTGGTCTTGTAGAGTTGCAAAAGAACACCATCGACCTGGTACTCCTTGATCTACGTCTCCCCAAACTAAGTGGTCTGGAGACTCTGGAGCGCATCCGCGCAACGGAACAGGACCTGCCAGTGGTCATACTAACGGCACACGGTAATGTACAAACAGCAGTCGCCGCCATGAAATTAGGTGCGGCCGATTATCTCCTTAAAGGTTTTGACCTGGAAGAATTGTTGCTGGTAGTGCAACGTGCATTAGAAACCAGTGCCATGTCGCGCGAATTGCGCCAACTGCGTAACGAGCGTAGGGACAACTATCACTTTAGCTATATCGTTGGCCAGAGTGAGCGTATGCGTGAAGTATTTGACCTGGTTGCTCGTGTAGCCCCCAGCGATGCCTCTGTTCTGATTATGGGTGAGAGCGGCACAGGAAAAGAGGTTGTAGCGCGAGCTATCCATGAGCAAAGTCATCGTGCGGCTGGACCTTTTCAAGCACTTAACTGTGCGGCCATCGCCAACACTATTTTAGAGAGCGAGCTCTTTGGCTATGAACAATATGCATTTACTGATGCCAAAAAGCAAAAACGAGGGCTTCTCGAATTGGCCGAAGGCGGTACACTATTTTTAGATGAAGTGGGAGAAATGCCAATTGATATGCAGGCAAAGCTGCTCCGTGTGCTTGAGATGCGCTCTTTTTTTCGCCTAGGTGGCAGCAAAGAGGTCAAAATCAATATACGCATATTGGCTGCTACAAATCGTGATCTTGAGCAAGCAAAGATAGACGGTTCGTTTCGAGCTGACCTGTATTTTCGCTTTGCTGTCCTTAAAATCATCCTGCCTCCCTTACGCGAACGCCCTGGCGATATCTTGCTCTTTGCCTCGCGTTTCATCGATGATTTTAACAAGCTAATGGGGCGTAATGTACGCCATGTCGCTCCAGAAGCGCAGCGCCTATTGCTCGCTTACCACTGGCCGGGTAACATTCGCGAGTTAAAAAATGTCATCGAGCGTGCAATGATTTTGAGTAGTAGCGACGAGATCCTGCCTGCGCATCTACCTTATGAAATCGTTGGTGCGGGAGGACAGCGCGAACTATCACCACGCGATCCTTGGGAGCAATGGCTAAATGCTCGACCCAGGGGACCACTCTGTTTTGAAGATGTAAGTGCGCGCTTTGAGCAGCATTTAATTAGCTGGTCCTTAGAGACAGCACAACACAACAAAACACGGGCAGCGGAATTGCTTGGTTTTACGAAAGTAGATCAACTGCGCTACCTCATGCGTAAGCATAGTATTGAGTGAGGAACAAAAACATACTTTCTTTACTTATGATAGATATCGTGTTGCTCAACATGATACGCCAACAGCTCGGCTTCGAGCTCTTGCCACGTTTGCAATTCTATTTCCGCGTTGCTCAACTGTTTCTGCTGATACATAGTCTGTTGAAAACGTGTAGTGACGCGGTGACGGAAATCTGCCAGGATAGGGCGCTGTAAGCTGGGCTTGGGCATAACACGCAGCTCAATCATATGAGAAGGATAAAAATCCTCTTTGTCAAAGGCTAAAGCAATAAGGTCGCTAAAGATAGCGAGTAAGTTGAGCCGCTGTGGCGAGAAATAACCAGATTGAGTGCTTGAGGCCAGCAGGCAGCCGGCGATGTGTCCTTCAAAACGAATAGGATGTGCAGCGGCACTCACCTCATGATTATCTTTTACCGATGGGAAAGTCTTGCTCTGGCGCAAATCGTCGTCGCTCACAATATGTCGAACCTCGACAGCGTAGCCGGATAAAGACTCCAGACCAAGAAAAAGCACATCGTATTCGAGGTCAGCCGGCCACGGCGGTGTGCCTCTGCCTGAACGTTCGCGCAGGCTACGAACTTTGCCATCGGCTCCTGGTCGCATGCATTGTACCAGTTTCACCGCCATGCCAAGGCGATTGGGGTCAAGTTGGGCGAGAGCTTGTTTAAGGACAACCTCGCTAATGCGCCAGAAGCGTAGACTTTCGGTTGTTGTCGTACGTATACTTAACACTTGTGCAAAGAACTCGGAAGGGATGTGTTCTGAAGTATCTCCTGTAAGCCAGCTATGAATGTCGACGTACTGCTCTTCAAGTGCATCAAGGAGCTCCTGACGCTGATGGGGATGAACGACTTGAAGGAGATGTATTAAATGTGGTCGTTGCGGCTTAGACTCTCCACTTGCCCAGCGTGAGAGAGTCATGCTCGTCACACCAAGCGCCGTGGATAGGCGTTGACGTTCAGCTGTAGACTTAATAATTCTCTGTAAGACATTTGACCAGGAAGGGGGGGTGACCATGTCTTTCCACTTCTTTACTACTAAATTGTTGTCATCACATTCTCTGAGAGATATGATAACAGAGGACAGGCGGTCAGTCAACACTTTGTCTACTATTTCATGCAGGAAGTGCTCGAAGCTAAACAAGAAAAGCTTCTGATCAATCTAGAGAGACGAAAAGCTGCTCACTGGACAAGATCGAGGCCAGGAATTATCATAAAGGTAGAAGGTAGTGGAGGGATCAGGAGCAGTGGATGACACAGAGGATACTGATTGTAGATGACGAAGAGGGAATCCGAGAAATTGTTGCATTTGTATTGGAGTACCATGGCTTTTTAGTCGAGAAAGTTGCGAATGGGAAGCAACTTTATCAAAGACTTGCTGTACAGCTACCCGATTTGATCATTTTAGATGTCATGATGCCAGGAGAGGATGGGTATCAGATTTGTCGCAATCTCCGGAGCAACCTCGCGACCAGGTCTATTCCTGTGATGATAATCACAGCACATGTCGAAGATATCTATAAACGTATTAGTGACGACCTGGGAGTGGCGAAACATATCACAAAACCATTCCATCCACTGGTATTGGTAGAGTGTGTCCGTGCTATTTTAGGGGAATCGGAAGATAATTCACAAAATCATCCTCCTACTGCTTAAAATTATGTCGTAAAGTACTTGTCTCTGCGCTCAAAAGTTGGTATCATTACAAGCAAGAGCGTCTTGGACGAGTTCAAGGAAGCAAGCAGCGATGCCAAACAGATACGAACGTGAGATTGAAGAAATCCTAAGGAACCTGGAGCAAACGGAGCCAAAGCCAGGTTTAGGACAAAAATTTGGCGAACAATTTCGCCGGAGGCCAAGTCCGCGCATGCGTACACAACAACCACGTCCCCTTAGCAGGAGTTTTTCAACGTCGGAGCAATTTCTCTTTGGAGGGATTGCAGCGGCACTCGTAGCAGGTGGATACTCGTACCTGGCTGGAGCAAATATTTTGACTCTTGTCCTGGCTATTATCAGTTTGATCTGCCTGATCATGGTCGCGTGTTCCCAGGTGCTGTTTCAGCCGCGACACGCGCAACCTTCACACTACGGCAATATCACAATAACTCCATTACGTCGTGGACCCTTTAATATGATCAAAACGCGATGGAACCTGTTCAAGCTGAAAATGCGCTACCGACGTAAGAGTGGTCCGAAGTAGAGAAATAAGAAAGTAGGAGGAGATCAAGAAAAAAGGAGAAGATGAGAAAAATGCCTGCTGGAGAAAGGCTTGACAAGAGCCCGGCAGCATGATATAGTACGCGATGTAAACGGGGTGTGGCGCAGTTGGTAGCGCGCCTGCTTTGGGAGCAGGAGGTCCGCGGTTCGAGTCCGCGCACCCCGACTACGCGGGAGTAACTCAGTGGTAGAGTTCCTGCCTTCCAAGCAGGCTGTCGCCGGTTCGAGCCCGGTCTCCCGCTTTTTGTTGTCGATCGTTCCCCTCAAGGCTGATCAGAAGCCGCTTCACGAGAAGCAGGCAGGAAAGCAGTCCGAGGGGAACGATTTTTTTCTGGGAAAAACTGGTCAACGACAGCCTGCCGTGTTTTTGGGGGACACCCTGCTACCAGGAGGTGAACATCCTGTCCAAAAAAAGTCTGTCATAAGGCGTTTTTTGGGAAACAGTCTGCCCCCAGAACGATATGTCACAAGGAATTTGAGATGTGACATCCTGTCATAGTGTGCAGGCAACCTGCCTCAATTGAGAAGAAGAGCCTGCCTCATGACAGACGACAGTCTGCCTGCTCACCAGTATGAGAGCCTGCCTTTCCAGGCTCTGCCACCCTGCCCTACCCCTCCTTACCCCTCTCCTGCCTCTCTGCTCCCCCTTATGCACAGGTACCATTGAAGCAGACCACTCACTAGTACAGCACTGCTGTGTTTGAAGGAGGCAAGAAACTGATGAGTTTACACGAAACACATCCGCTGTCTATCTCACATGATGCTTCTCCGGAGTCGGCTCGACCTACTGAGCGCCGCCATCGTGTGGCAAAGGTCACGCAGGCTCGTGCCAAAGCACAAAGAGAGAGACTCGATCAAGAAGCACACGTACGACACCAGCAAAAAACAATACACGATCAAGAGGAACGAGAGGAGGAGACGAAACCTCAGGCGTTGCAGGCTCGAAGGCGAGCGAAAATGACTGTGGAGCGAGCCATTGGTGATTACCTCGATGATCATATTGGGGGCAATCATAGTGACAAAACGCTGGAGTGGCATCGAACAGCACTCGGGCTGCTGCAGAAGTACCTCGAAAACGGACGAGAGATCACGCTCGTCGGCGAGATTGATGCTCCTGATATCACTGCCTGGTTTACCTACCTGCGCAAAACGCCGGGCGCGCGTGGAAAAATGCGGAGCGAGCGAACAGTCCAGACCTATGCACGCTCAGCCCGTGCGTTCTTTCATTGGCTGGTCCGTCAGGGAACCATTGGAACCAATCCCTTTGAGCGTGTGGCTTTTCCAAAGGTGGGTAAGCCATTGATCAAAACCATTAGTGACGAGGAGTTTGAACGGCTGCTGCTGGCCTGCGCTCCTCCCAACGAGGACGGGCAATTTGCCGAACGGGCTGCAGTGCGTAATCGGGCTATTCTCTGGCTCTTCTACGACAGCGGTATTCGTCTCTCAGAGTTGATCAATCTGCGCCTGGGAGATTTTGATCGCAAGCATGGTCTGATTACCGTGAAGGGAAAGGGATCAAAAGAACGACGGATTGCCCTTGGGCAAAATTGCTTGCGCAATCTGCTCCACTACCTGGATCGGCACCGGCCTGACGAGCGAGAATTGGAAGACTGGGGCAGCCTTGGGGAAGATCATGTATTCCTGGCCGAAACCCGTAAACCGCTCACCAAAAACGGTGTGACTCTCTTGTTTGTACGCCTGAAGACACGAGCGGGGATCACCGACAAGCGGATTAGTCCACACATCTTCCGTCACACGTTTGCCATTCGCTACCTCAAGTTGGGCAAAGACCCATTCAGTCTTCAAGAACTGCTGGGGCACGAGGATATGGCGACGGTGAAGCTTTATATGCATATGAATGATGAAGATATTCAGGAGCAGAAGCGAAAATATAGCCCTGGAGATCATCTTCCTGCAAGCATTCCAGGGCCACGAGAGACCCGACGCAGAGGATATAAACCAGCGGACCAGCAAGGGAACAAGAAGTAATAAGGCCCTCGAGTATTAACGGAACGAAAAACCACGCTAAGGAAATTGTCCTTCTGATGTGGTTCAGAGGAGAGGACAAAATGACTGGCAGAATGCTCATGGGCATTGTGTCAGCCAAAAAGGTGATTGAAGAATGACACCTTGTCGTATGATGGCCTGTCGGTGTGATTTTGACGGAAAAGTACGACATACCATATAACTGAGGCTGAGTTTGCTCTTTCTCTACGTTCTTATGCTCAAAAGCGAGTTTTTCTTCCTTGAAAAAAGGCGTATTCTCTGAAGAACATCCCACATTACCGGGTTGTCTTTCACAACAGACCAATGGTCTTCACTCTCTGTACAAGGGCCTGTAGAGCTAGTTTACACACTCCTTCATCTTCAGTTATATGGTACATCGTACTTTTCCGTCAAAATCACACCGACAGGCC
>CAXTXB010000168.1:0-10129 GCA_964247965.1 uncultured Dictyobacter sp. | reverse complement strand
CGTAAAAAATAGAAAAGTGCAAAAAATGTAAAAAGTTTCTTAAGAATCATAAAGAGCGGCGAAGCCGCGACACGTCAGCGAGCAGGAAGGCGGAGACGACGGGAATCAAACACTCTCTAATACATGATGAGCGGAATTTTTCCTTAGTTTCGATAAAAAAGCTTCTTTCCCTCTTTTGTAGATATTGACAGAGGCCTTCTCCGTAAGCTAGTCTATCAACACTATAGAGTTACAGATTATGCCAGCGATAGCCAGGGGAAAATATCGATGCCTAGCCATATGACGGCGCTCGGCTTTCCGGTGACAACTGAACAAGATTTCAGACACTATGTCTACCAGGCATCTGAGTTTGGTAGAAAAATAGAGACACCTAATGGATCTTATACGCTCTGGGAAGTAGGCAATGGCATCGAATTATGGGTTCAGACCAATCTTCACAAGCGTATCCTTGGCATGAAGCCACATTTTCGCGGCCAGACAAGTATGCCAGTGGGATTGATGAAACATGTGTCACGGCAAGAACAGACTATTCTGGACGGTGCCTTTTATGCATGGGCCGATCCTATAACAGATGATCCTGAATCAGGCAAGTTCCCTTTTGTCTTTGACCTCCCTGATTATGATACCTACCATGCAGTCTTACTTCCCTGCACTACTGATGTACAGCTAGCAGCCTTTGCCCATCACCTGACTGGCTTTGCCAATGAAGAAACATATATGGCTTCGCAGCACGAAGATATAAAATTCGCTCCCGAGTCCCTTATTTCCAGCGGACTATTTACACCGGAAGGGAAGATCAAAGAGCCCCCACTCGCCGAAATCATTTTTAACGGTCGCGTCCTGGAAACGGCGCGCCTCACCAATCCTGTTACCAGACAGAAGTTTTATTGGGCACGCGTACGTACCACGGGTGGCGTGGTGGATGTGGTTGCCGATCCACAAATCGTACAGGGCCAGGTGGTCCAGGATGGGATAGTCAATGGAACCTTCTGGCTCTCGGGCCGACTTTTATAACGTCTTGCCTTGTTTCTCTTTCACAATCCATTTTTAGGATACTGCAAGCTACAGAATGGGCCAGTCATGTCCAGCCGCCTCATAGATACCCTCTATCGTCGCCAGGTTCTCCAGCGTCTCGCTCAAACTTAACATAGGGTCCTGACCAGAACGAATGCACGCAGCGAAATGCTCAACCTCCAGTTGGTACCATTTCTTGTGACAAAGGCGGTCATATCATGCTTGCCTGGAGTAAAGGGTACGGGTAAGGTGATTATCCCTGCTTCACCCACGATTTCTGCTCCCTGGCGCGATGGCAGTTCGAAGCCAGAATCGAATAGACCAAAGCAGCCCTCACCATAATCCAGTACAGCATTCGTCGCCAGATCTACACTCGTAGGACCTGTCACATGGACACGTGCGGCAACTGCGGATGGAGGTCGGCCGAACACCGCCCGACAGAGATTTACCGGATAGCAGCCCACATCCATTAACGAGCCCCCTGCCAGCTCCGGCTGTAAACGAATGTTTTCGTTGCGCCCCCGGATATCGAATGAGAACGACGCACGCACTAATCGTATAGGTCCGATCAATCCTTTATTGATCTGGTCTAATGCCCAGACTATCTGTGGATGGAAACGGTACATAAACGCTTCCATAAGCAGAACAGTATTCGTACGTGCTGCATCGACCATTAAAGCACCCTCTTCCCGCGTGATGGCTAATGGCTTCTCGCACAACACATGCTTCCCGGCCTGTAGTGCTTTGAGCGCCCACTCCGCGTGCAAACTATTGGGGAGGGGAATATAGACTGCCTCAATATCTGGGTCGTTGATAATGCTCTCATAATCTCCATAGATGCGCACGCTGGGTGCGAATGTATATAATTCAGCCGCACGCCGCTCATCCCGGCTCCCCACGGCGACCAGCTTTCCATTCGCAGACGCTTGTATCGCGGGGGCGACGGCTTTTACGCCAATGTTAGCTGTACTGATAATTCCCCAACGCACTGGATTGTTGCCAATCATCGCTTTCAGTTGCATAACACATTTGTTCCTTTCACAAAGCTTAGACTCTCCATTATATTCGTGGGTTGAACGAAAAGCGAATACTCTGAGGAGAATAAATTGGGGGCCTCCAGTGTTAGAAACTTTGGACGGTTGTTAGAACGTTCCAAAAGAGCGACAAGTAATTTCTTAGCATTGCCGTCAAGCAATAAGAAAGAGCTGATATTTCGTGACACAAACAACAGGAAACCATCCAATACGCGTTGGTGTACAACTTCATCCACAGCACACCAGCTACCAGGATTATGCGAACGCGGTTCGTCGGGCAGAGGAGCTGGGTGTCGATAGTATTTGGAACTGGGATCACTTCTTCCCACTCTACGGCGATCCTCAGGGCAACCATTTCGAGGGTTGGACGATGTTGACCGCAATGGCAACGCTCACTACGAAAGCCCAGATTGGCTGTCTGGTGACCTGCAACACCTACCGCAATCCAGCCTTGCTCTCCGATATGGCCAAAACTCTTGATCATATCAGTGGTGGCCGCCTCATCCTGGGCCTCGGCGCTGGCTGGTTTGAGCGTGACTACAAAGAATATGGCTATGATTTCGGAACTGCGGGCAGCCGCCTGGCAGCGTTGGAAGAGGCTCTTCCGATCATTAAGCAGCGTTGGGAAGTGGATGTACCCAAACCCGTTCGCGGTAAGGTACCCATTCTGATCGGTGGCGGTGGTGAGAAGAAAACTCTGCGCATCACGGCCAAATACGCCGATATGTGGCACGGCTTCGGCGATGCCGGGACCATCACTCACAAAATGGAAGTCCTCAACGATTGGTGCTCCAAAGAGGGGCGTGATCCCAAAGAGATCGAACGCTCTGCCGGTACCAATAAAGAGGATAGCGATGAGACTCGTGATGGGTTACTCAAAGCTGGCATCACCCACCTCATCCTGGGCCTGGGCGCTCCCTGGGACTTCGACGCCATCGAAAAGCTCGTAAGCTGGCGCGACAAGCACAAATAGGCCGCATCGTTACATACTATCGTCATTGCTGAATACAAAAAGAGAGCAAGGTATATAGCATATTTGCTTTGCTCTCTTTTCTTTCATCTACCACCTTTTTAAACTACACTCGTCTTCCCATTGAGCTCAGTATCATATAGATGTTCTTAGCATTCAAATCCCCTAATGAATTTTCACGCTGCCTTACATCAATGCAGTATTGTTTCCATACACTCTATGATGCTATATGATATGATGCTATAGTAAAGGTGTTTTTCCTAAAAGAGCTATGATGCTATGAAAAATCACAACAAGTCTGGCCCAAAACAGCAATTACGTCTTGAGCGGCTTCAGCGCCAATGGTCTCAACAAGAATTAGCAGATCGTATCGGGACTACTGTAGTTACAATCAATCGTTGGGAACGCGGTGTTACCACCCCTACTCCGTACTTCCGCCTCAAATTGTGCGCGATCTTTGGGAAAAGCGCACCTGAATTAGGCTTGCTTCCAGCTGAAATAACAAACAACACTAGCATTCTCTCTTCAGAACCAGTCGACAGGATAACTTCTTCCATTCTACATACAAGCTGAAGACATGCTACAGCGTGCAGTCATTATCTGCCAGCAAACACTGGGAGATACTCATCCTTCCACTATCGGAAGCCTTAGTAAGCTCGCGCTTTTATATTGCATGCACGGTCAATATAAAGAAGCTGAAGATTTACATCAGCAAACAACCGCCCTTCTTAGCAAAACAGGAGCATATACAGCTTATCAGACAGTTCCAAGTTTGCGTAGCCTGGGATTAATGTACTGCCTGCAAGCTCAGTATGAGCAGGCTGAAGCGTTGCTACCACAAGCCCTGGCAATCTGCCAGCGTACCTTTGGCAGTACTCATCCTGAAACCGCTGAAAGTTTGAAGCATCTGGCTATTGTGTATCACATGATGAAGAGATATGAGCAAGCCACGGATGCCCTATCCAGAGCCTGCTTGCTTTTAACAAATGCTTTCGGAACATTCCATCCTGAAACTGCCGAAGTATTACAATCCCTGGGAGTTATCTATGGCTTGCAGGGCAAATATGCGCAAGCAGAAGAAATACTACAACAATCTATCAATATCTTCTTAACGCTCTTCAGCCCTTCTCATCCTGATACGACAGAAAGTCTCCGTGCCCTGAGTGCCATCTACAGTCTGCAAGGCAAATATACTCTGGCTGAAACACTGCTACAGCAAACGCTGCACGTTCAGCAGCAGTCATTAGGCATGAATCATCCTTTGGTCGCCAACACGCTTCATTCTATAGCTATGCTCTATCTAGAGCAGCATCAGTACGGCCAGGCTATATTACCAGGCTTACAAGCACTTCAAATTCGTAAACGATTTTGGGGGCCAGAACATCCTGAAGTGCAAGAAAGTCTTATTTTCATGAGAAACCTTTCTACAGCGCAAAAGATGTAACTATAAGCAGGGTGATAATTTCTCAAGAGATGTGATAAAAAAACTGATAGCCTCTGTTCTTTTCCCATCCAGGTCCTGGTCGGTATAGTAAGTATGACAAGAGAGCAAGCAGTACATGACTACTTTATGAATAAAAGAGGAACAGAGCCTATGTCCCGATTGATGAGTCACTCATTGCAACCTTTCACAGAATCCCTGGCACCACTTATACGAAACGATTCGGGTCATCCTAGCTTTACACTCACCATTGATGGTAAGGTGATGCAGGCCTACGAGGGTCAGACGATCCTGAGTGTGGCAATTGATCATGGGATCAATGATATTCCCAATCTGTGTAATGACGAAAAAGTAGAGCCAACCTCGGCCTGCCGCATGTGCCTGGTGCATATCGAAGGGACGGATCGTCCACTTCCCTCATGCAACACGCCAGCTGAGCCGGGTATGGTCGTCTCGACGAACTCAGATGAGTTGTTCCACCTTCGTCGTACTAACCTGGAGATGATGCTCTCCGACCATAACGCGTATTGCCAGCCGCCCTGCCAGGTAGACTGCCCCACTCACATTGACATTCCAGGCTACCTGGAATTGATTGCCCAGGGTTCGATGAAAGAGGCTGCACGCCTGGTTAAAGAGGTGTTGCCCTTTCCCTTCATCCTGGGTTTGACCTGTCCCGCGCCCTGTCAGAAGGCTTGCCGCCGCGCATTGGTTGATGAGGAGATCGCGATCTGTCGTATGCATGGATATGCAGCTGAGACTTGTCTGCTTGATCCTCCACTTCCTTACCTACAGGACCCGCCTACGGGCAAGAAAGTGGCCGTTGTGGGTGGTGGCCCGGCTGGTTTGACCAACGCTTTCTATCTGGCACTGCATGGTCACTACGTAAAAGTCTTCGACATGCAGCCTCAAGCTGGTGGTCAATTGCGCTATGGTATTCCCGAATACCGTTTGCCCAAAGATCTGATGGACCGAGAAATTGACCATGTCTGGCAATTGGGTGTAGACTTCCAGGCAAATGTCAAGCTTGGTCGAGACTTTACTATTGACGATCTGTTTGCACAAGGTTTTGATGCGGTTTATTTAGCAATTGGTGCCTGGACTAGCAATAAAATGAAGATACCTGGGGAAGATGCGGAAGGTGTTGTGAATACTATCGCTTTCCTTGCTGAAAAGGTTGAGGGGAAACCAGTCCCAGTCGATGAAACAAAAGAAGTTATCGTAATTGGTGGTGGATTTACTACCTTCGACTGTACTCGTACGTCGTTGCGTCTTGGCGCAAAAGTACATACTACTTATTATCGTACGCGTCAGGATATGAGCGCCACAATGGAAGAGGTTGAGGATGGAGAGGCGGAAGGAACAAGTTTGCTAGTTAGTGTTACTCAAAAGCAAATTTTGACCGAGAATGGCAAAGTTGTCGGTATCGAGTATCAGAGGACGAAACAAGGTGAGCCTGATGCCACTGGTCGTCGTCGTCCAGTTCCTATTGAGGGCTCTGAGTTTACAATAAAGTGCAATACCGTTATTCCAGCTATTGGTCAGGCAATAGACGCAAAGGTACTCGACGAACAATCAGGGGTCAAATGGACCAAGTATAAGACAATTCAGACCAATCCACATAACTTTATGTCAGATCGCCAGGGCGTCTTCGCTGGTGGCGACTGCCAGATGGGTGCCAGGACCATCATTGAGGGGGTTGCACAGGGCAAGCTGGGCGCTCGTTCGATACATGCCTATCTGATGGGTGAGGATATGAATGAGGTGGCTCGTCGTCTGGAACTAGAGGAGCGTCGCCCTGATCTCTTCGATATCGTGCCCTATAAGCCCGTTGAGCCCAAAGTCAAGATGCCGATGCTGCCCTATGAGAAGCGCAAAAGAAGCTTTGCGCTCATCGAGCAAGGCTATATCCAGGAGCAAGCCCAGCGTGAAGCTGCTCGCTGTCTACAATGTGCCTGCCCAGCGGTTGGTCAGTGTGACTTGCAAAAGTACAGTATCGAGCATGGCCTGGCCGACAATCGCTTCCATGATGGCGAGCCCAGCGACTACCATGACTACGAGGTAGATCTCTCGCATAGCTTCATCTTACGCGACCCCAACAAGTGCATCAACTGCACCCAATGTGTACGCGTCTGCCATGATGTGATTGGACCGGACTGCTACGGTATGTTTGGCAAGGGCTTCGACACCATCGTATCCACGCCCTTTAATGTCAGCTTGCACGATACGGACTGTGTCTCTTGTGGCGCTTGTGTGCAGGTCTGTCCCACAGGATCGTTGATGATGGCTGAGCGTTCCCTCTCGCGCTATGCCTTTGCCCTGGACCGCTGCATCTTCTGCGGTGACTGTGTGGAGGTGTGCCCGCATGGGGCTCTGGGTGAGACGCCCAACTTTGAGCTCTCGTTCTTCAACCGCTTTGGCGAGGATGTCACTCTAGAGAAGAACGACCTGGCGAACGCCCCGAACTATCTGGTGCGCCAGCGCCTGCCTCGCGGTAAGAAGGATCTGCCGATGACGAACCCGCTTGTTCGTCCACTGCCTGCGCGTAGTATTCGCGAGTAATACACAGCATACTCTTGAAAAGAAGTTATGAACGACTTTCCTTTTTAGAGGCATTCAGAAACGTAACGCTCATGCTCCGCACTTATCTGAATGCAAGGAGGCATCGCGACTAGTAGCAAAAAAGCGATACAGTGATAAAACTGTATCGCTTAAGGGTGACCGATGGGGCTCGAACCCACAACCACTGGAGCCACAATCCAGAGCTCCGCCTATTGAGCTACGGTCACCACATGTGTCTCAAACACTCCGTCAGTATAATAGACCTCTTGTGAATTGTCAATAGCTAAAGGATGGGTCTTCCCAGAACTCCTATAATTCCCAAATCTATCAATTAAGCATTCCACTCCATAAAAAAACCACCACAACTCTATCTAAATTGTAGAGTATGTGATGGTTTTTTCTCATGACTATTCGTACGTTTCGTCAGACGAAGGGTACAACAGCGGTTTAACCGAAGCTCGGCCTGGTCTCACCTGCACGGGTATCTGCGGAGTTTTGCTCATGTTGCTCGTCCATCTGCTCACCCTCTTGCTCTATGGTCTCCAACGATTTCTGTTTGGGTTCCGGCAAGACGAAGGTAAGTAAGAAACCGACGACGCAGATAGCAGCGGCAACACCCATTGCTCCAGGCAACTTAAATGAGTTGCTTTTAAGCATAAGTGGGAAGATAAATGCACCGATAAATGCACCAAACTTGCCCAGGCCTGCCGATAAACCGTGTGCGGTCGAGCGCACTGTGACGGGGAATATTTCAGCAGGATACAGGAATGTCGTGATATTAGGGCCAAATTCGGTAAAAAAGTACGCCAGTCCATAGCAGATTAAGAAAGCCGCAGCAATCTTTGTCCAGCCAGGAAAGATGAATAGCGCTCCAAAGGATAGGGCCATCATGGCGAAGCCGATTAATTGTATTGGTTTACGACCTATTCGATCAATTGTAAACGCGGCTACAATATAGCCTGGCAACGCAGCCACTACAAAGATGAGCAGTGTGTATAGCAGGTTGGTTGTGAGCGTGGTCTTGGGGCTAAACAGCTTGATTACAATTGGGGTTGAAACGGTTGTTCCATAGTAGGCGATATCCAGTAGGAACCAGGTACCGGCAGATCCCAGTAACCAGATTAAGAAGTGACGGGTGGTGAACAGCTCGCGCCAGGATGTCTTCTGTGGAGCATCCTCTGATTTCTTATCCTGGGAAGACGCAGCATCTTGAGGCCTCAGACTATCGCTTTTATCACCTTGCGCAGCATTCTCAGCACTCTCACCATTCTGTCCTTGCTGTTTCTGGTTCGTCGCCATGCCAACGGCGCGCGATACACCTGATGTATCGCCTTGAGCTGCCGCGAAACGTGGTGTCTCAGCGATCTGCCTTCGTAACCAGAAGGTGGCAAGAGCCGGAATCGCACCAAAGCCGAGCAAGAGACGCCATACAAGGTCCTGGTTTACGCCACTGACAATCAAGATATACGTCAGAAGTGGTCCAATGATCAGGCCAATAGCCTGTGTGGAGAAAACAAAGGTGATTAGCTTCCCACGATCACGGCGATTGGCGTATTCGCTGATCAATGTTGAGCTCACAGGATAGTCACCACCAATACCCACACCCAGTATAAAACGAAACACAATCAGCCACACGATATTAGGCGACAGTGCAGAGGCAATCGCTCCAGCAGCTAAAACGAGCAATTCATATCCATAGATAAACTTACGTCCAAAGCGGTCTGCTATAAAGCCAAAGGCGAACGCGCCTACTACCGATGCCAGCAATGCTATGCTGCTAAGCAGCGAGGTCTGTAAAGAGGTGATATGCCAGGTGTTCGAAAGAATTGAAGATACAGTGCCAATGATAAAAAGGTCATAGGCGTCCGTGAAGAAACCCATGCCCGCAGTAATCACGGTTTTAAAATGAAAACCGGACATTGGACTTTCATCTAACTGCCTTAGTGCTTCTTGTGATGACGACATAGAGCTTTCTTCCTCCCAGTTGATAAGAGCTACTCATCTATATCTAGCCTACTCGTGTAGCACGTGGGGCGCGTTATCGTTCTGTTAATTTTCTGTTAAAAAACAGTAATGATAGGAATGACTTATCCTGAATTGTTGAAAAATGAGAACCATCATGTTTTGCTTGCTCTTTACCGTTTTTATGTGGCTCTTGACAAGCAAAGGTCCCTGTCCTACACTCCAGAGAGAACGAATGGATGTCTAACAAAATTCCTTGTGTCTAGGTATATGTGGTGCAACGGCGTTTTTGCAATAGAAATTACGTTATTGAGTGTTTAACAGGTAGACCAGAGAAAAGGATACAAGCAGGTATGTCACAGGGACCAAACAGCATTCCACAGGAGGCGGGTATTGCTACACCCATGGACGAGGATGAACAAGCACTCCTATCTGATGCAGATCTTTCATCGTTGCCTGAACTTCCCCCCGGCATTTTTATTCCTGCCCCCAGCAAAACTCCACGCCGCAGGACTCTCTGGCCCGATGCGATCGACGTTATCTTTGAGAAGGACCCGGCTTGTAGAAGTGTTTTTGAGGCGATCCTTTATCAGGGACTTTGGGCCATCCTTTTCCACCGTGCTGCCCATACACTTTATAAAGCGCATGTGCCATTCATACCACGCCTGATCTCACAGTTTGCCCGCATTGCTACCGGCGGGATTGAAATTCACCCTGGCGCACAGATCGGCAAGCGCTTCTTCATCGACCACGGCGCGGGTATCGTCATCGGCGAAACGGCCGTGATCGGCGATAATGTCATGCTCTACCACCAGGTAACGCTCGGTGCAACCGGCTGGTGGCGTCCAAGTCCAGGACGTAAACAGAAACGTCATCCAACCATCGAGGACGATGTGACCATTGGCGTCGGTGCCGCGGTTCTAGGCCCTATCACCATCGGCCATGGCAGCCGAATCGGCGGCATGACCCTCGTACTTGAGTCCGTCCCCCCCAACTCGGTTGTAGCCTCCAAGCCTGCGGAGCTACTGGTCAAGGGCGGCGAAAAACTAGAACAGCATCAGGAACTGACTCAAGGCTGGAACGACAACGGCTCCTGGGAGATGGACTACCAGATCTAACTCATAGAAAGAGGGTTTGACCCTTCTATGG
>CAXTXB010000167.1:2009-10158 GCA_964247965.1 uncultured Dictyobacter sp. | reverse complement strand
CTGTTCTTTGCGATTTATCGCAAGTGAACGTACGGACCAGATTGGAAAGCTATCACTACTCATTCTGCCCCCGCCTGCATCGCGTCCGTACTCTCCACTCGCCGCCCAGCTCGCCCCGAAATCCACTCAGCTTCCCTTTTCGAGGCGCGCAGCCGTAATAAGTTGGAGTCAATGTCCCTTGCGGTTGTCGTAGTAGCTGGCGTCGGTACTTCCCTGGCACGACAACCGCAAGGGATGGTCGCTACGCGCAGTGAGCCGGTCTCATGCTGTGGGTCAAAGCAATACCAGCTATTTTTCTATTTTGCGCGGCTCTAGCCATATTGTTTGCAAGCAGTATACATTGTTCCTCTACTTTATTCTAGTCCTGAAAAGGAGAAGACTATAAAAATTCTAGAGACGATGGAAATCCAAACCAAAATTACAACTTTCTTAGCGATATATCGTAAATGGGAATAGCAACGATATATCGCAATGTTATTAAGAGTGAATGCGATATATCGGGACGATGGATGAGGATGATAAAAATCCAAACCAAATTACAACTTTTTTCACGATATATCGTAAATGGGAATAGTAACGATATATCGCAATGTTATTAAGAGTGAATGCGATATATCGCAAAGTAAACAAGGAGAAAAAGAAAGTATGTTTCAAGGACATTACAACCAACAAGAAGAGCAGGGTTTCCCCTGGCAGGAATCAGAGCGTCACGGACATCATGGTCACCATGGACATCATCACGGTGGACATCGTGGACCTCAATTTGAAGGCCCTCGCGGCCCATGGGAATATGGGCGCGGCCAACGCTTCGGCGGCCCCCGCGGACAGTGGGGTCCCCGCTTTGATGGACCCCGTGGCCCAATGGGTCCCGGCTTCCGTGGCTTTGGTGGCTACGGTGGCTATGGCCGCCCAGAAATGACCCCCGAGCAGCAGGTTCTACGCAGCACAGCACGTGAGGTAATCGGTCTCTTCGCCATCGCAGCTCGCAGCTCAATGGGCAATACCGAGCGCCAGGGACAACTGCGCTCCTTCCTGGAGCGCGCCCGCACAGAACTGCTGGGAATCATCGGCGACACCAGGTCGACCACCAACCAGCAGGAAGGCCAGCAGCCAAACGTAGAGCAGGCGTAAGATCAGGTAAGATCACGCAAGATCGTACAATGCCTTACACCTCTACCCGTCATCGCTGCAAGAGAGGATACTTGACCTCCAAACGTCCTCTCTACAACCACTTCCCTACGTTAAGGGAGGTGGTTTTTTATTTTGGCATCGAAATTTATCAATTGGCGGAGAAGCAACCCAATTTACTTTAAAAGAAGCATCCGTGATCGGGTCAGATTCACATAATCAGGTTAGCGTGTTCCCGTGGGAATGATCTCGATAGCTATCGGCTCTCGGTGGCCTCGCCACCAATTGATCTGGGTAATGAGCCCGTCCTGGAACCCATAGCGTTGCCGGATAGCTCTTAGTACATCCATTCCCTCTCCTGCAGCCATCAAACGAGCTCTGCCCTCGTAGGTCTGGCCTGTCACCTTTCCCGTTCGCGTGCAAGGAGCAACCAGAACTCGTGATGTGTTGCGAATCCTTTTGACTTTACCCAGGTCTGAGTATGTCTTCACATATATAATCCCGTCACGTACAATGAGCCAGATAGGTGTTCCAACGGGAGTTCCATTCCGTCTGAATGTTGTTAGCATGATCGTATGAGATTGCGCAAAATGCTCAAATGTGCTTGTCGTTAATATCTCTTCCATAAAATCCTCTTTCTATATTCGTCTATCATTTGATAGACGAATATTAAAAAAATTAAAGTATCTTTCCCTTCATCCTCTCCTGAGGAGAATGATCAGATGCGAGACCATAAAGCAAAACACAAACCACTTCAGTCGAAAGGCCTGAATGGGGCATACTGAGTGTTGTTGTCTCCTTTTTGAGTGGCGCGAGAAGATTGAGAAACAGGTAGGTCGCTGTCATCGCGTCAACTCCTCCCTGGTCTTGGTCGCGCAGAATCCCTGCCTGTAGTCCATCTTCAAAGATCGATGCAATAGGACCGAGCATGCCGACATGAAAGGAGTCATTGAGCGTCTTTTGTACTGGCAGGTCGAGATCTTCACGAATATCATGAAGCATGAGAGCGAGATCGCGCGAAATACTGAGTAAGTAGTGGGCTACATGACGAAGTCGCTCTTCCACGCTTTCGTCACGACGCGCAATCCGCTCAAGTGCGATCCTTGCCTGAGCAATTTCTTGTTCAACGACTGCTATATAGAGTTCCTGTTTGTTGGCAAAGTAGTGATAGAGTGTTGGTTGGGTCAGACCGCAAACATCGGCAATCTGACGTGTCGAGACATTTCGATAGCCATGTTCCATAAATAGCTGCTGAGCCGTACGGACAACCATGCGTTGCGTCTCCTCGGCTACCTCTTTCCGGCGTATTCGATTCATACGATTTCTTTCTCTCCTTCGTCTATCACATGATAGATATTATAGATATAAGTCGGAGAAAATGTCAAGCCTCCAATTTGGCTTGTGAAACATCTACCTCAAATATGGGGAGGCAGTTTTCTTATAGTCTTACTATAATAATCACGAATATATACATGCTTTCCATTTTTGCTCTTTTTCTGATAGATCAGTATACGCGCAACCCGGTAGTTGCATATTAATGCTTTTTCAGATATACTATCAACAGGCAACTAGTGGGTTGCCTGTTGATAGTAACGTAAGAGCATGTTATTCAAAGGGAGGAGGTACCGTGACTATTCCTGACCGTATCGAGCGAATCGAAGTGTTTCCCGTCTCACGCGAACGTGTCTGGGATGCCATAACGAAGCCAGAACAACTTTCGCACTGGTTGAGCATGGTGAGGGATATGGATTTTCGCGTGGGCGGCGAAATTACTTTTACCTGGGATAATGAGCGCTCCCCATATCCTGGCATTATCGAGGTGATTGAGCCATTTCATCGTTTTGCCTTTCGTTGGTCTTCGTATGCCATTGGTCACCCCGAACTCAAGCTTCCGCCAACATCCAGTACGCTGGTGGAGTTTACCCTGGAAGAGATTGCCGAAGGGACACAATTGACGCTGGTCGAGTCTGGCTTTGCCTCCCTTCCAGAAGCCATTCCGGCAGTGCGATGCTATCAGGATCACCAGGAAGGGTGGCAAGCGATACTGCCACGGTTGCGCAGCTACCTCCAGAGCCAGGTTTCAGCAACGTAGTGCGCGATGCATGGTCCATTTGTGATGCTGGGAGTGTCGCAAACAGGAGAGGGGAAGAATGCGATGATAGATTCACAAACGCATCTGGTCTTTGTGGCTCTAGCAGATCCAACTCGTCGTCTGATATTTCAGCAACTGTGCGAGGAGGGCTCTGGGACAGCAACGAGCTTCGCTGCACATTTACCGATGACGCGTCAGGCGGTTACCAAGCATCTGGCGACGTTAGCCGAGGCAGGTCTCGTCACAGTCCATGAAGAAGGTCGAGAGCGGCGGTATGTGCCGCAACCAGAGTCTTTGCAGGCTGTCACGACCTGGATTGCGGAGGCTGAAGCACGTTGGGATCAACGTCTGGCTACCCTGCGTAGCTATCTTCTTGATGAACCAAAACAAGATCCTTCATGAAACAAAAGGAAATAACATTCCGGCATCAAGTGAGGAAAGGATACATCACGAGAAGCATTGAACGTCAAAGAAAAGAAAGGAAAACAATATGAAATTTGACATCGTACATAGCGTTGACATCGCAACAACATCTGATCGTCTTTACGAAGTGATTACCACCCAGAAGGGGCTTGCCGGATGGTGGACGCCCCAGGTGAAGGTTGAACCAATAGTGGGTGCCCTCAACGAGTTTTACTTTGTGGGGACAACCCTCACATTTCGCGTAGACAAGCTTGAACCTGCACGCCATGTTGCCTGGTTAAGCGGACGAGTCCCATCCGACTGGGAGGGAACGCAGGTTCTGTTCGATATCACATCTGAAGGCGACACCACCAACCTGAGATTCAGCCACACAGGTTTTGTATCTACTGACGGCAGCTTTGGCGTCACCAGTTACTCGTGGGCACAGTACCTCCGTAGCATCAAGCTTCTCCTGGAGACCGGCGAGGGCGAACCTTTCGGCAGTAAAGGCTCACGCCTCGCAGGTACAACGCGCTGAAAAGGCAGAAATATCAGCGACGACTAGAAAAGATTCCATAGTATAACTAATCAAGAAAATGCGTTCTGCCCGGTGATGGCCTGCCCGATAATCAGGGTGTGAATATCGTCTGTGCCTTCGTAGGTGTAGACGGATTCTAGATTGTTCATGTGGCGGCTGACGGGATATTCCAGGGTGATGCCGTTGGCTCCCAGCACTGAGCGTGCTTCGCGGGCTGTTTTGAGCGCTTCGCGTACGTTGTTTCTTTTGGCGACGGAGATCTGGACGGGGTGGAGCAGGCCTTCGTCCTTTAGGCGGCCGAGCTGTAGGGCGAGTAGTTGGCCCTTGACCAGCTCGGTGGCCATGATTACGAGCTTCTCCTGGACGAGTTGGAAGCCAGAGATGGGCCGCTTGAATTGGATGCGTGTGCCGGCGTATTCCAGGGCGGCTTCGTAGCAGGCCCGCAGGGCTCCCATGGCTCCCCAGGCGATGCCGTAGCGGGCTTCGTTGAGGCATGAGAGTGGTCCGCGCATTCCGCGAATGTTGGGGAGCATATTGTCGGCGGGCACGCGGCAATCCTCGAAGTGCAGCTCGGAGGTGATGGAGGCGCGCAGGGATACTTTGTGATGGATGTCGTTGGTGGTGAAGCCGGGTGTGCCGCGCTCGACGATGAAGCCGCGCACGCCGTCCTCGGCCCGCGCCCAGACGACGGCGATGTTGGCAATGCTGCCGTTGGTAATCCACATCTTGTTGCCGTTGAGGATGTAGCTATCGCCATCGCGCCGCGCGTTAGTAATCATGCTGCTGGGATCGCTGCCCGAGTCGGGTTCTGTCAGGCCGAAGCAGCCTATTATTTCTCCTTTGGCCATGCCGGGCAGCCAGCGCTGCTTCTGCTCCTCCGAGCCAAACGACCAGATGGGGAACATGGCGAGCGAGCCCTGCACAGAGACAAACGAGCGCAGTCCGCTATCGCCGGCCTCCAGTTCCTGGCAGGCCAGTCCATAGTCGACCGCGCTCATCCCTGCGCAGCCGTAGCCTTCGAGATGCATGCCCAGCAGACCCATCTCGCCGATCGTCGGAATTAGCTCGCGTGGGAACGTTCCCGCCTCAAAATGCGCTCCGATCGAAGGCAGTACGCGCTCACGGACAAATGTGCGTACGGTATCGCGTACAAGCCGCTCCTCTTCACTCAATAAATGGTCGATGTTGTACAGATCACTCGGGGACGGCATCTGTACTTCAGCGTGCTTTTTCGTCATTGTCATCAGAGCTCTCTCCTTCTGCCTTCGATGTGTGGGACCGATTGACCTTATCTCTATACTTTACGGCGTAACTGCCAGGACGCGCAAGGGACTGCCAGAGCCGTCTACGATTTTGAGCGGGGCGGCAATAATGATCGCGCCCGTGGGTGGAAGTTGTTCCAGATTGATCAGGCTGGTGAGGCCGAACTTGCCGGCACCGTGCATAAGGGTGTGGTTGGGAAATGGTGGGTCGAAGCCGCCCGCCTGGCCTGCGTCCGTCCCGACTGTTTCGACGCCAACGCCCAGTACGTCGCGTTCAAGGGCGAGGAACTGCGAGCAGGTCTGGTGGAAGCCGGGCGAATGAGATCCGTCCTCGTGGACGTTCAGAAACTCTTTGGCGTCTTTGCGTTTGCTCCAACCTGTGCGTAACAGGACCCAGGCTCCAACCGGAATGCGCCCATGCTGGGCCTCCCACTGCTCGACCTGTGCGGTTGTGAGCAAGAAATCAGCGGACTGCTCCACTTCGGCGGTAACATCGATGACGCAGGCAGGACCGATAAATTTGCGCGGCGGAATAGTATCAGTGGAGTTGTTGGGCAGGTCTCTGCCCGTCACCCAGTGGATCGGCGCATCAAAATGCGTCCCCGTGTGCTCGCCCAGATTGAGAATGTTCCAGTACCAGGCCGGCCCCCGGCTATCGTAGCGCGAGATCTCCGTCAAGGTCAATCCTGGCGAGGGTGCAAAGACCGGCGGCAGATCGATCACAGCCGTCGAGGGCTCCAGCGGCGTGGTCAGATCAACTATCTTCAGACGACCAGTGTTTAGTTCTTCAAGCAATTGGGCCAGAACATTAGCTGGAGTTGTTGACATAGTTTCCTCCCTTTATTTAAATGAAAATAAAATCATCCTTCACTTTGCCTTCGCAGCGCTTCCAGGCTGCGCTTGAACTGGAAACGATTTTCGAGCAGAGGCAGATCCATAACGAACGTTTTCGGCCCCACCGCCTCGACCTTCGAGACTATGGTTGTTAATATATTACTTTCCAGAGCAGTTTTCACGCTCGTTTGCAAGCTTTCAAGCGTGTCCGCCTCCGTGACAGCGGGGATGCCAGAGGCGCGGGCAATGCCAGCGAGGTCGGTTCCCGTCGCGGTTGCCGTGGGGAAGCCGCCGACGGAGAGCAAGCTTTCGTTGTCGAAGACGATGTGGACGAGGTTTCCGGGCTTGTAGCGGGCCAGAGTACTCAAGGTACCTAGATTCATCAGGAGGGAGCCATCGCCATCAAGAACGAAGACTTTGTGCTGCGGCATAGAGAGCGCGATGCCCAGGCCCATCGAGGAGGCCAGGCCCATGGCGTGTTCAAGGTAGAAGAAATTGTGGCGGTGTCCCAGCGTGAACAACTCGACCGCCACCGCACCCATAATCGTGACGACAATGCCTTTTTCTAGCTCGGGATAGATCGCCTGGAGAGCATCTGAACGTAGCATGGCTTTTATTCCTCCCACATCAGGTCACGTGAAAGCAAAACGGCGACGGGACGAAGCGAGGCGTGGGCCAATGTCTGGGCCTCTTTAATACGCCGATGTACTTCGCTGGGAACATTCAAGTGCAGAATCGGAATGTTCAATGCCCGCAACAGAGGTTCGGTGACCATCCCTCCCTGCGTCTGCCAGGGATCTTTCTCGCCGAAGTGACCTCGATACGAAATAAGCATCAGCAACGGAATCTTGTAGAGCTCGGCGAGTGAGACGATGGGATTGATCGCCGCCAGGAAGCCATGGTTCTGCATAAGTAGAGCCGAGTTCACACCGGCCAGGTGCGCACCCGCCGAAATGCCGATCGCCTCCTCTTCCTTCGCTATACGCACCAGAATCGTATCCGGATCTTCATCCGCCATACGAATCAAGTGCACCAACCACGTCTCCGGTAGCGCGGACATAATCTTGACATCACATGCCTTTAGCGCATCATAAATTAACTTTGAACTGCTGACGGAAACAGGCATCCTTCTGTCCCTCCTTTGCATTCGGTCTGTACCTGGCTTCCCCGCTCGGGAGGCCTGTGTAGCGACAATCCCTCGCGGTCACGCCACGATCAAGCGGATTGGAGTTCTCGCCTATCAAGAAGCATACACTCATCCACCACGACAACCGCGAGGAATCGTTGCTACACGGAGTCAATCACCGCGATCCCTTCAATTTCGATCAAGACCTCCTCCTGAAAAAAGCCCTTCACTTCCAGCAGCGCCGTGGCTGGATAGTAGCTGCCAAAGAAAGCCTGGTGGACCTTGCCCAGCGGCTTGAGGTGCGCAATATAATCGTCACGGTCACCCACAAAAATAGTCATCTTCACAATATCCTGCATACTCCCACCCGCCTCCTCTACCACTGTCTTAAGGTTATGCAGCACTTGCTCGTACTGCGCCGTGATATCTCCAGGGGTTGTAATTCGCCCTTCTTGATCCCCGCCCGTCTGTCCAGCTAGAAAGAGCATGCGCCCCTTAGAAGTGAGTATACCATGACTGAAACCTCTGGGTCGTGCCAGTGTCGCTGGATTGATTATCTCTTTATGCATTGAATACTGCTTTCCACCTTTTATTATAGAAAATTCGGCGTTATTAAGTAATAGTTTAGGTAAAAATATTTCAAATGTCAAGCAACGTACTCGCCGACCTGCAAATCCACAACAAGCCTAATGACTCATCCCCCAATTTTTTAAAAAAAGGAAATGCAAATTTTAAAGGCTATTTTTTTAAAAATTAAGGATTATTAA
>CAXTXB010000167.1:0-1999 GCA_964247965.1 uncultured Dictyobacter sp. | reverse complement strand
ATATAATATTTTACCTTCTATTTTTAAAAAAATTCGGGATGAGTCGTTATACCTAGCTTATTGAATAGGCTGCTAGTAAAGTTAGAAAAGCGCTGATACGGATGGCGGCTGCAGCAATAGTAAAAATAGCGAGTTGGGTTTGAAATATTCCTGGAATGTTGAGTGCGTAGCCAATGACTAATACTAAAAAAGCTATGGACATAGTCAGGCTGAAACGAGTTGATTTCGACATATAAAGAAGGGCATAACGGACGAAGGCACAACTATAGATGATCATGCGACCACCATTAAGGGCGAGCGATATCAGCGGATTCTTGATGGGTGGGTAGAGTGGAGTAAGCATTACGACAATGATGAAGAGACCTGTGGCGATCACCTGCCAACGTTTGAGTTGTCGCATCTGTTCGTGTGATTTCACGAGAGAACTTAGAAATATAAAGAGGCCACCGCAACAAGCGGCGAAAGATCGAGCCCAATCTGTACTTAATGTATTGCCACCTATGTGTAATTCTCCCACGAGACCTACAAAAGTTCCACTAGAAATAACTGCCATCGCCATTGCAAGCACAAGGATCATATCATTGCGCGAGAGGTTATAGACATAGAAGGCTCGTAGAGAGATAAAGAGACAGATAATCGCAATCGGAACTGACATGAGGGTTGCAATCAAGCTGATGGACATACAAGATTTCCTCCTGGACGACATTATCTGTTCATGCTCTTTGCACGCGTTCAGGATAAAAGTGTAGAAAGAGCACGTTTACAATTTGCTAAATCCAATTGAGAGGGTCGAATCTTTCCAAACACATTTTTATGAGAGCCCAGAGATAAAAGCAGGATTCTGAACGAGCTCTCCTTCTACCGTATGGAAATGAATTTTGTGCTGCCCAAACAGATAATGCAGGGCTTCAAGCATCTCTTTTTTCCCTAAACCTATCATATATGTCAGCTCAGCTATATTTTTGTCTCCATCAATAGCTGCGTAGAGCCGCCGAGCATTCTTATCCGCGATGATAGAAGCACTCGTAAAGGGGTTGTCGGCTTGAAATTGTTCTATATTTTCCGAGCGCTGAGGAATGATATAAGCGTGAGCAAGCAGCGTATCAGCATTTCCTTCTGCCATTTGGGGCGCTTTAGAAGAAATTGTCGCCCCTGACGTGAGAAGCCCTCGGTTGACGATAATACGCACTACCTGCTCTAAAGTAAAATGGACAGCTCGCGCCTGTTCTGTTGAGAGCGGGTAGAGCGAAAATAACGATACGATCATAGTGAGAGGTGTGGATATTCTTCCAGGTTCATTTTTGGCAGGAGGGAGAAATGCATCATTGCGTAGAAAATAACCAGCCCAGCAACGCAAGTTGTGCTGAGCAAACAGAGAAGCGTGCAATGTGGGAAAGATACTCTCCACAGGACGAGAAGTAATCCCTCGCTGCTCACGAAGAATACGCTCGGCCACCACTGTAATCTGGCTTTTGATGTACTCCATTTGAAATAAAGCAGAATACTCTTTGGCTGTAATTATGTCCGTAACGCTCGATATAGCACGTACCTCCACCTGAAATTGTTCCGTTTTGTCGCGCTGAATAGCCAGAAACTGGACAACAGGTATATCCAGGTAATGAGACATAGCCTGTGCTAGCCAGAGAAATACATCATCTACATGCTGCATACTTGTTGTCTGCTGCATGAATTGAGCAATAAGCGCAATCGGCTGCCCCCTCCCTCTAGATGTATCAGGAGGTTTAAATGAATTTGAGTTCTCTTTCATCGAAACCTTTCAATCTTCCGCATGCATAGGCGACGTATGAAAATAGAGTTCTTAGAGCCCATGTATTGATTATAGAAAGTATTGTCAAGCTTATATTTCTATCAGTGCTTTTATTGATAATACCTTGTTAATACATAGATCCGCATCATGTAATCTACGTAATCGGCCTACGTAATGGTAACCCACATCATTGGACCGGCCGACTCCGCGTCGCGACCATCCCTTGCGGTC
>CAXTXB010000166.1:1565-10164 GCA_964247965.1 uncultured Dictyobacter sp. | reverse complement strand
GATTCATACTGCTCCCGCATGATTTCCCGGGCTTCTGGACACAGCTTGTTCCAGCTTCGTTGCAATTTGTCCCACACCCATTTGCTGCCTTCATCGATGGTCATCTGATGCTGAACATAGGCCAGATAGAGCAACGAAGGAAGCTGTGCAATATGGGCCATCGCATCTGCGCTCGCCACGCAGATCGCCTCCTTCGTCCGTTGTTTCGTCCCTGTACTCGCACGATGCGAAGCAATACTCTCTTTGACCGCCAGGATGGTTGTACGAGGATAGCCGTGCTCCTGTAAAAGCAACTCTGCCTCTCGTGGCCCGTGCAGATGATGGTCCTCATACATCGCCTGATCCTTGATGCTGGCATAATCGTGAAGCAAGGCTGCGATCTCGACAATGTCAGCGTCAGCGTCCAGGATTGTAGCCAGTTGCTTGCCGTACTCGACCACTGAGAGAATATGGTGGGTCCAAATCCCATATCCAAAGAGGTTTCTGTCTGCCTGGCACGCTTTTTCGACCACCTCCGCCAGAGCTGCATGATGCGGGGAAATCGTCATCTCTACGCCTCCTTCCAGTGGCTGGCCCACCAGACTGCATGAGGCATCCCAGAGGCGTTCATCACCTGAATGAACGTCTGCAGGTCAAAGGCGATCCGATGCAATGCCACCTGTAAAGAGGTCTTGTCGTACTCGATAATGGCATACTCTGCAAAGGCTGGCTGGCGAATGTCACTGGGAGGCGAGACGCGATCCATTGCTAACCCGACGCTCCCCGGATTGAAGATCAGGAGATCTTTGAAGCGGCGAAACATTTGGACGTGCGTATGCCCTCCGACCAGAAGATCTCCTCGGACTCCCGCCAATGCCTGTTCCAGCTCTTCTTCTGGAGTAGTGGGCAAGATGCGCTCAGTGTGCGAACGAGGAGAGCCGTGATAGCACATGAGCATTTTTTCGTCGGGCAAGGGATACTCGATGCTGGGCTGAAACGAGCGCAAATACGCGCGATCAGCGGATGAGAGCTGGCTTGCACACCACAGATCCATTTCTTGCCAGCGTTGCCTGCGCAGATCAGGCTGCTCCTTTGGCTCAGGCTGTAAGAGCCAGGCATCCATATTTCCCATCACTACAGGGCAGCTAATCTCTCGAAGTCGTGTGATCACCTCACAAGGTTGAGGCCCTGTCGAGGCGACATCGCCAAGACAAATTATGTGGGCGACATGCTGGGTTGAGATCGCTGTCAAGACGGCCTCTAGAGCCACATTGTTCCCATGAATATCAGAGATGAGAGCAAGACGCATAGACAGTTTCCCTTCTTGTATGGCGCTCCTCACTCCTGGAAGAGTGGATCTTTCCCCGATGAGGCTCGCGTGATTCCCGTCTTCGGCGCTCGTCCGATCTTAACCGCTGTTTCACGTTGATTTCCTGAGTTTCACCTAAGAATTCGCGGGGTTTGGCCCAATTTACTAATTCGCGATGCAGGTGGAAGAGAAGTATAAGCGCTCTTCCACTTTTCCTCGTCGGGTGCCAGGCTTGAGCGACTTATATAAACCTACACGAGCGGCTCAGCGCCCGCAGCATTTGTTAGATCGGTATGTTTCCAGGTGCCACCATGTGTGAACAGGAGCGAGTGAATATGAGGGTTGGGGTTTCTGTCCAGGTAGACAATGTGCTTGGCGAACTGGGCCGACCATTCATGTCCGACGATCACATCATCGGCAGCCTCTGGCGCATGGATATGCTGGGTCAGGTCAGTATGTTTCCATTGACCATTCTGCTCCAGCGCAAGTTCGTGCACATGCCGATCTTTGCCCACATAGACGACCTGCTTACTCTGCCCGGTCTCCCATGCGAAGCCAGCGAGTGCAGAGCCAGCAGCTAGCGGAGCACCTGCCAAGGCAGTCAAGTCCGCATATTTCCACTGCCCCTCTACACCTGCAGACAGTTCATAGATATCTCCGTTGGCCCCCACATAGACAACCTGTTTCCTGTTGCCTGTCTGCCAAGCATAGGCAGATAGCGCAGAAGGCTCTGCAAGGGGCGCTCCCGCCAGGTTGGTGAGATCCTGGTGGCTCCAGGAACCTTCTATTCCCACAACTAGCTCATGAATATGTCCGTCATCACCTAAATAAACGACCTGCCGAGTCTTCTGAGCATCCCATGCATAAGCGGCAAGAATACGGCTCTCTGTTTGATGGGCGTCCGCCGTCTGCGTCAGATTAGTGTAGCGCCACGGACCGCTTACTCCCGCCGATACCTCATGGATATGTCCATCAGCGGCTGTATAAACCACATGTTTGGTACCCCCCGCTTCCCAGCCATAACCAACAATATCAACGCCATCGGAAGGGGGCGCGCCAGTATGCTGATCCATGATATCCTCGTAGCTCCAGGGATGATCCTGCAACGTAACAAGTTCATGAACATGGCCATCACTCATGGGACTAACATAATCTATTTGCTGCGTGCGGCCAGCGGGCCACGTGTAAGCCGTAATAATTGGCGTCTCTAGCCCGGGACCCCCTGCCACTGCAGTAATATCATCATCACGCCATCTTCCATCTTGACCAGCCACAAGCACATGGATATGGTTATCTCCCGTCTGGTAGACAACCTGTATCGTCCTACTCAGTGGCCACTCGTAGCCAACGATGTTGCTGCGCATATCATTCTCACTTTCCTGCTAAATCAACGCATGTCTATGTCCATCCACAGTTATAGAACATAAGGGAGGTGCCACGCAAGTCGAGACGATAAATGTGGTTATGCTTATCATGCTATGACGCAATTGATGGGCATTCTTGTTCTGGCTGAATCTGGTTATCGTAGAAGGCCAGTACCCAAAGAATGCTATGAGGGTAGCAGAGAGAACTTCTCTCTGCCACCCTCATAGCATTCTCTTCGGTCTATTTATTATCTATGGTGTCTTCTGGGATAGGGGTTATTTCCCTGGCCAGCGACCGGTGTGGTGCCAGCGACCGGTGTGGTGCCAGCGACGGGCGTAGTGCCAGTGGTAGTGGTAAATGTAGCAGTGGCTGTAGTGCCATTCGAGACGAATGTTGCGGAGCCAAGTGCATTCCCATTGGCATCAGTGATAGATGCAATCCAGGTGTTTGGTATGGCTGTGAGCCCTTGCAAACCGTTAATTACGGTGGTAGCAGCGTTGGCGCTGTTGCCGTCAGTATTTTCAGGTTGCTGAAGTAGCTGTTTGCCAGTGGCCTGATCTGTGACAGTGAGAGTGAACTGTTGGTTGGCGAAGTTGTTAAAGGTAAGATTCAATGCAAGCTGGGCTGTGCCGGCATTGGTATCCAATGTAGCAGCCACATTTCCTGCGACCGTCTGTGTTGTTGTCGTGGTCGTCGTGGCAGTAGCTGCGGCCGCTGGCAGAGGCGTATTGAGAATAGTCGCAGCAGTCACTACGCCATTGCCATTTGTTGTAAGTGTAACAGGATTCTGAATGTTAAGTAGACCAACACAGTTCAAACCACCGGCTCCGAGTGTTGCATTGAGACGGTTGGCCAGGAAGGTAAACAAACTGTTGGCAGTGGCACCACCGTCAGGTGATGGACGAGCCGAGAAGTTGGCCTGGTCCAGATTTAAACGTGCTGGAGAGATCTTCACCAGGTTCTGACAGTACGTGGTTGTGTTGGCATCAGTGGCAGCGTTGCCCATGAGTGATGCAGCGGGGGGCTGATCCACACCAGCACGGTATGCATTGACCTTCGTGAGGTTCGTCTGACCATTGACAAGCACCATCTCGTCGAGTGATGGCACCAGGGCGATCGGGGCTTGCTGATCGGCAGCGGCCACAAGTTCGTCGGTTGCCAGAGTGGCTGTTGGGACGGTTGGGTTGACCTGGTCAGGAATGGTAAAGGGTGTACAATTCAGAGCTGGGTCAAGAACTCTGGTCACCAGGGCATTGTCACTTGGATTACCCAGGGTTGTCGCTCCTGCCAGAGCAGCCTGGTTAGCAGCATTAAGCTGGGCAGTTTGTCCATTAGCGTTGACAAGATATTGTGTTTGGACGTTATCGCTCTGGTCCATATCAACAACGGAGAAACTGCGTGTGGCTGGGCAAGCCTGCCCGTCACTTGCGGTGCCGAGTGCTGGAATCGTGATTTTGCCTGCTTTGATTAAATTGTTCGCAACGCGGAAGAAATTGACGGCGTTACAATAGGAAAACTGTCCAAAGGGAGAATTTGGAGTGCCGTTGACGCAGTTACCATTCTGTGCGCCTTGACCACCAAATCGTATTTGCATTTTCATCGCGTGATTTTCGGCTTGTGCAGCATTTTGAACCGGAGGAGCAATATTACCCTGGCCTTGATTGTTGCCCTGACCGAAGTTACCCTGGCCTTGATTGTTACCTCGACCGAAGTTACCCTGGCCTTGATTGTTGCCCTGACCGAAGTTACCCTGGCCTTGATTGTTGCCCTGACCACCATTTTGTGCATTTTTTTGCAGGGTCAGTATTGTAGCGTTATCACCGAACCAGAGGCCAACCACAGCATTCCTTGGAAGTGTTGGTGTAACTGGTGCCACTGCTGGCTGTGTACCCTTGTCGATGACTAGCGGCTCATAGGCAGACATTGCTCCAGTAGCTGGGTCCAGGATAACTGCCTGAACAAATGCCGATTGGCCTGCATTTGCCTCATTACAAGGGCCATTTGCTGGATCAGTAGCAGCGAGCTGATATGGTGTTGCCAGTCCCTGTGCAGATAAGGGATTGGGCGGTACGATCAATGTACAATTAGGATTCACTGCTGCAGCGGCGTGTGAAGGTATTAAGCGTGGTATTACAACAATTGCGCCTATACCAATCAATGCAACAATGAGTGTTACGCCCACACCAATGAGTAGAAGTGGTGAGCGACCCTTCTTTCCTGAGTACATTGAAGTTCCTACTGGCTTTGCAGTTGGTCGTGGTTTTGTAAGCATTTCTTTTCCTAAACCTCTTTCAATAAACATTGACACAGGTTCTGTGTTTGTCCTTAACACTATTTCCGAGATATCTGCTTACCCTGAAGAAAATGTTTATCTCCTTCAATGGAAGCAGATGACGTTACCGAAATCAGAAAATAATCTGATCTTGCTGGTGCTACAACCAGGAACCGCGCGCTGTAGTCCATCTTGAAGTAGCTTGCAGTACTTTGAATATCGATAACCTTGTACACATATTAACACGCAAATTCGTTAAAGCTTTTGCATTGCTTATCTTTATAGATAAATGTACTGGTATTGGTTTCTAAAACTTAACCTCTTAATGCATTTTATGAGTAATAGTTCCTACAGTTAAGAAACTATGTAAAAAAGAGGGTGCTAACTCGTGAAGAAATAAGGTAAAGATGAACTACTCATATCTGTTTGCCTGGTAAGAGTTGACCCTACCGAATCGACTAGCATAAAGTGGCTGAACCCTTGTAAAATAGGATAGGTACAAAAGTGGGAGGGTTGATTAAGTATGTTTGATGAAGCGGATCATAGCAGCTCTGAAACGTCTGAGCAAGCGCCTACACAGAAGTCAGATTGGGCGCAACCAGGGAGATGGCTGTTTAATCAGTATAAAGAATTTGTTGCGGCTGTACGCTTCCTCTCGACCGTGCCAGTTCCTGGCAGCGCGCAGCTCTTTCAGGCTGATGGCGTTCTTATTTTTGGCGGCGTGTATTTTCCGCTTGTTGGTCTTCTACTGGCCCTTTTGCTTTCTATTGTACCGCTCGCTTTTGGTGCATATTTACCACCACCTGTCCTTGCAGCCCTCCTTGTGGTTGCTGCGGTTCTGCTTACGGGTGGCTTACACATGGATGGCTTGATGGATACCTGCGATGGCATCTTCGGGGGGACGAGCCGTGAACGTAAGCTAGAGATCATGCATGATAGCCGCGTTGGCAGCTTTGGTGTCCTGGGCGGTTTGTGTCTATTGCTGCTGAAGTTCTCTCTCTTTGCCAGCCTGGATATGCATATACTACCCCTGGCTTTGTTGACCGTGCTGCCCGTCTCCCGCTGGGGGATGGTCCTGTCTGTCCGGCAGTTTCCCAGCGCGCGCCCCAATGGCTTAGGAGCAGCCTTCCGCCAGACTGTTACCCTACCACGCCTGTTAGCTGCTGCCCTGCTCTCGCTCATCCTTGTCCTGTTGCTTGCTCACATTCTCGGCCTCATCGTATGGATTGTTGGTACTCTGGTTGCCGCGCTCATCGCTGCCTGGGCCACACATCACCTGGGCGGGCTGACTGGCGATATTTATGGCACAATAGCCGAAGTTTCGGAGGTCACATTGCTCCTGGTTTTTGTGTTGCTACACCCCTGGCTATGATATGCTTAAGGCTGGTAGAAAGTTCATTGAAGTTACTCTCTGGCTATCATTGTAAGACTGCTGAGAAAACAGCGTATATTTTTGTCTTTTATGTGGGCGAGGAAGAGGTTATACTATTCCATGCAGAATGATCAAGAGATATCCCTTGCCTCTAAATCTCCTTTTGCCGGGCCTGCATCCCGCTTAGTGCTTATACTAGGTGGCGCTAGAAGCGGGAAGAGCACGTTTGCTGAGAAACTGGCGCTAAATAGTGGTCGAAGCGTAGCTTTTATCGCCACTGCTGTGGCAAGCGATGATGACATGCGGAATCGTATTGCGCGTCATAAAGCTACGCGCCCTGCTTCATGGCACACAATTGAGGAGTCACTCTATCTCGCTAAAGCTGTGCAGCAGGCGGCCACATGCGCCGATGTTCTGCTTCTCGACTGCATGACTACCTGGCTAGCCAACTGGCTCTTTGCGCAGGAGGGTGCGCTTGACGATGCAGCGATCAGCGCCCTGCACTACGATAGTGCTTTGCGCGAAGTCGATACCCTACTGCGTACAGCGGCTTCATTGGATGCGAGCAAGACGTTGATAATAGTGACGAATGAGGTTGGACTCGGCATTGTCCCGGCATACGCGCTTGGCCGCATCTATCGCGATGTCCTGGGCCTGGTTAATCAGCGTATCGCTACCGTGGCGACACGAGTCTATCTGATGATGGCCGGTCTAGGGGTGGACATCAAGCGCCTCCACGAAGAGGCTGCACTTTAAAGTGTGTCTGTGTTAATTGACACTGGAAGATTCCAGTCATATACTTATCAGGTAACATAATTCAACCGTTTATTATCAGGTGGCCAGGATCGCAGATTCTGGCAGAATAGGGAAGCCGGTGAAAATCCGGCACAGTCGCGCTACTGTAACTGGTGTCGTGCTCATCTATCAATCTCTGTGCCACTGTTTGCGGAATCGAATGGGAAGGTGAGATGAGCGCCCTTGCGCCAGAAGTCAGGAGACCTGCCTGATAGAGTATGCTCACGATCCTTCGCGTAAAAGGAGCGGGCTATCCAGGGCACCTTGTATCGTTGTTCAGAAAAGCGTTATGCATATGTGTAGCAAACACGAGTACACGCTTCTGAATGGCTATAAGGATTTTGTGCATTGCTTTGTCTTTGGTTGGTCTCTATTTCGCGCAAGGTGACAGCGGGCGTTCCTGCTATATATTTAGAAGGAGACAACCAGATGCAGACCCATGTCATCTCTTCCCACCTTTCTTCCCGCCTTTTTTATCTCGTTTTGCTTTCGCCACTTCTACTTCTTGCTGCCTGTGGACAAACTGCTACCATCCAGCAGCCAGCCCAGGTTACACAAGTGGTGGCGACGCCCACGGCTGCGGTGGATGTCTATGGGACACCCATTACTTTTCCCAAAACGGCTCCACAGCGCATCGTCACTCTGGCAGCCAGCATGAGCGAAATTCTAGGCGCTTTAAAGCTTCAGGATAAAGTAGTTGGTGTGGACACATATACAAATTATCCGCCCGCCCTGGCCTCTGTCAAAAAAGTTATGGATGCTAACGGAGCTGTAAATGTTGAGCAGGTGGTGGCGCTCAAGCCGGACCTGGTGCTGAGCTCTGGTGGTCTAACCAGGAACTATGACGCGCAACTATCAAAGCTCAATATCCATGTTGTTGATCTCCCACCTGGAAATTTTGATCAGACACTGCAGCAGATCCTCCTGGTTGGACGCCTGACCTATACGCAGGATGTTGCGCAGACGCTCGTCACACAGCTTCAGCAGCAGATTCAACAGGTGAAGACGGCTGTGAAAGGGACAACCTTATCTAAAGTAATGCTTGAAGTTGATTACAGTACGCCTGGGAAGCCCTATGTCTTTGGGGGCGGCTCGTTCGGTGATCAAATATTGCAGGATGCCAATGCTAGCAATATTTTCCATACAGATAATGCCAATAGTGGCTATCCCCAGGTAACCGATGAGTCGGTCATCTCGGCCAATCCGCAATATATAATTCTGACGGAAGATCCTCTTTATGGTGGCAAGCCAGAAAGCGTCTATAAGCGTGCCAACTGGAGCAATATTGACGCTGTTAAAGTCCATCATGTCTATCATGTCAATACTGATATCATGCAGCGTCCGGGGCCGCGCCTGGTCGAGGGCCTGCGCTGTATCGCCCAGATCGTCCATCCCGACAAATTTTCTGGCGTTCTGCCCGATTATTGTTCTGCAACAGTCTAATCTGCAGAAAGAAGTAGTCAATGAAATGGCTCATTCGAATTTTTGAAAAATTTAGAACATCGTT
>CAXTXB010000166.1:0-1526 GCA_964247965.1 uncultured Dictyobacter sp. | reverse complement strand
CAATCAGAACAAGAAGAAAATAATATATCTCAATCTGAGGTAGAAGAGTTGACTGAAGAGGGACGTGCGCGTATACGCAAGGAGCACGCTGAGATACGTGCGCAGCGCAACCCTAAAAAAGGGCTGGTCATTGTTAATACTGGCAATGGGAAAGGCAAGACTACCGCCGCTTTGGGCGTGCTGATGCGTGCCTGGGGGCAAAATATGCGCGTGATCATGCTACAGTTTCTCAAAGCTCAGACTGGCAACTGGGGAGAGATCCGTGCCGCCCAGCGCATGGGTGTAGAGATTATTCCACTGGGTGATGGCTTTACATGGACAAGTGATAATCTCGAACACGACCGTTCCCTGGCACAGCAGTGTTGGCAACGCTGTCGTGTCACGATTGAGGGCGGTCAATACGACATCGTAGTCATGGACGAAATTACGTACGCTTTTAAATATGGCTGGCTTGATATCGAAGAAGTGCTGACCACGCTGCGCCAGCGCAACCCAAATATGCACGTGATTTTGACTGGCCGCGATGCCCCAGAGGCACTGATCGAGTACGCCGATCTGGTAACCGAGATGAGTGAAATTAAACACCCCTACAAAACTCAGGGTATAATGGCTCAAAAAGGTATCGAATTTTAATGGCTTGTGCGAGGGAGTAGATAGGAGCAATTTGCGATGTTTAAAGATGCGCGTATCGCTGTTTTGGAGGCTAGAATGAGTAATGAAATGGCTGACCTCATTCGCCGCCATGGTGGACACTCTTTTAGCGTGCCCGCTGTACGCGAGGCTGCTTTGGATAGTGCTCAGCCTGTCTCCTCTTTCATTGATCATCTGTCCGGCACATCCATTCAAACAGCAGTTTTCTTCACAGGTGTTGGGGTGAAGGCGCTTATCGAGGAGGCAGAGAAACTACAGCGCCAGCAAGAGTTGTTGACTGCACTGCACAAGGTAACCATCGTGTGCCGTGGTCCCAAGCCAGCGGCTGTACTCAAGCGGTACAGCTTGCCTATTGCAGCAAGCGCTCGTGAGCCTTATACAACAACAGAACTGCTAGAGGTCCTGGAACCACTCAATTTATCAGGGACTGCTGTGGGTGTTGTGCATTATGGCGAGCGCAACATACTTGTCACCCAATTTCTGCGTGACAAAGGGGCCGACGTTGAGGAACTCTGCCTGTACGAATGGCTTTTGCCAGAAGATGTGCAACCTTTACGAACACTCGTCGAAGATAGTATTGCCCGACGCGTCGATGCTATTGTCTTTACAAGCCAGGTGCAGGTGCGGCATCTGTTTTTGATTGCTGAAGAGCTACATCTGGCACAAGAACTGACCACTGCCCTGCAATCAAAAACGGTCGTGGCCTCCATCGGCCCCACGTGTACAGGTGTATTACAAAGCTATAGCGTGACGCCCCATGTGATTCCAGAGCACCCAAAAATGGGTTATCTAATTAAAGCTCTTGCTGAATATATGTCTCACTAGATGCTTTGCTTCAATAATCTCTTATAATGTATTGGAGGCTCCTCGTATCC
>CAXTXB010000165.1:1973-10178 GCA_964247965.1 uncultured Dictyobacter sp. | reverse complement strand
GTATTTTACCTGCCTCTGGCAGGTAAAATACACTGGTCATCCTTTTTCAAATGGCCGCGATACCCCATCTCTATATCTATTCAAAAGACGAAGTATTCTCCGGCAAAAAATCCGGGCTATAATTCATCATTACGAATACAATAGCAAAGACTCAATCTAGACAAATTATCTATCATTAATATGGCGCTGCTTCTCACAAAGCAAGCCTCTGTGCTAGCTAGCAAGCATAAATTTTGAACTAAACACCTGCAGATCTTACATTCAGCAGCAATTGTCTTATTTACACAAGAAGTAGAGCATAATAGAGAATTATGTAGAAACATTGTAATACAAAATTGATCATCATAGGGAACATAAATCAAGGAACCAGGCCAAAATAAACGCTATCGATCTGCAGTTGTCCTCTCGTGAATGAAATTGTTATTCATCAGTATCTTTGTTTATAGACTTCCTCGTTTTTGAAATTCTCCGACATTTAGTACTGGTTCATGAGAGTAAAGCTGTAAATTTCTTGCGAACTCCTGTATAATGATGGTAAGCAGAACCGTGGGAAGGCCAGAGCGTTTAAATTCTAGTAAAGTAAAGTAGTACTTCTGCCGAGTAACAAAGTATGTAGGCAAACCTATTCAACCTCTTCCATTGAGCATTTTTAGAAGATAGAACAAACAAGATGCAGCAAAAAAAGGTGACCCTTAGTATCCTGTTGTTACAACTGCAAAGCTCCCACGTATACAATGCATATGCCTATAAAAAAATGCATATGCCTATGAATTTTTTTCTGAATATATAACATCTACTGAATTAAAGGAGAGAAACAAGCTATGACGCAAGTTTCTACTGGAAGCCATCTATTACCACATCCCACTTATGCTAGTGTAGAGGTGAATAACGAACAGGTTTCTATCGCTGAGGTACGACAAGACACAGTTACTATTACAAGTAACGATCTTCTTCACCACGAGCCAGAGGCTGCTATCATCAATAGTCTGAAACAGGAGGCACAAAAGCGCTATCTGAAGTTTATTGGTGCCTCAGTTCCACAAGATTACTATAATAATCTGCTTTCCCGGCTCTGGCTCCAGGAGGATATCGTTCCTTTTTCAGATATACATGCCCCTGCAGCTAACGTAGAAGAGCAAGCGCTCGCCGTGCAAGCCCACTTTGATGAGTATGATCGTGCACGTATCGAGCTTGGTCCCGATCGCGAGGTTCTGGTCTCTGAACTGGTGACGCTCGCGGATTACCAGCAGGATGCTACGGCAGAGGACTTTGCGCTGGTACAAGAGTTTGCAAAAGAGTTCGCGGGCAAGCGGCTCTCTATCATCAATGCGACTCCCCAGGGTGGTGGCGTCGCGCTTATGCGTCACGCACTTATAAGACTCTTTAAATTGCTCGGCGTGGATGCCCACTGGTATGTGCTGATTCCTGATCAGGAAGTCTTTAATGTGACGAAGGCGAAATTTCATAACGTTCTGCAAGCTGTGGCCCATCCTGATACAGTGCTGACACAGGAAGATATGGCGCTTTATGATGCGTGGAGCGCGAAAAATGCTGCTTTCTTCGAGCCTGTCTTTAAGCAGTCAGATGTGATTCTCATCGATGATCCACAGCCTGCTGGCCTGATTCCATTTATCAAACGGGCGAATCCTGAAGCGAAAATCATTTTCCGTTCACATATTCAGATTGTGGCACACCTCGCCGATCAGCCGGGCACGCCTCAGAATATTACGTGGAATTTCATTTGGGACAAAGCACGCCATGCCGATCTCTATATTGGTCATCCGATGAAGATGTTTATTCCAGCAACGGTTCCATCCAATAAGATCTTCTATATGCCCGCAACAACCGATCCACTGGACGGCTTGAATAAGCCACTCAGCGAAGAACAGATGGCTGTCTACATGCAGTTGTTTAATAACATCCTTGTAGAAGCTGGTCAGACGCCGCTTGATGAGCAGCGCCCCTACATAGTTCAGATCGCTCGTTTCGATCCTTCCAAGGGTATTCCAGATGTCCTTGAATCTTATCGCAAGCTGCGTACGATGTTAGAGGAACAGCAAAAGCTTATTCCACAGCTCATTATCGCCGGTAATAGTTCTATCGATGATCCTGATGGAGTGCCGATCTTCAATCTGATCCAGACAATTCTGGAATCTGAGGAGTACGTTCCCTTTGCCCATGATATCAAGGTCGCACGCCTGCCACATCGCGACCAGATCTTGAATATGCTTCTCCGCAAGAGTGCAGTGGTCCTGCAGCTTTCAATTAAAGAGGGCTTCGAGGTGAAGGTGACCGAGGCGCTGATGAAGGGAAAACCCGTCATCGCCTATCGCGTCGGCGGCATCCCGCTGCAAATCCAGGATGGTCTAAATGGTCATCTGGTGGAGGTTGGAGCAACAACAGAGGTAGCCCGACACCTCTTCACCTTGCTCACCGACGAGGCAATCTATGCGGCAGAGAGCAAGGCAGCTATTGATTTCGCCAACACCGACTACCTGACTGTCCCGAACGCCATCTGCTGGCTGTACCTCTCGCTTCAGCTCTTGAATGGCGCGGAGATGAACGGTCAATACCAGTGGGTCAAAGGCCTGGCACTTCAAGACCGCAAAGTCTCTCAACAGGCCGTCGCTTAGACGCTCCCTATCCAAACCAGTATTCGAAGCGCGAGTTGTAAAAGACTTGCGCTTCTGCTGTTTGAGAGAGAGCCGAACTCCCGTCGTCTCCGCCTTCTTAGTCCATGAGTTCACACAGCTTCGCTGCATGAAGCATTCTTTTTTCATTTATTGCTTTTTCTAAACTTTTTGAGACCTGCTCAAAAAGTTTAGAAAAAGCAATAAATGAAAAAGGGACGAACATAGTATTTTCCCTGCTCTTTTTCTTGCCTCCGGCAAGAAAAAGAGCAGGGAAAATACTATGTTCGTCCCTTTTTATAGAATCGTGAACGTTGCCTTCTGTGTGATACTATAGTTTTGACAACGCTCAGTGAGCTGCAAGCATGTTGAAAGTTATAAACCAGGTTTTTGCTGTGTTTATAGGATGCCCTGACCATCATGTAAGAAAGTTGTGTGAAAAGGAAGTGTTATGGTAGATGATTTTTCTGATAGTAGCCCGTTGTTATATCCTGAGAGCGTTTCTGGCCTGTCGCTGACATGGTCCTTTGCCTGCCCGGATGCGATTACGACAACGCCGGTTATTGCTAATGATATGCTCTATTTTGCTTCACATGACCACAATGTCTATGCCCTTAATGCAAGAACTGGCAAGCAGTTGTGGACCTTCCAGACCAGGAAAAGTATCTATGCAACGCCGGTGGTCGCTAATAATACTGTCTATGTCGGTTCGCTAGATGGAAACCTTTACGCGCTAGCAGCGGAAAGTGGTGCCCTTCTCTGGAGCTATACAACGGGCGACGCCATTGAGTCTACTCCCGTCATACAGGGAACCACGCTCTATGTCGCCTCTACCGATCATACGATCTACGCATTTGACTCGGAGATTGGCGACAAATTGTGGAGCGCGGAGTTGGGAGGCGGCATCCAATCTCCACTCGCAATTGCAGGCGACATACTTTACCTTGGAACCTGGGATCAGCAGGTCTATGCAGTGGATAGCACCTCTGGCACAGTTGTGTGGAACTATAAGACGGGCGGAAGGATCAGCGCGGGCGCGGCGATCGCTGATGGAGTTGTGTACATCGGCTCACAGGACAAAAAGCTTTACGCCCTGGACGCGGCAAGCGGCGAACTTATCTGGGAATTCACCGCTACCGATATTATCCTTTCAACGCCAACTGTGTCCAATAAGACGGTTTATGTTGGCTCACATCACGGTATGCTTTACGCGCTGAACGCCGGCACGGGCGAGCAACTATGGAGCTTTAAGACAAAAGGTAGTATCGATTCCGCTCCCCTTGTGCTCGATGAAGTGGTTTACTTTGGCTCGTCGGACCACTCTGTCTACGCCCTGTCCGCGCTCACGGGAGAGCGTATGTGGAGCTACGCAACGACAGGCGCTATCGAGGCTACACCGGCACTCGCCACTGATACCTTATATGTAGCCTCTACCGATCACAAGCTCTACGCGTTCATGCCCAGCCTCTTGTGGACATTCGCGACCCGTGGCGAAATCCAATCTACACCCCTGGTGGCTGATAATGGAATCCTCTATGTGGGTTCAGCAGATCACCGCTTGTATGCCGTGAACGCGCTGACCGGCGATGAAGAGTGGAACTATGTAACCGGAAACAAGATCTATGCGTCACCCGCACTCGCGAACGATATGGTGTATATCGGCTCCACTGACCATACTTTACACGCCATCGCGGCTGGCACTGGCGCAGGCGTTTGGACGCGGACGACCAGCGCGCGTATTCAATCTTCCCCTAGAATCGCCAACGGGACAATTTATATAGGCTCGCATGATCATAAGCTCTATGCCTTTGATGTCAACACAGGCGAAGAGTTCTGGAGCTTTCCAACGGATGGTCCCATCGATTCTATTCCGGCAATAGCCAACAATATCGTGTATGTGGGTTCGCACGATCATTCGCTCTACGCCCTTGATGCCACAACAGGTAAAGAACATTGGCGCTATACTGCTGGCGACGGCATCCAGTCTTCGCCTGTCATCATAGACGAAATCGTCTATTTCGGCTCGCGTGATCATAAGCTTTACGCGCTCGATGCGCAGACAGGCGAGGCACGCTGGAGTTATACGGCAGGAGATGGCATTAACTCCTCTCCCTTTGTCGCCGCGGGGCGCATCTATGTCGGCTCTCAAGATCACCATCTTTACGCCCTCGATGCCGCGACGGGCGAGCAAGCCTGGAGCTTCCGCGCGGGGGATATAATTGATTCTTCTCCAGTCGTTCACAATAAAGTTGTTTACTTTGGTTCACATGATCATTCGCTCTACGCCCTCAATGCTGCCACGGGCGCAAAGATCTGGAGCCATCAGACCGGAGGAAGCATCGTCTCGTCGCCCGTCGTCGCCCACGACCGCGTCTACGTCGGCTCCAACGACGGCACACTCTACGCCTTTCATGCTGTTCAAATCCCTGGCTAGCAGGTAGTAGAAGGAAGCTTATCTTGAACTTGCCCTGGTTGTTACACGAAGTGCTTGCCATGCCGTACGACGACGAGGGCAACTGCCACCCATAAACCGATCGCGTAGATCGCATACCATAAGGCTTTTTGCCCAGGTGAGACGGCTAGCGGGCTGAATGCGACCAGAAAGCCTGTAGAACTAGCATGCATGATCTGGCCCAGCAGTATACTGCCCGTGTTGGAATAGATCCAAACGATCCAAACTCTCAGGGCCGTCATGGCCACAATGAAGGCAAGCGCAAAGGGCAACCAGTACACGCCGTGAGGACTGGCGGCCCCCGGGAAATCGATCACCGGCAGGTGCCAAACTCCCCATAAGCATCCCAGTAGAAGGCCAGCAGAGAGGGGCTACGCTGCGCTCGCATTTTTGGAAAAGCGTATCCCAACCAGCCGATCTCTTCGAGAAGAGCAGAGAGAATCCCATACATAATACCGAATGGATTAAGACCTGAAGTAAAAACTGGAGAGAACAGGGTACGCAGAAAAAAAAGAGCGAGCAGGATCAGGATGGGAGGAAATGGCGTTCTATTCTATCTTTTCTGATCATTCTCTGAGCGCGTCTTTTTCAGTCCTCTATTTGATATCACATCGGTGAAGTACACTACGGCTGAAGCTAGGAGTTTTACGGCGCGGTCTGATAAAATGATTGATGTATACTATGAATACATAGTCTTCAGATGGTTGCGCCTACCTTGTCTGTTGATATCATTCAAAATGCTGGATAAGCTGCTGTGATTCTCAAGGATGAAGACAAATTTATGGAAAAAATATCACCCGCACAGCATCGTGCGCGACCAGTTGACCGTAAGCTGATGCGCGAGATGAACCAGAAGACGCTTCTCAATCTGATACGCGTTTATGCTCCTATCTCACGCGTGTCGTTGAAGGAACTTTCTGGCCTGAGTATGGCTACTATTCTGGGAATCACAGCCCATCTTATCGATGAGCAGTTGGTAATTGAGAGCGGCGTTGCGGCCTCAACTGGAGGACGCAGGGCAGGTCTGCTTGAGATCTTTCCTAGTGGCCGCTACGCCATCGGCATCAACCTGGATGAATACACTATTTCTGGCGTTCTGCTCAATCTGAATGGTGATGTGGTCTGCTCTGATAAATGGTTCGCCCATCTGCGCAATAATGGTGAAGAGGCGGTGGAGATAATTTCGGCAGGGGTAGAGGCTTTTATTGCGCGCAGCGGCATTTCTCAGGAAAAGATCCTTGGTCTAGGCTGTAGCACCTCTGGCTATGTGGATAAGCAAGCTGGAGTGAGCGTGGATAGTTGGACGCTGAACTGGCATGATGTTGAGCTGGCCGCACCGCTGGCCCAACGTTTGAAGATGCCTGTTTTTGTTGATAACGATGTGAACTGCCTGGCAAGTTACGAAAGGCTTTTTGGTCAGGGAAAAGCCTTTCACGATTTTCTGGTGGTGAATCGCGGTCATGGAGTGGGCGCGGCTTTTGTGATTCACGATGACATCTATCGTGGTGCCCACAACGGTGGGGGCGAGATTGGTCATGTGACGATGGTTCCCAATGGTCAGCTCTGTCAATGTGGCAAGCGTGGCTGCCTGGAGGCTTACACTGCCAACTATGGCATTCTTGCAACCTACCGTGAGCTCCAGCAAGTACAACAAATACAGATAGATGCACATGATACGCTTCATTCGGTGCAAGAGCTTTTTGCGAGGACGCTTCAGGGTGATGAGTTGGCCTTACAGACGTGCGCGCACGCGGGGACTATGCTTGGCCTCGGCCTGGCAACACTTGTCAACCTGATGAATCCTGAATGTATTATTCTCTATACAGGTGGCTACGAAGGCGAAGCTCTGCTTGAGGCTATGCGTACTGCATTGAAATTGCATACGTTTTCGTGCCTGGACGAAGGCCTGCCGATTTTTATCGAGCATGATATAAATGTGCCGAACTGGGCACTTGGGGCCGGAAGCCTTGTGCTGCGCAATATCTTCGCTGAACCAAAGAAGACACTATAACTTTATTTTGTACAGCTTTATTTTATCCAGGAGGTTACTGAACAATGGTGGCTATTTCAATTATGATTGAAGGTCAGAATGGCTTGACCTGGTCGCGTTGGAAGCGCCTGGCGACTGAGGTCGAGGACCTGGGATTCGCCGGCCTCTTCCGCTCTGATCATTTCACAAACGCTCAACCGCCAGATATGGACTCGCTGGAGATGATTGTCTCTCTGACCTACCTGGCAGATCATACAAAACGCATTCATTTTGGACCGCTGGTCGCTCCTATCTCGTTTCGTAATCCAACCCTACTGGCCCGCCAGGCTGCGGCAATCGATGATCTCAGCGATGGACGGATGATCCTGGGCCTGGGCGCTGGTTGGCAGGAGCGTGAGCATACTCTCTTCGGACATGCTCTGGGCGACATACCGACGCGTATGAAACGGATGGAGGAGGGGGTCGAGGTGATTACCCGTTTGCTCTCTAGCGACGAGCCTGTGACCTATGAGGGTCAGTTCTTCCAGTTACGCGAAGCTACCCTTCTGCCACGGCCTCAGACTGGACCGCGCATCCTGATCGGCGGCAATGGCATCAAGCGTACATTTCCCCTGGTTGTGCGCTATGCCACGATCTGGAATGGAACTTTCCTATCGCCAGCAGATTTCCGCGCTCGCTCAGCCACCCTCGATACTCTCTTGCAAGACGCTGGTCGCAAGCCCTCCGAGGTGAGGCGCACGATGATGCATAGCCTGACCTTCGGTCGCGACGAGCAGGAGATCGATCAGCGCTTGAGTGGGCGTCATAACGATCCGGCGCTGGCTTACACTTCTGTCAACGATGCTATCAAAAAAATGCGCGCATCTAACCAGGGGATCATAGGTACACCTGCACATATCATTGAGCAAGTTCAGGAATATGGAGAAGCTGGCGTGGAAGAGCTAATGCTGCAATGGTTCGACCTGGACGATATTGAAGGTCTGCGTACCTTTGCTAACAGCGTCCTACCTCATGTAAGCTGAATTTCCATAAACATCTCTATGCCAACATTTACTGACTAATAATCTTTTTGCGTGGTACGTGTTTTTTTAAAATTTTTTGGGAAAGGGCAAAAAAGGGAATAAAACGGTCAC
>CAXTXB010000165.1:370-1963 GCA_964247965.1 uncultured Dictyobacter sp. | reverse complement strand
TCCTTATTATACATTATTACGTTTTTTAAACTCTTTTGCGCTAAGCGCAAAAGATGGAAAGAAGCCGTACCACGCAAAAAGGAATAAAATACCTCGCAAAAACGTTGTTGGTCATGTGATTAGCAACGTTTTTTAGCACGCGGAACAAAGAGGGTTATTGCCGTATCCGCGCCAGCTCCACAAAACGTATAACCATTAGCTGATGTATTATTTGACCCGCCTTCACTTCGATAAGGGTAAACGCATCTCTTCTTTCTCAGTGCCTCGCTCTGTGATGGATGGCGCTGAATCCCGGCACGCAGACGTGTTCTTTTTCCAGGTGCCATGTCGCTCTGCCTGGCTCTTAAACGTACAGAGTTACAGATACTCGTGTACTCATGTACCCGTGTCTCTTATATAATTGCATGAGGTTTTATGCTTGCCACCACTCAAAAAGCTCGTCGAAAAGGTCTGGCCCTTGCACTTCTATGTGCAGCACAATTTATGGTCGTGCTCGATTTCTCTATTGTAAATATTGCGCTTCCATCTATGCAGAAGGATCTGGGCCTATCCACACCAGATTTGCAATGGATTATAACTGCCTACTCGCTCACATTCGGAGGCTTCCTTCTCCTTGGTGGACGTATGGCCGACCTGTATGGTCGCCGCCGCCTCTTTCTCATTGGACTGGTTATTTTCTCGCTAGCCTCCCTGGCTGGCGGTCTCTCACCCTCGGGCTTATGGTTGATTGCGAGCCGCGCTGTGCAAGGACTTGGCGCAGCGTTCGTCGCACCCACCGCGCTCTCGCTAATCACCACCACGTTCGCCGAAGGGCCAGAACGCAATAAGGCCCTCGGCGTGGTGGGAGCGGTTGCATCAGTTGGCTTTGCGGCTGGTGCGATCCTTGGTGGTCTCCTCACGGCTGGCCCCGGCTGGCGCTGGGTGATGTTCGTGAATGTGCCCGTTGCGATCGCTTCGATTATCCTTACCCCCATCCTTCTAGATGAAAGTCGCGCCCACTTGAAGGATCGACGCCTAGATGTGTTCGGTGCAGTTACTGTGACGGTCGGCCTGATCGCCCTGGTGTATGCCTTGACACGAGGAAATGAGGTCGGTTGGTTGACTCTGCAAACGCTAGGGCTCATCGCGCTTGCGTTCGCCTTGCTGACTACTTTTGTGATTATTGAGATGCGCTCGCCCTTCCCACTTGTACGTCTGGGAATTTTCCGGGTGCGTACGCTGACGGGTGCAAATCTTGTAAGCTTGCTTGGTCCCGGCGTGTTTGGCTCCCTGGTCTTTATTCTGACGCTGTATATGCAGAAGGTGTTAGGGTATTCTGCACTTACGACGGGCCTGGCTTTTCTGCCCCTGGCCACGATGATTCTGATTACTTCGAATGTTGCTCCACGCCTGGTTGCTCGTCGTGGTGTGAAGCCCTTTCTAGTGGGTGGACTGGTTGTTCTAATGGTGGGTGTTCTTCTACTCACGGACCTGTCGCCACGTGGCACGTTTGTGGGCACGCTACTGCCTGGCATGCTGGTTGTGGCATTTGGTATGGGAGCGGTCTTTTCTACGATGGTTATCGCGGCGACATCCGGGGTGAGCAATGATGAG
>CAXTXB010000165.1:0-360 GCA_964247965.1 uncultured Dictyobacter sp. | reverse complement strand
GGCTTCTGGAGTCTTCAACACTACGCTGCAGGTGGGCTCGGGTCTCTGCCTGGCAATCATCTCTGCCGTCTCTACAGCTCGTACAGCTTCACTTGGTGCTCATGCAGGGCTGGCTGCAGTTACAAGTGGCTTTCAGTACGCGCTCTACGTTTGTGTGGGTCTTGCCATCCTGGGCATCGCCGCCGCTATCTTCGGTATTCGTGAGCATACAAGCAAAGATAAGATGACGCCCATACCCGAAGCTCAATATACAGAAAGCGAGCACAGTACAGAATCATCGGCTTTTCAAGCCGCAAGGAGTAAACGCGCATAGCAGTAATGCACTCAGTCTATAACTCATCCCGAACTTTCAAAAAATGA
>CAXTXB010000164.1:0-10241 GCA_964247965.1 uncultured Dictyobacter sp. | reverse complement strand
TCAACATTTTTTTCAGATACTTTTTTTTACATTTAGACAGAATAATGCGCGTATTTTAGGTGAGCTTCTCCTAAATTGTGCTATAATGTCTTTAGTGTGGAGCGTTCGGACATGAAATTGATCAAGGCCGGGCAAGATTAGTGTGGAGGCATAGGAGTAGATGGTGGGAGATTCGTGCAGCATTTTCGTACTCTGACGTCGATGTTTCGTTATTCTTTCATAAATGGTAAGCACATAAGACTTCACGAGGCACAGATATCTCTCATCAGTAGAAAGAGATATGCAGATGTTCTTGTGCCAATGTTTCCGTCAAAATACGAGATAATTGAATATGCCGCGTCCACAGATCACTGTGGCGCGGTCAACATTTTTTCAGGGGGCATTCAACGATGAATGAGGTTACAATTCGCATTGGTGGTGAGTCCGGTGAGGGTACCATCTCTGGTGGTGATATTCTTGCCCTGGCTTCTGCCCGCTGGGGGTATCATGTCTATACCTTCAGAACTTTTCCGGCCGAGATTCTCGGTGGTCCTTGTATGTTTCAGGTTCGTATTAGTGATCATCCTATAAAGTCGATGGGTGACTATGCTGATGTGCTCATTTGCCTGAATAAAGAGGCATACGATCGCAATATTAGCGATCTACGTCACGGCGGTGTTCTTATGTACGACCCCTCCGACTTTGTCCCTGAGACGGGTGATTACATCACGTATGCCGTCCCTTTTAACGAGATTGCCCGCAAAGAGATTCAGCTTTTCCAGACCAAAAATATGGTCATGCTTGGCGCAATCTGTGGCCTCTTTGGCCCTCCTATAGAAGCTATCGTACAGGTAGTGCAGTCGAAGCTCTCCAAGTCGCGTAAATCTAACTCGACGTTGATGGAGAAAAATATTCTTGCGTTAGAAGCTGCCAGGAAGTACGTTGACGAGCACGTATCCAAAAGTGATCCCTATCGCCTTGGTCCTGTAGAGAAGGCCAACCGCGTTGTGCTCAATGGAAACCAGGCAGTTGTGGCTGGCGCGCTGGCGGCTCAATGCCGCTATTTTGCAGGCTATCCAATTACGCCGGCCAGCGACATTATGGAAGGTATGGCGAAAGAGCTTCCACAGGTTGGCGGCACGTTCTTGCAGGCTGAAGATGAAATGGCGGCGCTTGCCTCCGTCCTTGGCGCTTCGTACGGCGGTGTGCGGGCGATGACGGCGACATCCGGTCCGGGTTTCTCGCTTATGACGGAGCTCATCGGCCTCTCGTCAATGGCCGAGTTGCCGGCAGTCATCGTGGACGCCCAGCGCTCCGGTCCCAGTACGGGTATGCCGACAAAGATGGAGCAGTCCGATCTGAGCTTTGCCTTAAACGGGGGCCACGGCGACTCGCCTCGCATTGTCGTCGCACCTACCGATGTGGCAGACTGCTACAATCTGATCATTCAAGCCTTTGCTATGGCCGAGCGCTATCAGATGCCTGTACTTTTCCTCACAGATCAATCGTTGACCGCACGCGTGGAGAGCGTCGATACAGCTATCTTTAAGCCCACCGAAATTCAGCCACGCGTTGGACAGGAAGTGCACGAATCCAATGGCCAGAATGGGAACAATGGCGAAAGTACCAATGGTCATCACCAGATACTCGTTGGGGCGGGCGTTAAGGAACACGCTTATTCACGCTACGCATATACCCCGACCGGCATTTCGCCAATGAGCACGCCTGGCGCGGGTGCATCCTCGTATGTCGCGACGGGCCTGGAACACGACGAACTCGGCCATCCCGATTATGAGCCAGAAGACCATGTTGCAATGATGGAAAAGCGTTATCGCAAGCTGCAAACAGCCGTCGAAGAGCTCCCTCCACCTGAGCGCTACGGCGACGAGCAGGCCACCATTGGCATTATCGGTTGGGGCTCTACTGAAGGAACCATTCAAGAGGCCGTCGATCGTGCGCGGGCGAAAGGTTACAAAGTGGCATCAATACATCCAAAAATATTGTCGCCACTTCCAGATCGTACGCTGCAAGATTTTATTCATTCAGTCGAAAAAGTCATTGTACCTGAGTGCAATTATTCAGGCCAGCTCGCCAACCTGTTAGGGGCGAAATACGGCCTGCAAGCTATTCGTGTAAATAAGTTCGGAGGCATTCCTTTTACCGCCGGCGAGATCCTACATGCCATTGAGGAGGTTGGCTAGTTATGACACAAGCTGTTATCAACCCTACACCAAAAGACTATAAAAGCGAGGTGAAACCCACCTGGTGCCCAGGCTGTGGAGACTTTGGTGTGCTCAATGCCGCATTCCGTGGCCTGGCTAACTTAAAGCTGCCGACCGATCAGACGGTGGTTGTCTCCGGCATTGGCTGCTCAAGCCGCTTTCCTCACTTTATGAATACCTTCGGTTTTCATAGTGTGCATGGACGCGCCCTCCCGGTCGCTCAAGGCTTGAAGATGGCACGCCCCGACCTCACTGTCCTTGCAGTTGGTGGAGATGGCGACTTCTTCAGTATTGGGGCCGGCCACCTCGTGCATGCCGCCTTGCGCAACATCGACATTACGGTCGTGGTCATGGATAACGAAATCTACGGCCTGACCAAAGGCCAGACGTCACCAACATCACCGCAGGGACACGTGACCAAATCTACACCCTATGGCCTGCTGGCTTCACAATTTAATCCCATTGCCACCGTCCTCTCGCTCAACGTCAGCTTCGTGGCACGCGGCTACTCCGCCAAGCCAAAAGACCTGGCTGCCCTGATCGAGAAAGGCGTACAGCATAAGGGCTTCTCATTCATCCATGTGCTCAGCCCATGCCCCACGTTTTATCACACATTCGATGCCTGGGATACTGCCGTGACACCCATTTCACCGGAGCACAATCCTGCTGATAAGGGGCAGGCGTTGATGCTGGCAATGGAAACGGAGAAACAGTTCACTGGCATCTTCTATCAGCAAGAGCGTCCCACTATGGACCAGGCAGCACACCAACTGGTCCAACAGTCAAAACAGTTCAATGTCGAACAATATATGCAGCGCTACGCTTGATCTTTTGAGTAGTTATACATCTTATACATTTTTGCCTGCTTTTGCGCTTCATGCAAAAGCAGGCAAAAATGTATAAGATGTATAACTACTCCTTTAGCATGCTGGCATGGATTCCGAAATGTGTAGAGAATTTGCTACAGTCTGCGTGAACTGCTCACCACAATCACGGCAAAAAGCACCACCTTCATTATGGTATGCACCACCAACCGCAGTGAGTCTTCGCTCAGCGGGTTTACCACACCATTCGCACTGACTACCAGTGGAAGCTGAGTCTACAGAAACGGGTCGTTGGAATTCATTGAGCATCATCGAAGAGCCTCCTTTATCTTTCAGTACCGTTAACAGGTTGCGAAAGAACAAAGCTTTCATCACCTCTTCAGCAAAGTATGTCTATACAAAACAAAAAGAGAAGGGATGAAAATGCACTGAGGGATAGTAAAATACCCCAACAATATACAGCGCACAAAAAGGAGGGACTTGCGTATCCGGTGGTGAGCAAGCGGGCCCACAGTGATACGTTTATCCACACGCATCTTCGCCTGTGAGCGTCGTTGCTCAATACCCCAGCTTCGCTTGGAGAATGAGTATTTGCTAGCTGGGTGAAGAATAATATACCATATATTTAGATGAATTACCAGATCTTCTCTGTCGGCCCAATATACACGCTCTATCCCTACAAAAACATGCTAGGAAACGGGAGAACTTTCTCCTCCAGACATCTGCTCTTGTTGCGCAAGCCTCTTGTACTTCGCGGTCAAGCGATCTCCAATAATCCAACCAATAATGCCTGGCACCATAGTAACCGCCAGCCAGATAAGCAAGACAGTATTGAGAGCCACGTTGAAGCTCGCAGCTAGAACGCCAGCGAGGATAATGCCAACTATCAGTCCGCTGGTAACACCGATCAGACAACCCGGATGGGCAAGATTACGCCCCTGTAAATGCTTCATCATGATGAAACTATATACCTTTAATGAGTAATGAGAAAATTTGATTCATACGGATGATAACGCGCTCAGCTAAGTACGTCAAGAGGTGGTAGCAATGCTTCATCTAATACAACTTGTAAAGAGGATCACGTACAGCATCTCTCATTTCACCCTATACTTTTAGATTACGGCAAGGAGTGATATGCTAAAGGACACTTGATGTGTTACGACTGCAGTTTTTTTAGCAAGGACGGTGAAAAATGAGCACATTAGATCTATTCCGTTTAGATGGAAAGACGGCCATCATCACTGGCGGAGGACGTGGCTTAGGTCAATATTTTGCAGAAGCGCTTTCAGATATGGGAGTAAACGTCGTACTTTGTTCGCGCAAGCTGGCTGCCTGTGAAGAAGTCAGGCAAGAGATCGAGGCAAGAGGTGGAAAAGCCCTTGCGCTTGCCTGTGATGTTACAAAGCCAGAAGACGTTGCGAATGTTGTCACAGCCACACAGGAGAAATTTGGAGCGATCGATATCCTCGTCAATAACAGCGGCATCACCTGGGGCGCGCCTGCCGAGGAGATGCCGTTGGACAAGTTTGATCAAGTCATCGATGTCAACATCAAAGGCACATTTATCATGAGCCAGGCAGTCGGAAAAGCTATGATCGCCCGCGGCCAGGGCGGCACGATCATCAACATCGCCTCCGTCGCCGGCCTGGCGGGAGGCAATCCTAAATATATCCAGGTCGTAGGCTACCACGCCAGCAAAGCAGCCGTCATCAACATGACACGTGACCTCGCAACAAGCTGGGCACACTATGGTATCAGGGTCAACGCAATCGCCCCCGGCTGGTTCCCCACCCGCATGTCGCGCGGCCTCCTCGCAAAATACGAACAGGCCATGCTTGATGACATCCCCCTCGCCCGCTTCGGAGGCCCCGACGATCTAAAAGGTGTCATCGTCTTCCTCGCCTCACCCGCCGCAGCATACGTAACCGGCCAGACAGTCGTCGTTGACGGCGGCTCCACAGCCTGGTAACTCTTCGATTGAGTTAGAAGAGGTGATCCCAAACTTTTGAAAAATGAGGAACATTGTGTTTTTACCCGCTTTTTTACTGTCGGAGACAGTAAAAAAGCGGGTTAAAAAAAAATTTTTCATTATTTTTTAAATTTTTGGCCATCACCTCTTAACAGCCCTCTGGTTGCGCTAAAAGCTCTTATCATGATATCATCAAACTAGTAAGTACTTTTTTCGATTTACTAGTTTGTATACAAAAATGAGGAGCTCATTATTACTACTAACTCTACAAAAGTACATTTCTTGCTGGGTATCGAAGATCAGCGTCGGCTGGAGGGCTTGCCCTGGATTGTGCAGCTTGAAGATTGGGAGAGCCAGGGAGTTGAGCTGCTTGTGGTGAGGCGGGGTGATTCGCGGCATCCGGTTATCTTTGTTGAGCGGCAGGGGGTTCGTTACGCGATTAAAGAGACGACGCCACGTATGGCCGAGCGGGAAATACACAATCTGCAGCAGATCGAGCGCCGTGGCATCCCTGCGCTTAGCCCAATCGGTACCGTGCTTGTGTCAGCGCCACCGATTGCTTTAGACGTTGAAAGCCTGGGAGGGGCCAGGCAGTATATCAGTGGAGATCGCGGATACACCGTGACACGTCTCGCCCCCCGCGTTGTCCCACACGTGCTCCTCTATCGCCTGCCGCTCACAAAACGTATCAAACAGCGTTTGCTCGCAGCCGTCGCGGTTCTGATGGTTGAACTGCACGAGCATGGCGTTTACTGGGGCGATCCATCGCTGGCAAATGCGCTCATTCGTATCGATGGACGACATATTTTATCGATCATGGCCGATGCGGAGACGGCTGAACTTTTTCCGGGACCGATCAGCGAAGGGCTGCGCGAACAGGACTTAGCCCAGTTTGGCGAGTCGCTGGCCTGGCAGGCGGAAGATTTGAGGCAGGCCAAAGGATTACCGGAAGACGTACAGGTGCTGGATGATACCGATTTTGAATATTTCGAGCGCCGCTATCGCGTTGTGCGACGAGAACATTCGCGTTTGACGGGCGAGCATCAATTCAATACAACGTACCAGGCCCAACGTCTGGTAGATACGCTCGGTGACTGGAGCAGTGCTCTCGCAGAGAGGGCTGAGGGGGTCATTAAGCAAGCCACGACGGTGCTCCCAGGCTGGTATCAAAATCGTATTTATCAACTTCTCCATATCGATATTCCACGGGCTTATGCGCGGCGGTTCTATAATGTTATCCTGGGACACCAGGCGATTATGAGCAAGAATGAGGATCGCGATGTGAGTATCGAGGAGGCAGCTCGTGATTGGTATGAACATTATCATCTTCCGACGATTCTTATGCTGCGTCAGCGCCTGACAAGTGAACAGGACCCGATGCAAGCTTATTTTGCGATTATGCAGCACAAGTGGGATATGAGCATCAAAGCAGGCACCGAAGTGCCGCTGGAAGAAGCTATGTTGGATTGGGCTATGCAACAGGCGCAGACAGGTAAATTGGGACCTGTCGATCCTGCTTCGGTTGCCACATGGTGGCATCAACGCAAGCCAGTTGCTAACGTATTAGAGCCAGGACTGATTGAGAGCGACGAGCTGGACCCACTACTATCGGAGAACGAAAAGCCGCTAGTGCATCTACAACCGGTAGAGCTAGAGCAGCAATTGCCAAGGATACTAGAGCGAAGTATAGAGGACGGGAAGAAGGATGGATAGGATGAGGCGAAATTCTTGCATCATCCTATCCATGACTATGGACAGAGTAGAGTTGGAAGTCAGCATCGACTAGACTTCCTCTTCGGCTACCGCCACTCCTGCCACTTCCTCCAGAGCCTCTTCATCCTCCGGCTCGTCGTCCTCTACAACGCCTTCAGCTTCGGCAACTTTAAACGAAAGCATATTGCTACGAATCTGCTCTTCAATTGCCGAGGCGACATCACCATTCTGGCGCAGGAACTCCTTGGCATTCTCACGACCCTGACCGAGACGAATATCACCGACAGTGAACCACGCACCGCTCTTCTTGACCAGGCCCATTTCCAGGCCAAGGTCGATCAAGCCACCCTCACGGGAAATACCTTCACTATACATGATATCGAATTCAGCCGTCTTGAAAGGCGGAGCGACCTTATTCTTCACGACACGAATACGCGTGCGGTTCCCCACGACATCCTGACCCAGTTTGATCGAATCAGTACGCCGAATATCCAGGCGCACGGAAGCGTAGAACTTCAGGGCTTTGCCGCCCGAAGTCGTCTCAGGGTTGCCGAACATGACACCAATCTTTTCACGCAGCTGATTGGTGAATATGACCGTTGTGTGCGAGTTGTTGATCGCGCTGGTGAGCTTACGCAGGGCGTGGCTCATGAGACGCGCCTGCAAACCAACGTGAGAGTCGCCCATCTCGCCTTCGATTTCTGCACGTGGAGTCAGGGCGGCAACAGAGTCGATAACCACGACATCAATGGCATTGCTGCGTACAAGAGAATCAACAATCTCCAGAGCCTGCTCGCCAGTGTCCGGCTGAGAGATATACAGGTTATTGATATCGACGCCACATTTTACAGCGTAAGAAGGATCAAGAGCATGCTCAGCATCAACAAAGGCTGCAAAACCACCGGCCCGCTGCGCATGTGCAATAATATGCAAGCAAACGGTTGTCTTACCAGAAGATTCTGGACCATAGATCTCTGTGATACGGCCGCGGGGCACTCCGCCCACGCCCAGGGCCAGGTCCAAAGAAATTGACCCGGTAGGAATCGCCTCGATCTGGACCTTGGCGGCATCTCCCAGTTTCATAATCGCGCCCTTGCCAAAGCGACGTTCGATCTGCGTGAGCGTCAGATCTATAGCCTTCTCACGGTCTGTCATACCTGCAGTAGAAGTTGTACTGGCACTAGTCGTGCTTACAGTAGATTTTTCTTTCTTAACCATTGGCATTTCATCACAGGGCGTGAGACATGGACTGGAATGCGCTCATCCCACTTCCCCAACCCTGCATTCCTCCTTTTTTCGATCCTCTCAAAGGGTTTACAATTTTCAATAAAAATCGTGCCTTTATAGAGTACACAGCAATGAGTAGATATATTTGCATAGCGCATTGCCGTGCTCCTCCCTTGCTTTCCTCTTACATAGATGTATTCTTCGACAAGGGCTAAAAGTCGGAAATAGATACTCCCCTCATCCATTTCCCCTAAAAGTAGAACAAGTGTACCATAAGCATATGAATGTGTCAAGCTGCGTTGCTGCATATGTTACCAACAAGATAGCAACTAAAAAGCGATGTGATAATTCGATGGTACTAATAGTGTCCCCTCCCCTCTTCTCTTCCATCTTACAGCTCGCGCCGTCCTTCGAGCGCCCGACTGAGCGTACCCTCGTCGGCATACTCAAGATCACTACCTAATGGTAGGCCGCGTGCAAGTGTCGTTACATGCAACTGGGGCATATGTAATTCCTGGCGAATGCCATCTTTAATAACGCCCGCTGTGTAGTCACCTTCGAATCCTGGATTTGTGGCCAGGATAACTTCCTCAATCGCACCGGGTCCCAGACGTTTAAACAGCTCATCGATGCGAATATCCTTCCGTCCCACGCCGTTGAGAGGAGAAAGGGCTCCATGCAGTACATGATACACGCCCTTATAGACGCCCGTCTTCTCTAAAGCGAGCACATCCAGGGGTTCTTCTACCACACAGATGACATTTTGATCACGATTGGGATTACTGCAGATAGAGCATGGATCATCTTCGGTAATATTGTAACAACGCGAACAATAGATAATGCTTTCTTTGACGCGCATAATAGCTTCAGCCAGACGGCGGGCCTGGTCAGTAGGGCTGCGTAGAATAAAAAAGGTCAGGCGCTGCGCCGTCTTGACGCCGACACCGGGCAGTTTGGAAAGCTCTTCGACCAAAGCCGCCACAGGAGGTGCTACATCACTCATTGTTTAAAACATTCCAGGAATTTTCATTCCACCAGTGGCGTTGTTGACAAGCTTCTGCTGCGCATCCGTTACTCGATCGAAAGCATCTTTGGCAGCCGCCTTCACCATCACCTCTAGCTCCTCAATATCTTCCGCGCTAAATGCTTCAGGATCGATTTTGACTGCTGTAATTTCATATTTACCGCTCATGGTAATTGTCACTGCACCACCACCAGCAGTACCGGTAAATAAGGTAACCTCCAAATCTTCTTGCATCTTTACTAGCTTCTGTTGCATCTTTTGGATTTCGCGCATATTCATAATAGAAAAGCTCCTTACTTCGGTTGAATAGTTTTAATTTCAGCCTTAAACACCCGCATGACTTCTTGAACCACGGGGTCGCTCTTTGCATGTTGCTCAATGAGTTGCTGACGTGTCACACCCGTTTCAGTAGCTTTACTCTTCTCAGGTGCCACCCTGGTAGTATTCTCGCTCACAATTTCTATTCTGGCAAGAGGGGGTATCAGTTGCACAATGGAGATAGGGGCAGAAGATACGCTGGGAGCAGATGGCTCTTGATCAGGTTGTTTTTCCGACTTTCTATCCATCGGGTTAACCTGACGTTGAGGAGCAGGTTTCTCAGGCGACGATACTGCTCTAGGGCGCTCAAGATGTGCTGACCTGGAGGGTGGTGCAGCGAGCATATTGTTTGCTGTTATTACAGATCCTTCGGTAGAGCGAGTGGAAGCTGTAGGAGAGAGCATACGTAGCTTACAGTCTATGCCTAATTCGATCTTCATTGCCCACACGATCATCTCACTGTATTCATCTTTTTGCAGCGCTTTATAATGGAAATCGGCGATTGCTTTGATCACGACCACAGGTAAATCGCTTGTTCCTTCTATTCCTTCAATAGTGAAACCTTTCAGGAATGCAGAAACCTTGGCTCCATCGCCACCTTTCTTCGTTCTTACCCGTCTAATCACATACTCCCATTTGTCTTTCACCTCTCCAATCGTCAGCGTCGGCAGTACAGCAACATCCTCTTCATCCTCAACATCAACTCCAACCGGAGCAATCTGTACCTCTTCTTCAGTCTTTACCTCAACGGCAACGTCTACCAGCGCTACTTCCTGAAGCACTGTCTCCTCTTCCAGCTCCTCGTCATCCTGAATAGATAATCCATCCCAATCGGGTAGCTCAATCTCTACGTCCTCTGGTTCCTCATCTAGCTCGACCAATTTCGTCTCTACTGGCACAGACACAGGCTCGACAACTTTTGAAATTGACGGAGCCTGTTCTTCTTCAGATTTTGATACAACCAC
>CAXTXB010000163.1:1822-10248 GCA_964247965.1 uncultured Dictyobacter sp. | reverse complement strand
AAATATTTTATAAACTCTTGCGGGCTTGCCAAAAATAATACCAAAAACTGTAAAAACGTCAAATATTTCTTAAAAATTGTAAAGGGCAGCGAAGCTGCGAATTCGTAAAGCGCCGGAAGGCGGAGACGATGGGAATCAAAGACTCTCTTGGAAGTAAGAATACTCCATACTTCCTGGTTCAAGTTATTCAGCCACTATTACTGTTTGTTTGTCTTTCCGGGTTGGTAGTGGAATAAATGCACTCTCCTGCGCGTGCGGTTGCGCGGGGCGCATCTTAGCATTCAGGGCGCAAAATGACATTACACCTCTGGGTGATGCATTATGGAAGCAACAGCGCTCAATTCTGCTCATATCGATATCGCTCTCGTCCATGAAGGGTTTGACGAACAGGGTAAGAGTCTTGCGGCTGGTCCAGAATGATGGGTCAGTTCCGATATGGGGCCAGAGCGTTTTCATGAGCTTGAAACTGCCCCCGATGTTAGTGACGATTTGTGGCAAGACGGCCGAACGACCCTGAGTTAGGACGCGCAGCATCATATTCGGCTTTGGTCCTACTACATCCATAAATTCCTTCAAGGTAAAGTTTGGTGCGATAGGTTTGTAGCCATTTCTGGTATGCTTGAGGAGCGTAAAGGTATTGCAGAGCGGTGATCCTTCGCCGACGGGGAAGAACAGATCCTGCGGTATACCTGCCTGCTCTTCAATGAGCAGCAAGATTTCTGGCATACGTAACTTACGCAATGTCTGTTCCTCCTGCCCATCATCTTTTGGCGCATTATTATTCACGTTGAAGCGACCAAAGGGAGTGGCCGCCTGGAAAGCGATTGCGCAGACCGTATTAGGATGCTGCCAGGCAAAGTGAATAAGCTGCTGAATCTGATCTGTATTGAGCCCATCATAGAGGGAGACGGCCAGCGTGGAGGGTAAACTGACCCGTTCTAACGCAGCAATTGCCTTTAGCCGAACATCCCAGAGATCCTCGCCACGCAATTTCTGAATATCCTCTGGCCGTGTACTATCGAATTGTAGATAGACCGAGGTGAAACCCCAGGAAACCAACTTCTCGGCAAATTCTGGTTCGCGTGCCAGACGAATGCCATTACTGACCATCTCTAGATGGCCAAAGCCCTTTTTCTTGACCAGAGCCGCGATTTTATCCAGATCTTTCCTCACAGATGGTTCACCCCCGGATATTTGGAGTGAAATGCCCTTGCCTTCGACTAGAATAAGCTGGTCCAGTCGGGTCTCTATCTCTTCTAACGAGTAGTCGCGCTCTGAAGGGCTTGAGTAGGCATAGCACATCGGGCAGGTGAGGTTGCAGCGCTCTGTAACCTCAAGAATTGCCAGCCCGGCAGGTTTGCGTAGAGGAAATGGTGAAAGTCCATGTGAAATATCTGTGTCTCCGCCGTCTCCATAGCGCTCAATCATAAGCTTTTCTACCTGAAACGAGCGTCGATAGAAGCCAGCATGCTCTCCGAGATCCGTCTCAATAGTACCATGCACAGGACAGGTACGGGCAAAGATAACCTGCTCATGCTCACGTGCTTCGTACACAGCCGGAACGATCTCGCCGCAAGTCGAGCAGATACTGCGAGTCTGTTTAAGGATTTCAGCCATAGGTATTATACTCCTTCTTTATAGAAGAGCTATTGCCGCCTCTCTTCACGCAGGCATTTGTACGCTGAAGGTGTGATCACCTTCTTTGGTAGTATGTACTTTTTCTACACATTTCGAGTAGAGCTTGCAATGTGTAGAAAAAGTACATACTACCAAAAAGTCAACTTAAAAATGCTAATTACTTGCTTAAATCTCTTTTCCAATTGAGGAGGCAGTCTCTCTACGTAGCGCTTGTAACCCTTCACTAAAGCGAACGGGATACGGCTGTTCAGCATTAAGTGCTCGATACCTGGCTGGAAGTTTAGCGAGATTTTGTTGTGCAAGCTCACGAATCTCCGATAGTGGTGGTAGGCTACCTGGAATAACATCCCCACTACGCATAACCGGTCGTAACAAGCGTTGATAGCTGTCGGGGCGCGATTCATGCGATAGCTGAATCACATCCTCTTCCCAGTCAGGATGTCGATAAACTTCTTTCTTGCCTGGCCAGGTACTCTTGGCCCCGGCTATCTTCATTTTGGGATGTTCGGTGCCTACCTCATCGACATACCAGACCTCTTTATACACAGTACCCAGAGAGCCACCTTCGATATTGCGTTCTGTTGAGCCTGCACCATTACCAAGAGATGTACCAATACCAAAAGAATCGATCTCAGCCCCAGCTTGCAACAAATCTGTAATCTTCCACTCGTCAAGATCACCGCTTGCCAGAATGCGCACACTGTGTAAGCCCGCTTTATCAAGCTGCTCTCGTACATAAATAGAATCTTTTAAAAGATCGCCACTATCGAGGCGGACAGCGGCAAGCGTGTGCCCCAAACCTTCTTGTGAGCGTAGTGCCACCTCGATCGCCGTATGAATTGCTCGCCGCGAATCATACGTATCGAGCAACAACGTATAGCGGTTATAGGCCTCTGCTACAGCCTGAAAGGCCTGTTCTTCAGTGGGAAACATCTCAATTAAAGCGTGTGGCACCGTCCCTGTCGCGGGCAGACGATATTCATAAGCAGCGTTCAGCAACGAGGTGCTTGAGCAACCGCCGATATATGAGGCACGAGCAACCGTCATCGGTTCCTGGGCACGTCGAAAAGCGAATTCAGAGACGCGGCGTATCTTTCCTTGTTCGGCTGCATAGACGATACGTGATGCTTTTGTTGCGATTAATGTGGAGAGAGCAATAGACTGGAGTAGGCCTGCTTCTAGCAGAATTGCCTCGCGGAATGGAGCCGTCACACGCAAAAGTGGTTCGTTAGGGAATGCTATGCTTCCCTCCGGTAGGGCAAGGATCTCGCCGGTAAAACGCAGTGTAGATAGATCATCAAGAAAGGCTGTGTCGTAATCACGAATATGAGCCAGGAATTTTAATTCTTCATCTGTATAGCGGAATGATTGTGCGAATTCTAGCGCTGCTTCGAGTCCCGCTACCAGTAAATAAGCGCCTCCAAAGGGCGTCTTGCGAGTGTAAACATCAAATGTTGTCAAGCCATTATGGCCCGTACGCCACGAGACGTATGCTGAGTCTGGATGATACATGTCAGTCATCAATCCTGGATGTAAGCTAGGAGTACGACGATTCATAGACGCTTTTCCCTCTTTCCCATTTGCTGCTAATCGACTTAGTGTATTTTCTACAATATCTCCTAAGTGCTTTTCATTGTATCATATTGCTGCAAAGCAATGAGCAAGAAAAGAGAATGTTTGCCACTTTACGTACTCTTTGTAACGCGAGTGCTACCCTCTTCCTGTACAACATACGTCTTTTTACTACTATTATGTCTGTAATCTGAAGTGTGCCGACTGGGTGGATGAGTAGTACAATACGGTGGAAGATGACGTGTGGATTGAAGCTTGTACTCAATCTATTGACTCTATCCAGTCATGCAAAATAGAATACGCAGGAGCGAACTAGATGGATATTATCGTGATAGGAAGTGGCTTTGGAGGGCTCTCGGCAGCTATTCGCCTTCAAGCGCAGGGTCATACTGTAACTATTATTGAGAAGCGCGACAAGCCAGGAGGCCGTGCTTATGTATACGAGCAAGATGGTTTCACCTTTGATGGTGGGCCAACAATAATCACCGCCCCCTGGCTGATTCACGATCTTTTTACGCTTTGTGGGAAAAAGACTGAAGACTATGTAAAGATTGTACCCATTGACCCATTTTATAATATTCGATTTGAGGACGGTACTGTTTTTCACTACAACGCTGATCGCGAAAACCTGTTACGCCAGATTAAAGCATTGAATCCTGCAGACGTTGATGGCTATTTACGCTTTGCCAAAGCAGGTGAGCAGATCTATAAAACCGGTTTTGAACTGATTGATCAACCATTCACAAATTTTTCCGATATGGCGAAAGTTTTGCCGGATCTTGTGCGCTTACAGTCGCAAAAGTCGGTGGCGACGTTTGTAAATCAGTATATTAAAGATGAGAAATTGCGCCAGGTCTTCAGTTTTCATCCGCTTCTCATAGGAGGCAATCCCTTTCAAAGTACATCAATCTATGCCTTAATCCATACGCTGGAGCAGCGTTTTGGCGTCTGGTATGCTATGGGTGGTACAGGTGCGCTGGTCAGAGCGCTGGTCAAGCTCTTTCAAGATATTGGTGGCAAACTTGTGCTCAACACGGAGGTCTCAGAAATTGTCATCAATGAACAGACGAGATACGCCGAGGGTGTACGTACGGACGCTGGTGCATTCATCCCCGCTAAAATCGTGGTTAGTAATGCTGACGTAGCCTTTACCTACCTCAAACTGATTCAACCGCACTTCCGACGCAAAAATACTGATCGCAAGATGGAGAGCATGCAGTATGCTATGTCGCTCGTCGTGATCTACTTTGGGACGGACCGGAAATATGAGAATGTTGCCCACCATGAGATTTTGATGGGGCCACGCTATCGAGGCCTGCTAGATGATATCTTCAAACGAAAAGTGTTGGCGAAGGATTTTTCACTCTATCTTCACCGGCCAACGGCAACCGATTCGTCGCTGGCTCCAGAAGGTCACGATAGCTTCTATGTGCTTTCGCCCGTACCTCATCTTGGAAGTGGCACCGACTGGACGACGATGGCTCGGCCTTATCGAGATTCAATCATCCGCTACTTAGAGCAGCGCTACTTGCCTGATCTTTCAAAGCACATTGTTTCAGAACACATGATTGATCCGCTGCACTTCCGCGATACCTTGAATAGTCACCTTGGCAGCGCTTTCTCTGTTGAGCCTATTTTGACCCAGTCCGCCTGGTTCCGCCCGCATAATATTAGTGAGGATATTCCAAATCTCTACTTTGCTGGCGCGGGAACTCATCCCGGCGCAGGCCTCCCAGGAGTAATGAGTTCAGGAAAAATCGTTGCGGATATGATCGGCGGCGAAGGGCCTGCGGTAGGGTCGCAGGAGTTGACAGGTATTGGAACTGCCGACAAGGACGCCTGAGTTGTAGCGCTCTCTTTCCCTCTTTTTGTCCTCATATGAGAATCTCCTGTAGAAGGTGTGCTGACGATTATGTCAGTTGCTATTTGCAGGAGAAATGCCTCTCTTCAGCTTCTTCTCGCTGCTTCAAATCTGTAGAGAATAGAAACTGCTGCTTCATAGATTTTTCTTTTCGGACAAGTGTGAAGTCGAAAGCAATTGCTGTAATACGGCATGAAGGCGTTCATACTACTGGGTTATGCGAGAAGTTACTTCATCATTTATCATCAATATGAGAGAGTTCAGCATGCAATTGATTACAAAAAGGCTTGCATATTTGTGTCATTGTATTGCATAATTTGTCATAAGGAATGCTTTCTACATTCACGCCTTATACGCACTATAGCAACGTATCTTGTATCCTTTTTGCCTATCGCCCAAAGAACCCAAGGAGGAAGGATGTTGTCACCTGACGAGGTTACTCAGACCACTGATACCCTTGAGCAACTTTCTCGTAGTGCTAACCGCCGTAGTACTCCCACTGAACGTCGTCAGAATATCCTGCAACAGAGGCAAACTGATATTCTGCCATCATTAGAGCCTGAAACTCCAAACGCAAAACTCGCCTGGCGACAAGTTACACAGTTGCGGGAAGAGAACCGACATTTACTTTCCAAACTAGAGATACAACGCACTGAGGTGCAGCGGCTGATGAACGAGTACGATTCGCTGAAAAGCGAATCGGAACGCGAGATCGCTATTATTCACAACGGGCAGCAGCAAGAGATTGTACAATATCAAAACCACCTACAGGAGTTGATGGACGAACGCAATCGCTTGCAAGAGGCTCAGGCAGGATTGGAACAGCGGTATCAAGAGCTTTCTACCACCTTCCAGCACGCTGTTGAAGAAGAGGTGCATAAACGTATAGCCGATATTGCGCATGACATTAGCCTCGCGCCAGGCCAGACACCCGGAGCACTCCAGGAAGCGATAAAAGGATTAGAGCGGCAGGCAAAAGAAGAAGGTGACAAGTACCTGGCTCAAGCCGTGTATTTGAAACGTGAAGCCAAGCGTATAATGAATGCGTTGGAGCAGGAGCGCCAGGAACTTGCTACCCAGCTTCAAGAAGTCTACACCCGACAGCATAATGTGAAAGAGCAAGCTGAGTTGCGCCAGAAAGCTTTGCATGATCGCCTTCACGCTCGCTGGAGAGTCGCCTCGCTTTTAACCTCGTTGGGCCTGGTGGGTCTACTCGTTGTCTTACAACTTATCTGCCTTGCTCTGCTACACGTTTCTTTAGCTGTACCCGTTGCATTCGCCCTGTTGGCCCCGATCGTTATATGTGTTGCCTGTGCGTTCATTTTTACGAAACCTGTAACGATGATAAGACATATGTTTAAGAGCGCTCCACATTTAAAGAGAGCCAAAAAGCGTTAAGCAAAAGAAGTGTCAGGATGCTGAGGGTGTCTATGTCCGTGGCATCCTCAATTTCTAGTTTAACCACGCAAACGTGAGATAGCTTGCACAACCTTGCGGTTACTGATCACCTGTGAGCCCGTTAAGTAAGCTTGAAATGCAGCTTGTTGAATACCGGTGCTATATGTAGGATATGTGTGGATTGTGTTATAGATATCGCTGATAGTCAGATGCTGCTGCATGGCAAGGGTGAGCTCGCCAAGTATTTCGCCAGCATGAGCGCCAACCAGATGTGCGCCAACAATCGTCTCTTTTTTGCCTGTCAGGACAAGTTTAATAAAGCCTGTAGTTTCGTCTTCAGTCTGCGCACGATCAATATCTGACCATGGCAATCTAACGCTACGGACGTGTTTGTGCTGCTCTTGAGCCTGCGCTGGTGTCAGTCCAACTCTTGCTACCTCCGGATCAGTAAATGTACACCAGGGTACGACGCGATAATCTACCTTTTTCTTCGCTATGGGTAATAAGGCGTTGCGCACCGCTATGCCTGCATGATAAGCGGCGACATGGGTGAAGAGATAGCCTCCGATAACGTCACCTATAGCAAGGATATTCGGAGTCGATGTCCGTAGATATTCATCAACCTCTATCCCTTTGTCGCTGTATTTGACGTTTGCAGCCTCTAGATTGAGGTTCGTCACATTTGGCCTGCGACCCAGCGCCAGGAGGATTTCGTCAGCTTCCAGTGTGACTTCTTGCTCTCCCTGTTTCGTCACTGCAACTTTCTTATTTCCCTTGCGCATTGTTGTGACCAGTCGAGTTTGTAGGAGAATGTCTATGCCCTCAGCCCTCAAGGCCTTATAAAGTGTGTCTGATGCCTCCGGGTCTTCCTTTGGTAAAATGCGCCCTGCTTCCTGGATGATTGTCACCTGTGCTCCCAGTCGTGCAAGCGCCTGTCCTAGCTCAACTCCAATCGGTCCACCTCCGACAACGATAAGTGACTTTGGGAGGTCGGTCAGGTTGAAGACATCTTCATTTGTAAGGTAGCCGGTCTCTTGCAATCCTGGTATGGCTGGCACAAATGGATGTGAGCCAGTTGCGATTAACGTATTACGGCTTGTAATATCTTCACCATTGATGTGTAGGGTTGTTGGAGATTTAAACGAGACCTCGCCACGGGTAATGGTGACGCCATCAACGTAGGCTTTCTCCGTTTCGCCCACGCGTGAAATAATAGCCTGGACATATGCACTGACTTTTGTCATGTCGATTGTGAGAGATACAGGGGCAAGGCCCAGCCGTGCCACCTCTTTCGTCTGCTGAACAATGCGCGCCACGTAGAGCAAACTTTTACTGGGTACACAGCCGTGAAGTAGGCAATCTCCTCCAAGGCGCTCTTTATCGACCAACAAAACGTTTGCGCCAAGCGAACGAGCGATTTGTGCTGCCGATAGTCCGGCTGATCCACCACCTATAATGGTGAGGTCATAGTGAGCATGTGCCATATGATTCCCTCGATCTTTAGACATAATGGAAATTGTCGTGTAAATGCGTACATCTTCTGTTGCTGAAATAGCTTTTTATAGCATACATCTTGATTATAGAGGAAATTTACACGAAAAGGACAGGTACACATTGTCCCTGCAAAGGGGTTCTACTTCGTTAACAAATAGAGATAAAAAAAATATCCATGTAGAGAAATGGAGCTGAATCTGCATGTAAGGGCAGATATTGGAACCATTATAGGTTGTAGCGCAAAATTTCCGATGAGGAGAGATTTTCAATGACACAAAACGTTCAGGCCCCTGCTCACGCAAAGCTTAAGCAGCATACCATCTGGCAAAGTAATCATATACCAGACCCATGCGTAATCGTTATCTTTGGCGCGACGGGAGACCTCGCCCAGCGTAAGATCCTACCCACGCTTGCCCATCTCATCCATGATCATCCACTTGCCCAGAAGTTTTGCATTGTGGCC
>CAXTXB010000163.1:0-1812 GCA_964247965.1 uncultured Dictyobacter sp. | reverse complement strand
CGCCGGCCCTTTGATGATGACAAGTGGCGAGCAACCGTCTTAGATTCACTCGATAAATATATGCCCGAGGATGATAAGTTAGATGATGCTGCCAGGCAGGCATTTGCGAAGAATCTCTACTACTGTCAATCTAGCTTTGATGACAGTCAGGGATATCAGAAGCTCTCTACGTTTCTTGATAAGTTAGATAAAGAACAGGGCACTGGCGGCAACCGGCTGTTCTATCTGGCAACTCCTCCTGAGACTGATCCACTTATTGTGCAGAAGTTGGGAGAATCGGGTTTAGCGCAACCAGGTAAGCAGGATGACAAGGGCCATCAACCCTGGACGCGTATCATTTTTGAAAAGCCATTTGGCCACGATCTAGCTTCAGCACAGGAGTTAAATAGTACGGTTGGTCAGGTATTTAAAGAGGATCAGATCTACCGCATCGACCACTATATGGGGAAAGAGACGGTGCAGAATATCATTGCGTTCCGTTTTGCGAATGGTATCTTTGAGCCGCTCTGGAACCAGAAATTTATTGATCATGTGCAGATTACGGTTGCTGAAAGCCTGGGTATAGAATCACGTGCAGAGTTCTATGAGACTGAAGGAGCGATTCGCGATATCGTCCAGAATCACATCATGCAAGTGCTTGCCCTTACCACGATGGAGCCTCCGGCCACCTTTGACGCCGACGCTATTCGCGACGAAAAGGTACAGGTCTTACACGCGATTCCAGCCTTCTCTCCTGAGCATGTAGTTACAAATGTGGTACGTGGTCAATACAGCTCCGGTGAGGTGGACGGCAAACCAGTGAAGGGTTATCAAGAAGAGCAGGGGGTCAAGCCTGGGTCCACAACTGAGACCTATGTTGCGCTCAAATTGGCAATCGAAAACTGGCGCTGGGCGGATGTACCCTTCTATATCCGTACCGGTAAGCGTTTGCCCAAACGGAGTACAGAGGTTACCATTCAATTTAAACGTGTACCTCATCAGCTCTATAAACCAGATGAGACAAAGGGCCTTGTGCCAAACCGTTTGACAATACGCATTCAGCCTGACGAAGGCATTGCATTGAAGGTTGCAGCCAAGATACCCGGTGCCGCGCAACATTTAGAGTCAGTCGATATGGGTTTTACCTATGCCGGCACCTTTGGTATTCAATCGCCTGAGGCCTATGAGCGACTGATTGCTGATTGTATTCTTGGGGATTCAACGCTCTTCATTCGCCGCGACGAGATCGAGGCCTCCTGGCGCATCATTGATAGCGTTACAGACGCGTGGAAGAATATGGCGTCAGATACAGTTCATCCTTACGCCCCGGGCTCCTGGGGTCCTGAGGCAGCCGACAAGCTTATTCAGGATGACGGCCGTGAATGGGATAATCCCTAGAACTACCTGACAAAGAGAGAGCAGCTCGCTTAGCAGGCTGCTCTCTTCTTAGAAAATCTAAGAGAATCTAGTTAAAATGTACTAGGGCTTGTTGGGATCAAGAGCGTTGTCAACCTTTTGCTCTACATTTCCAACTGTAGACTGAGTTTTCCCCTCGACCTGCTTGGCATCGCCCTTGGCACCAGTTTTTGGATTATCAGTAATCTCGCCGACCTTACTCTGAACCTTTCCTGCCGCCTCTTTCAATTTCCCTTTCACACTATCTTCCTGGCCCTGAGTTCCCAGGTCTTTGTTTTCATTCTGGCTCATTACGTCTTCTCCTTTGAATGTGTATTGTAACTAATCTTTGTATGTCAACAGAGAGCATCTTGTTGATGATTTCTCTCTTTATAATACTGAATAGAAGCCAGAAAAGTATACATATATGTCTAAGAG
>CAXTXB010000162.1:3952-10288 GCA_964247965.1 uncultured Dictyobacter sp. | reverse complement strand
AGCTCGCCTCGAAATCTACCCGGCTGGCCTTTTCGATAGATGGTTTATGAATACGTTGGAGTTGATGCCGCAAGGGATGGTCGCGACGCGTAGTGAGCCTATCGAATGAAGGAGGTCAGTTCCATTACTCTTACATTGATGCATATTGGACTGTATTCATTCCGTCCGTCCTCCCACCGCCGACTCGGTTCACTTCAACACGCTCATGTTCACCCTTATCTACACATCTTAACAAAATTGGGCAACAGAGTCATTTATTGGTGCCTATACGATTGCTATTGAAGGAGGCAAACGCGTAGCCATTTTAACATTTTTGTAACAGATAGTAATACACGAAGGTAAACATCAATCTTCCAGCATCATTGTAGATGAAAACATATATATGGATACACCGAAACAGCGAAGCGATTATGTATCTAAGGAGGATCTGGATGAACACTTTTTCCGTCGGCCGCAGGCAACGCGGCCTTGAGCACTATCCCGGCAACCAGCAGCGCATCTGGTACCTTGCGCTCGCGGTCATCGCGACGATCATTTTGTATTATGAGTCGTATGTCCTTCCCTCGGTTGCACCCCTTGTATTGCGCTCTTTTAGTATTACTGTACAGACCTACACGCTTATTGTACTGGCCAGCAATCTCGTTGGCGCGGTATCGGCGATCTTCGGCAGCCTCTCCGATCGATTGGGGCGCAGCAATCTCATCGTCTATGGACTGCTGGTGACCGGCATCGCCACCCTGGCAATCTCTCTGGCGAGCACCTTCATAGTTTTCTTGCTCCTCACCCTTATCTTAGGCTTTGTCGAGGGCATCATCCTGGTTGTCACGCCGGCACTGGTGCGTGACTTCTCGCCGCGCTTCGGGCGGGCGCTGGCGATGGGCTTCTGGACCGTTGGTCCGGTGGGTGGCAGCGTCTTCGCCACGGCCGTCGCGAGCCAGACGCTCACGATCTACGGCTCATGGCAGTCGCAGTACGTCATCGCCGGCATCGTTGGAATCATCGTCTTTCTCGTCTGCTTCTTCTATCTGCGCGAGCTCTCGCCCGGCCTGCGCGACCAGATCATGAACACCGTGAGAGAGAAAGAGATCGTCGAGGCGCGCGCCACGAGCATAGACACCGAAGGGGCGGTCAAAAATCCCTGGCGGCAGATGCTGCAGCCGCGGCTCATAATTAGCTCGCTGGGCATCAGCCTCTACCTGCTCATGTACTACGCCGCCGTCTCCTTCTTCCCCCTCTACCTGAGCAGCATCTTCAAATTCTCGGTCGCGGAGGCCAACGGGCTGGTCAGCATTTTCTGGACTGTGAATGTCGTGGCGGCCATCGTCATCGGCTTTGTCTCTGATCGCACGCTGGTGCGCAAGCCCTACATGCTGCTCGGGGCCATCGCCACGATCATCGTCACCATACTCTTCATCAGCCGCATCGGCCAACCCACTGGAGCCGGTCTGATGGCCGTCTTCCTCAGCCTGTTTGGAATCACCCTGGCCGTCGGCTACGTCACCTGGATGGCCGCCTATACCGAGACCATCGAGGACATCAATCCGGCCCTCGTCGCCACCGGCATGGCCCTCGAAGGCTCTATTCTACGCCTGATCGTCGTCCTTTCAACCGTGGGCTTCCTCTTTGTCGTCAAAAACTCGCTGGATGGTCAGCAGTGGGCCACCTGGTGGTGGGTCTGCATTGGGGGCCTGGTCGTCTTCATCCCCACCATCTTCACCGCCTCAGGCTACTGGCGCACCGCCCAGGTACGCGAAGCCGTGACGCGGCGGGAGCGGGCCGGCGATGTGAGACTCGAAACACCCTAATTTTTTAGTGATATAGTTGATTTTTAGTGGGGGCGGCTACAACATGTGTGCCGCCCCATTCTGTTATTGATTACGTCTCCCCAAACCCGCGTTTCACAGTATGAAACGCATCCAATATCCTGAATAGTGCAGAAACACCCGAGAAATTTAGCGTCTATCGCATCCTATATCACTTCCCATCACCTTTCATCTCACCTCCGTCATGAGCTATCACTCGCTTGAAACGGGTTATATCAGAAGCAATGCTGTCTTTTTGCCCTGCCACTACTTTTACTTAATAAGACCTCCAGCAATCACTGCGATCCATCATGAAAGGTATCCATTTGCGTAAATTTTAGCATTTTGGTGGTGAAATATACGGAATATTGCTGTGAATGAATCTTCCTTAAAATGACTATTACATAAACTTAGCTCTAATGAAAAGGATATAGCCCTTTCTCACCACAAGGTGAACCATAAGGGCTATAAGTCCATTTCATATATTTTCTTTCCACGCAAAACAGGACATACTATCATTGTGTTACTATTTGTTACTTTACACAAGATACGCGAACCATAGGCACATAAATTGTCGATCCTACTATTAGGAATTCTGAAGATATGCTGTTGATATGCTACACAAGTGGGCCGTCAACATAGATGATCTTCTGTGTAAAGTACTATCAATAGAGTAAAGCATTGTCAACACTTTCCATATGAAAAGGGAGCCTATTATGATTAGTCTTATTCGGAGGGAGAAATGAACGCATTTTTCGGTTTCCTTAAAATTCTTGTTCTCTGTATAACAGGGCTAATAGCGCTACTAATTATCCTTATCGTTCTTGTGAATTACCTTCCAAAAAGTCCACTTCGGGATGTTATGGGTGCTCTTACTAAACGCATTGGCGCAACCGCAGCAGTGACAGTTATTGCTATTCCAGTTCAACCGATTCTGGGGGTTGATGGCATTTATGATGTTGTAAGCTTCCTTTTCCTTGCTTGGTACTGGTTCCGTATGGTCAAGGAGATACAAGAAGCTTATGCGAAAGATTGATACTGTCCATAATGGGGTAGTGTTATAATCATGTAGTTTTGCGAGAAAGAAAGATGGAAAAACAGAACCAATCGTTTGATATCTGTATTGTATGTGCTTTAGCTGAAGAAGCTCAGGCAGTTGTTGACGAATTTTCGGCTCACTGCGAGAATGTTCAATTTCAACAAGCCTTCAGTAATAAAAGTGGATATGTGTATCGGTATACATCACTTAAAAACAATTATGGAAGAACATTGACTGTCCTAGTCATCTGTATGCCATTCACGGGACCAATTGAAACAGCGCTGAGCGTTCGGTCGCTTCTAGAAGAATTTCACCCTCGCTTTATTGCTATGACCGGCATCTGTGCAGGATACTCTGAAAAAGTTGCACTCGGCGATCTGGTTGCGGCCTCCTACGCCTTTCACCACGATGCAGGGAAAATGGAAGCGGGAGACGAAGGTCAAGACAAGCTTCGACCGGAATGGAGAACGCATGGTCCGGCCAACCGAATTGTTCAGTATCTCAACACTTTTACTAGTTGGGAACCATTGCTTGTGGAAATGAAACAGCGTCTCCTGGGACGGGAACTCCAGCTTACTGAGCGCCCAAAATGTCTAATTGCCCCCATTGCTTCAGGTATGGCTGTTCAGGGAAATAACCCCTTCCCCCGATTGTTAGAACATAATCGGAAAGCACTCTTTCTGGACCAAGAGGTTGCTGCATTTTATCAAACACTCCACGAGTATCCTGACCTCTACTTTTTAGCAGTGAAAGGGGTCTGCGATTACGCCGATCCGCGCAAAAATGACGACTATCATGAATACGCGGCACACGCATCTGCGCTCTATCTGCTCGCTTTTATCCGGGAATACGTCACGGACCAAAGTATGCCAGGAAAGCTGATTAATCCACAGCAAGCATTCCAGAGTAAATATACTGTGCATATTCACGATGGTAAGGGCACGATAATTGGTGACGACGCGCACGTAACGCAGATCTTTGGCGACAAATAAAAAGGATAGCTTATGACATCACCTGAATCGAACGACGACAAGCTTTCCAATATATACAATGTGCGGGTCGACGGGGGCATGGGCACGGTTATCGGAAACGATGCGCATGTTGTGCAGCATTTCTACGACACTTCACCTGTGGTTCAGGTGGATATAGGAGCCGCAGAAGAGGTCTACCGACAGAAAGTAGTGAACGCTTATAACTGGCTGAACTTCAGTGGCTTCGATAACTCCGACCTGTCTCTTACAAACGTGTCGCTGGAAGATATCTTTGTGCGTCTAACACTGACCGTAGAAAAAGTTATCCAAGAATCTGAGCGGCTAGAAGAGTCGAGCCAGACCAAGCAGAGCAAGCGCAAGAGGCGACAAATAGAGCGTGTGATCATCACGCAACAACCGATTGAACTCGGCCAAGCACTCGCTAATCATTTGTTGGTCGTAGGTGAACCAGGAGCGGGTAAGAGCACACTATTACGCTGGCTTGCTGTGACCTTTGCTAAGGGGCAGCAACAAGAAACCGACCGGTTGGGAACATCTGCTGATCCTGACCGGCTACCAGTGCTAGTGGAACTAGGACACTTACCCGACCGCTATTTGAAACCTGAAGGGGGGGAATCGCCCAACTGGATTCAGTTTTTGCCCGAATATCTTGACTCTCAAATGGCTTTCAGCAATACTCCCTCACAACTGCTAACCCAAGCCTTAATCGATGGTCGATGCTTGTTACTTTTCGACGGACTAGACGAAGTTGCCGACCGTCAAGCACGTACTCGTCTTGCTCGTTCTTTGGTCGAATTGGCTCGTCTCTCTCCTGGCAACCGGGTGATCATTGGTAGCCGGCCAGCAGGTGTCAGTGAAAGTGAGGGCGCTTTACGGCCCCAATTCCAGCGCTGCCAGATCGAGCGCTTCACACTTGAAGAGGTTCAGCGGTTTTTCCGCTTCTGGTATGCGCTGGATCAGAACTTGACTTTCGAACAACAATGTGCGGCCTCTGATGCGCTCTATGAGAGGGTACAAACTACGCCAGCGATCTTGCAATTAGCCACTACTCCACTGTTGAGCACCGTTCTAGTACTAATCTGGCGTAACGAAGGCGACTTACCCGAACATCGAGTGGAGCTCTACGAACGTTGCTGTCGTGTTCTAATCGAACGTTGGGAAGCTTATCATGACGTGGCTTATCAGAGTATTCTAGCAGATATGGATTGGGAAGATCACCTACGCCTGCTGACACCTTTAGCCTATGCTATCCATAGTCAGGAACAACGCACGAGCGCTACTAGGGATGAACTTATCCCTATGCTCGCCCAAGCCCTACAAAAAACCGCGAGATATGCCAATGAGCAAGTTGCCATCTGGGAGGCAAAACAATTCCTGAACGCCCTGAGCCTTCGATCCGGCCTGTTACAATACATGGGTGATGGTAGATATGGCTTTCCGCACCAGACTTTCCAGGAGTACCTCGTAGCTCGTTATATTGCGGAACAGCCCAATCCCCAGTATATCGACCTGGTAATGGCACATTTGCATGAGGCATGGTGGCAAGAAGTACACCTCCTTACCATCGTTCATCTGGGATCGGGGAAAGTGGAAGCTACCAAGGCATCAGCACTAATTCTAGCAATCCTGCATGTTTATCCGCCCCCCAGTTGGATCTTGCTTCCCCCTCGCAATTCTTTCTTACGCTGGATAGGACCAGGGAAACTGTTGCACGAGGTACACCTGGAGGATCGAATTGCTTGGATGTTGGACCGAGAGTTCGAACTAGCAGCCAGAAGCTACACTGAATGTGTCCCTAATGGAACAACCAAAAAGGTTGATAATGCACTTTCAGCTCGGGCTGTGTTAATTGTGAAGCATCTTATCTACAACCGAAATCATTTACAAGGTATCATTTACGAAGGAAATCGCTATGCGACGCAGGACAACTTACTTTCAGTCGTGTCTCAGCTACTACAACATCGGGACAACGAAATTGTGGTCAAGGTACTGCTGTCGGCACTCCACGATGCAAATGAGAGTATACGGGTTCGAGCTGTCGTAATCCTGGGACAGGTGGGAGCGCACAATGAAGCTATAGTCAACGCCTTATTGAAGGCACTCTATGATACAAGTTGGCTTGTGAGCAGGCAGGCCGCTATAACCCTGGGACAGGTGGGAATGGGCAATGAAACTGTGGTTAAGGCCCTATTGAAGGCACTTTACGATACAAATATGGATACACTTGAGCAGGTGGTAGTAAGTCTGGGACAGGTGGGAATGGGCAATGAAACTGTGGTTAAGGCCCTATTGGAGGCACTTTACAATACAAATATGAGCACACGTCAGCAGATAGTAGTAAGCCTGGAACAAGTGGGAGCGGGCAATGAGACTGTGATCAAGGCTTTGCTAGACACGCTGCTCAACGATAAAGATAAGAGGGTGCGAAAGCAGGAAGCTATAAGACTGGGACAGGTAGGAATGGGCAATGAAACTGTGGGAAAGGGTTTGCTAGAGCCTCTGC
>CAXTXB010000162.1:0-3942 GCA_964247965.1 uncultured Dictyobacter sp. | reverse complement strand
TTATTGATCCTCTATAGTCGGTTCTGATCTTTGAATATTAGACTGGACTTGAGCAGGTGGTAGTAAGTCTGGGACAGGTGGGAATGGGCAGTGAAACGGTGATCAAAGCTTTGCTAGACACACTGCTCAACGATAAAAATGGGTATGTATGTGAGCAGGCGGCTATAAGCCTGGGACGGATAGGCGCGGACAACAAAACTGTGATGGAGGTCCTATTAGAGGATCATTTGGAGACATTGCTGAAGGATGAAGATGTTGGACACCGTTGGCATGCGGCAAAAAGGCTGGGAGAGATAGGGGCGGGCAATGAAACTGTGGTTAAGGCTTTGCTAAACACGCTGCTCAACGATAAAGATGAGAAGGTACGAAGGGAAGCTGCAAGAAGCTTAGGACGAGTAGGAGTAGGCAATGAAACTCTGGCAGAGGTTTTGCTGGAGACTCTGCACCACGAGCCAGATGAATATGTGCGCGGGGAGGTGGCTGAAAGTTTGGGACAGATAGGCGTGAGCAACACAGTTGTGGTCAAAGCCCTGTTGGAGTCCCTGGACCACGATGCGGATGAATATGTGCGATTGCAAGTTGCAGCAAGTCTAGGAAAATTAGGAATCAGAGATACAACGCAACTGCGCCCAGTACTCGTGGCCCTCAATCGTCGCTTATATGATGAGTATGACTCTGTAGGTCACGCGGCCCTGGTATCCATCCGCCACCTGCTGAACGGTCAACCAATTCCAGGCTATAAATGGAGATCTCTTCGTGAGCGATGGGTCCAGCACAGGCTCAAGCAGATCGAGTTCTGGTTCGTTATGCTTGCTATCGTAGTGTTTATGCTTGCTATCGATCTCGCAGTTAGCCGATGGCTTCATATTCACAATTGGACTGGCTTGCTGATAGGTCCAGTTGGCACCGTTTGTTGTATCGCTGCACTCGCTAATGATTACAATGATCGGATTCAGCACAAGTTGCAGCCATACTACCCCAAAAGTATTATATTTGGCCTGCTAGTAGGAGTGGCCTCTCCTCTAGTTAGCTGGTGGCTCAAGATCGCTAATTGGAACGGTTTACAGACAGGCTTCTTGATAATTTTAGCTACCATTGCCATTTTTATCTCTAATGCTTTTATCGCTACCATTTATCGTTACTGGAATCAGGGCAAGCGGGCGAAGGTCATGCCACGCAGGCAGAGTTTCCGGGCGATCCGAGAGCAGCAGTTGGAGCTACCACAACTCGACACAGCGATCGATAAATGGGGAGAACAATACTATCGTGGGATACTGGCCATCAGTGAGCAGATGTTGGGAACCGACCATCTCAGCACAGCGACGCGCCTTAACGACATGGCGCTTCTCTATTACAATCAGAAGGAATACGAGCAAGCCGAGCAATTGTTGAAGCGTGCTCTGGCCATCCGGGAACAAGCCCTGGGACCTGAACATCCTGAGACAGAGACTAGCCTTAATACTCTAGTAGCTCTCTATCTTGACCAGAAGAAGTATGAGCAGGCCGAATTGTTGTCGGAACACACTCTAACCATCAGTGAGCAGCTATTGGGACCTCTGCACTCCAGTACAATGAGCAAACGGGACACTCTGATAGGACTTTACTGGATGCAGGAAAAGTATTCCAAGGTGGAAGCCCTCTATCAATATTCCATAGCTATTTGTGAGCAGAGGTTGGGAACCGATCATCTCAATACAGCAACTAGCCTTAAAGCCTTAGCAGTTTTCTATTACGACCGGAAGAAATATGAGCAAGCTGAGCCGTTATTAAAGCGCGCTCTGACCATCCAGGAACAGGTGTTGGGACCTGAACATCCTGATACGGAGACTAACCTTTATACTCTCATAGCCCTCTACCTTGACCAGAAGAAGTATGAGCAAGCCGAATTGTTGTGGGAACACGCCCTAACCATCCGAGAACAATTTTTAGGAGCCGATCACCCCGACATAGTACCCATCCTGAACAACCTGGCTTATCTCTATGAGAGTCAGGGAAAATACGAAGAGGCAGGACTATTATACCAACGCGTTCTTCAGTTCAGAGAACGGGAGTTAGGATCTGAGCATCCGGATACGGCGGTCAGCCTCAACGATCTGGCTCTCCTCTATATAAGGCTGGACAGATATGTCGAAGCGGAGCAGATGTTGAAGCGTGCCCTCGCGATTTATGAGCAAGTACTAGGATTAGAACATCCCCAGACACAGGACGTACGGCAAAATTATGTTTTACTTCTGCAAACACAGGGTCACAATATGCAGGTGGGGAAGTTGTCAGAAGGCACTTAATTGATTTTCCGATTGCGGCTGCTCTTGGAGAGTGTAAGAACCTTGAAGCCTGTATTCTGCTTGTGTGAGACGTAGCAGCGATCACTTTCCCAGTTCGCTGTACGGCCAAGTCGGCCTATGGAGTAAGAGCAACAAGCTCTTGTGATGTCGAATTACCTGTAACCACGCCAAGCGCATGCTCTTTCCATAATGGAGCTATATCATATTGCGGAAGATACTGAGGGGTGGTATAGAGCGTCCACTTGCTGCCGTCCCAATGCTCAAGAAACGATAGAGGCGATCCCCATGGGTAAATGCTAATAAGAGTCCAGGCGTCGGTGCGGGAGAACGCGAATATACGTCGTGCCTCATCCTTAAGACCTCCACGCACAAAGCCGGAAGGAAGATAAGCGGCCAGAGGAACGATTTGCCATGTCTTGCCATTCCAATGCTCAACGATGGCATCGCCTGTCGTGGATGTGCCACTTATCCATGCGTCCGTTGAAGACGGAGCTGAAAGGGCGGCTAGATGGTATAACGGCTGTGTAGGCGTCTCATGCCAATTCAGGCCGTTATAATGGAAGACTCGCTGGTCCCCGAGTGTCACCCATATGTTTATGAGGGAAACGACGGCTAGCTTATCAATTGGATCTGTCGTTGGAAGACCGGCAGATGTTACGTCATTCCAACCTGCAAGCGGGCTGTAATGATGAATCGAGATTTGATATCCTTGATTATAGTAATCGGTTACATACCAGAAATCATTGCCCGAAACGGTCATTGGCCCTACATTAAGATAACTCGCATTGCCTGAAATTACATTTTTCCAGGCATGCCCATCAAAATGATCAAGATACGTCATCTCCGTTGCATTGCCATGCTGCCCAACCTCTGCCGACCCGATCGCCCATGCATTCCTGGAGGAGGAAGAAACGATTTGATCGTATTTTAGAGTAGTAGGAAGATATGATGTCCATTGCTTGCCATCAAAATGTTGCGTCACCTGCTGAAATTGTTCATTCATAGAAGGAGTAAGATTCGATCCTTGCACCCATACGTTTGTATCCGAAAAGGGCCAGATTTTATCAACCCCTCCAAACGTTGCATCAGGGCCTGGTAACGAAACGATCTGCCGCATATGCACCTGAGGATTATTTGTGCCATCGTATTTCGCCATGTGCGCCTGTCCTCCTGAATTCGCAAATACACATAGGAGAATAAGCAGGGTTAGCGAACAGAACAGCAACTTTCTTCTTCTTTCCATCTTCACCGCCACCTTTTTACAAATGAAAACAAAACAATCGTGCGTAGGAACATCATCCTTTTCTTCATCTTCTTATCTTCATACATTAGTTTACTCGCTCTCGCGTCCTATGTAAATCGCATATATTTATATGTAATGATCTAACCTGCTAGAAAGTTCAGCCGGAAATATAACTCTTTTATCCCATTATGTAGGAAGCAGGACCGTTTAAAGAGCGTGAATAGATAGGAGGACGGACGGAATGAATATGCATCAACGTAAGAGTGTAGTGGCCCAACTCTTTTCATGGGTAAGCGTGATGAGTTGACTCCACGTAGCGACAATCCCTTGCGGTCAATGCTGTTTAAATAAGAAAAAGGTCAAAAGAGATGCAGCCGCAGGCCTCCTCCACCTCTGCGAAGAAGAGCGCGCTGA
>CAXTXB010000161.1:0-10291 GCA_964247965.1 uncultured Dictyobacter sp. | reverse complement strand
CCCCCAAACAGCACGTTATCCTTCCATGCCCATGGCGCTTCCTCCAACCGTGGTTGATTTTGAAATGAGCCTGGAGCATATTGGCCCCTTGCTCTACGATCTTCTCATAGGAGCGACTATTCCTCAGGGTGAAGAGCGTACTGAGGATGTGTTGCGTGCGATCCTGGAGCAGGTCAGTCAACAGGCGAACATCGACTTCCGACCTTATAAAACCTCAACGATCTTGCGTCGTATTGGTCGCCGGATGGCGGTGACTCATAAGCGGGCGATGCGTGAATACGCAGACTATTTGAAGATATCCCCTCAGGAAGTGGGAGAGCTTGTCAAAGCATTTCTCATCAATGTAACACAATTTTTTCGCGATGCAGATGCGTTTGCGTATTTAAGAAATGAAATTTTACCTATGTTGATCGCACAATCTCGTCAACGCGATCATGTTCTTCGTTTCTGGACTGCGGGATGTGCTACTGGAGAAGAGCCTTACTCACTAGCCATGCTGCTTACCGATCTGTTGGGGGCCGAACTCTCCGAGTGGAGTGTCAAAGTTTTTGCTACGGACCTGGATGAGGCTGCCATCGCCTTTGCCAGGCGTGGTCTTTATTCCGAGAATTTGCTCAAAGGTGTTCCTGACGAATATCGTAACCATTTCTTTGAGCGCATCGACCATGGCTACCGCATCTCCAAGACATTGCGCCAGATGGTTATCTTTGGGCAGCAGGACCTCAGCCACAGTGCGCCTTTTCCACGTATCGACCTGGTGTTTTGTCGTAACGTTCTCATCTACTTCACCCCCGATCTTCAAGAATATGTGCTCAATCAGTTTGCATTTTCGCTCAATCCTAATGGGTACCTATTCCTTGGTAAGGCTGAGACAATACGCCCGATGCAGTCCTTCTACGAATTAGTAAATAAACACTGGAAAGTATACCGTTGCATCGGTAATGCGTTGCCCTCAACGCGGCGCGTGAGCCTTTCAGTATTGAAAACGTCACATGCGGAGAGAAACGCTATGAACCGTCTTGACCGAGCAGGCGGGAAACAACACGTAGAGCAGGAAGCTCAATCTCCTTCGCTTGAGCTGGGCCAGTTGCGCCGCTTCAACGAGCTGCTTCTGCGCTTCTTGCCCATCGGCGTTGTGATCATTAACCGCTCGTATCGCATCTTGAGCGCTAATGGTTCTGCTCGTCGCCTGTTAAATCTCCGTGATGTAGCAATTGAACAGGATTTCTTGCATGCGGTGCGTGGTGTTCCCTATTATGAGACGCGTTCGGCCATCGATACAGTCTTCCGTGAACGCACGCTTATCACACTCCCAGAAGTCGAACTAGAGACCGTTGCGGGCGGCAACGGGCGCTTTGTTAGTCTGTCCATTTCGCTTATGCAAATGGAGCCGGGCCTGGCCGACCTGGCTGTTGTAAGCGTGGCCGATGTGAATGAACAGGTTCAGGTAAGGCGGCAGCTGGAAAGTGTGCAAGCTGATCAGGCACAGCTGATGCAAGAACTAGGAAACGCAAACAAGCGGCTAAGTGATACGAATAAAGAGTTCATGGATGCAAACGAGGAACTGCAAGTCGCTAATGAAGAACTGCTCTTGACTCATGAAGAGCTTCAGGCCAGCATCGAGGAGTTCGAAACAACCAACGAAGAATTACAGGCAACGAACGAGGAGTTAGAGACCAATAACGAAGAGTTACAGGCCACTAATGAGGAACTAGAGACGACTAATGACGAGCTACGCGCGCGTACTGGCGAATTACAGGAAATGACCTCCACTTTGGAGAATGAACGTATACGCCTCTCTGAGATAATAGAGCTTGCACCCTTCTCTATTCTGGTTGTGCGTGGCCCTGGCTTGATTGTCGAAGCCTATAATCCACGCTATGCAAATCTTGTTGAAAAAAGCGAAGTGCTAGGGCACCCACTGGAAGAGGTAATAGACCTGCTCTGGGGACCAGAGGTCGTATTCTCTTTACTGCGCTCCGCGCGTGAAGCATACATCCAGGAAAAGCCTAAAATGTCTACTCCTGATTCTGTATCCTACGCTATACATGAGGAGCAAGATAAAAACTATTTCTCTTACACCATTGTGCCATCTCATACTTCATCAGGACAAGTTAATGGCTTGATCATTTACGCTGCTAATGAGATGGAGCGCCACACAAAAGGGACCAAAGGAGAGGTCAAATAGTTTAAGACTATTTTTGTTAAATACACCATAGTTCTATCCCTCTTTGTCGGGTAGGATTATATTCTCACTTGTACGAAGCCTTATTTGGTTTTATTATAGATTTTTATAGAAAAAAAGTTACCTGTAATGACATAGAATTTCTTGAGAACTTTCTAAAAGGAATCGTATGTTTCTTGTCATGATAGATAAACGTGTGAGTTTTTAATAAAAATTCATTCTATAATTTGCAACTATTGATGGCATTGAAACGTGTAAGACGTGGGTGCCAGGAGCACTGAAAGTTGAGAGGTATCATTTTAAGTTGAATTTTAAAAAGACCGAGTCAAGGATAAAGTATGAAAATTGCGCATATAGCACCACCATGGATTGCAATCCCACCTAAAAACTATGGTGGAACCGAGATAGTGATCTCTAACCTTGTAGAGGAACAGATTGTACAGGGAAATGATGTTACTTTATTCGCTCCTGGTGACGCAAAAACGTCCGCAAAGCTAATTTCGTTTTTTCCTCACTCTCTTATTGAATCTGGCGTGCCATGGGAAGCGCATTTAAAATCATACTATCATTTGTATAAATCTGTGGAGTACATTAAATCACATCAGTTTGATATAGTACATGTTCACCTCTCTTCCAGCTCTGATATGTTTATTTTTCCTCTCGTCGCTCAGCTTGGTACGCCCATTCTAGCAACCCTGCATAGCCGCTTCCCCTTTGATCGTGTCCAATCGTGGACTGGAGATGCCGACGACTATTATATGGAGTGGATCTTATCCATGCCACTAGTTGCTATCAGCGAACGTGCGTGCAAAGAAGTACATTATCCGGTTAAGTTTGTTGGAGTAGTTCATCATGGTCTGCCCGTAGCTCAATATCGGCCCACTGTTTCTCAGCCTGAGAATTACTTGGTGTGGTTAGGCCGATTAGTTCCTGAAAAAGGCGCACATTTAGCTATTGAGGCAGCTAGAGCGGTTGATATGCCACTCGTATTAGCTGGCACAATTGATCGTCATGTGGTGGAGTCTGTTGAGTATTACGAGCATGTAATCAAGCCAAATATTGATGGAGATCGCGTGAAATATATCGGTCCGGTTGATATGCAGGAAAAAGTTGATGTGTTGAGTCGTGCAAAAGCGTTTCTCAATCCCATAACCTGGGAAGAGCCTTTCGGTATGGTGATGATTGAGGCCATGGCTGTAGGATGCCCTGTAATTGCTTTCGCTCGCGGTGCAGCTCCAGAAATTGTGGCCCATAACAAGAGCGGATATCTTGTTCATGATCTTAATGAGATGATACACTATATCCATAAAATAGATGAACTCGATCGTGGAAACGTGCACGCTCACGTTGTACAAAATTTCTCGGTTAGTGCAATGGCGAATAAGTACATGAGATTATATAAGAAAGTTCGCTCTTCTGCTTTGCTGCAGTCTTCTCTCCCAAAGTTGACTGTACCCGTTCCGGCTTCCAGGTCGATCTCTCTTCCAACATCTCCCATGCATACAGCGACTGGTGATACTATTTCTGGTGCATATCCATCAACACTCTCGGCTCAAGTGGTTATGGAAACAGAGTCTGGAATGCTGCAATAGCTTTCATCTCGTCAACTTAGGTATATTCATCATCTCATTTATTACGACATGTTATGGCCACTTTTTAGAATGAGAGATCTCCATCTTATATTTTCTGTAAACCTGTGGCTTAATTGGAGCTATTTGATCAAAAAAGGCTCATTTGTTCTGGTTTTGTATGATCATTGCCTGGTTGCCAGGACAAAGGTGGTAATGGAATAAAAGCTCTGACTTTTTGATAGAGGTGAAAGCAAATTTCGGGGGAATACTTTTCAAAAGGACAGTGGCAAAAAGCATAGATGTCCATGCCTTGCTTATACCATTGCACTATTTGTTCTGCCCATAGTGCAAGAAATGGCTCGTTGACCTTCATATGTGGATGACCTATATAACGTACAAAAGCAAAATCAGTTGTAGCTGCAATTTGTAGTGGAAGATTAGGCTTGCGTTCCCGTGCCTGAAGCATTTTTTGTTCCTGAATCGAGCCTGTTCGGATCGGTCGCGTATCCATAATAACGCGGCCTATATTATATTGTCTAAGCAGCGTGTTTAACATCTCTCCTGACGTCTCCGTGGCGTAAAACTCTGGGTGTCGAACCTCCACAGCCAGCTTCAGGTCGGTGGGCCAGGAATCAAGAAACGCTTGAAGCTGTGCAAGTTGTGCGGGTGCGAATGAAGGCGGTAACTGTAGAAATATTGGACCCAATCTCTTCCTGAAGCAACGCATATGTTCTATGAATAGGATTATTTCATCTCTTTTGCCAGTCAGGTTCGTTTCGTGACTGATATTGCGTGAGACCTTCGGGCAGAAGCGAAATGTGTCTGGTGTCTCCTGTGCCCAACGTTCTATCGTTTCCTTAGCTGGCAATGCATAAAAAATTGTATTTCCCTCGACAGTTGACAGACGTTGACTGTAGAGTTTCAGAAAATCATTCTTTGGGGTGTGTACAGGGAAAAAATTCCCCTGCCAGTCTGTGTATCCCCATGCAGGGCAACCAATATAAAGCATTACCGCTTCTCCTTCTGTAGCAAAAGTCAGGAGCAAGTTCAACGTATTACAAGTGGTCCGAAAGGTGTGAATATCTGTAGTGAGTGTGTTAATCTATGTCAAGAAATTATTGCTGAAGAGCAATAATATGAATGTAACCAAAAGAAGCCAACTTGTAGCCGTAAGAGGAGAGAGAGGTTCCTGGTCGCACTAAAACCAGGGGCCTCTTTCCATGCTTGATAAAATGGTCTAGTAAATGATAACACCGGTGTAGAGTTGCACAAAGTTGTAGATCCATTTAACTTGATCGGTTGGTAGGTTGATACAACCATGTGAACCTAGATTTTCGCCTGATGAGTCGGGGTGGGGGAAGTTAGTGCCGAAGCCATAATCTGCGCGCCACCAGCTATCGTGAATGAAATACCCTCCACTATGAAATGGCAGCGCGTAGTTAATATGAGTATCTGCATACCAGAAAGGTGAGCCTTTGGGATCGCTGGAATGAAAGGTAATGTTTGTCTGCTTGCCCTCTACCCACCAGCTTCCAGGAGGGCTGGGCCGCTCTGGTCGTCCAGTTGTAACCTTGAAGGCTTTCACCAGCTTCCCGTCGTCATAGAGACGCATCGCTTGTTCGTAGAGCGAGACAACGATAACTTTCTTATCTGAACGGCCATATTGCATCATTAATTGCTCATCAGTCTTATGCGGTTGATCAAATGCTGTGGTGTCCTGGGCGTCGTCTGTCATCGCCTGGAAGTTGAGAAGATACATGTTCAGGTTTTCTATGGCCTGCTGATAATCCGCTACGGTCCGGGCGCTATCCAGGTCACTCTGCACCCAACTGCCTATTCCTGCGTCGCCATATGAGTTGTTCAGCGGATAATCCTTGTTGTCATAGTCATCATGATAGGTATGCTGCTTTCCCCAATCAGCAACCTGCTTTGCTAGCTTTTGTTGCAGATATTGTGCCTTGGTCTTCATTGCTGGAAGCTGAATTGCTTCAACATGTGTTGTAAGTGTTGCAACTGCTGAGTTGTACTCAGCATCTGTTTTAGCGTTTTGCAGCGCTTGCCGATCAGACGTATACTGCCGCTGATAGCTTGTTGTGTCACCCCCATTTTGCTGCACAACACCGATCCACTGCTGGAAGGTTTGAAGTTGCATCTGACCCTGATCTTTTAAGGTTGCCTCTGCAGCCGATTGCGTTGCAGAAATGGGAACCTGGGTATCAGTTTTGGGAGCCGCGCTATTTCCAGCAGGCAATTGACATCCGCCAAGCAGGAGGCATAGAGTTAGCCCATAAGCGAAAAGCAGAACGCTGACACGCTGTTGCGGCTTCTGTGTTTTTAGCGTGTTCCATATATCCATAAATTGGGTCCTTATGGTAAAGTCTTAAAGTATGTCCTCTTGTGTGATTCTCAATGTATTGGCCTTCTTTATTTCACTGGAAATTATACTCCGTTCCGGAATATCACACAATGGGCTACTTCACATCGATCTCTTTTCTTATTTTTGTCAGGATTTCACTATGTAGCTTTTTATGACCAGCCATGACGAGCGAGAACTTATCGGTCAGATTCATGATAGGACGGAGCGATTTCCCTTCCTGGTCAGTAACGATTCCCCCCGCCTCTAAGACAATGCTTGCTGAGGCGAGGAATGATTCGCCTGTGATCTCATCACCGACGTCGATGTATGCATCATAGGTTCCGCTGGCCACATAAACGCTGTCAATGGCCGAGCTGCCGGAACGACGGACAATGCCAATACGCGGACTTTCAGTGAGCAAGGTTTTGAGTATATTGCCATTTCTACTGTCTAGATTAAGGCCAGCTACACAATCTTTGATAGTACTCACGGCACTCACCTGGCAGCGCCTTCCATTGCGAAATGCTCCACCGCCGCGTTGTGCCTCGTAGACGGCTCCGCTAAAAAGTTCTCCTACCAATGCCCACTGTACGTTCTCGGGGACGACGGGGGCGTCGATTGGCAAGGCTGCCAGGGCTACCGCTGCTGTCATTATACCGCGCTCTACATTTGTAGAGCCATCGATCGGGTCAACAACGATGCGGTACTGAGGATTTTCAGTTGTAGAGAATGTGGGTCGCTCCTCTGTAATGATTTCAAATCCAAGCCCGCTTTCAGCTAGTCCATTGATGATGATATCTTCTGCGTCTCGATCAAATTGCATTGTTGTATGTTTGGGAGATTGCGAGTAGACTTGTTTGCGATCGTAGCGTTCTGCCTGGGTATAAGCACGAACCTGGCGAAATAACTGTTCAAGTAATTCTAGCATAAGATGTCTCTTTTCATCTCACTCCTGTAAAAATAGAGAAATCCTTACAGGCTATTACCAACTATTTTTGTTGTACACACGAAGATATGCCCTCGTTGGTATCTTGAGTGTTCTGGTTGCATTTTGCCTACATTGCAATGCTATTCTACATCTCTAACGTATTGGAACGCAAAAGGGGACCTTCTTTCGAGTGTAAGTAAGCGTTCACGTGTGAGTGAAAGAGCTACAGCGCTCTTGTCGCTGGCGACCCAGCGTCGGCCGAGGCGTTCAGCTACGAGAGGAGTGACCCCACTACCGCAGAAGCAGTCCAGGACAAGATCATTCTCTTCTGATGATGCAAGGAGGATTCGTTCTAGTAAAGCAATTGGTTTCTGTGTGGCGTACCCAGTTCGCTCGGGATCTCTTTGATGCAAATGGCTGATATCACTCCATACATCGGCTGGAGACATTGTTGTATCCTGATCATACGTATAGGGACGCCCCGCCGATTGTATTGTCCAGGTGATATGCCCGGGTGAGCTTGTCTCTTTGCGCATATGGTTGCGTTTTTGCGTCCCGCGCAACTGCCCGACACGGTCGCCATGAAAACGATACTGCTTCGATTTAGTATAGAATAAGATAGTGTCATGTTTGCGAGCGAAATACTTTTGAGCACGCCCTCCCGATTGATAGTGCCAGATGATTTCATTTTTGAAGCCTGCCCCACTCTCTTGTGTCTCAAAAATTTCGTCAAGCATAATTTTTGCGTAGTGAGCAACGCGCCAGTCAAGATGTACATAGAGGCTTCCATCTGCCGCTAGTAGATGATGGAGTTCGACAAGTGTCTCGTAGAGCCATTGTAGATAGCTATCCAGGTCATTATTCCACGTATCATGATATGCCAGGCGTGAAGCTATACGTGCGCTATTATTGAATGTGCGTCCGGTCATAAAAGGCGGGTCGATGTAAATTAGCTTTATTTGCCCCTGAAACTCATTGAGGAGAGTAGGTAAGACAAGACTCTTGTCGCCCTGAATAAGTCGATTATACCAGGAATCTGGCCCCGATAGCGCTTGATTTTCTAATTCGTAGTATTTTTCATTGACTATCTGCTGCTTGCATGAGACGTGTAGGTCTGATCGCTCCTGCTTATTGTCTAGAGAACCATTACGGGGCATTTTGCCTTTCCATACCAACTCAGCCATTCTCTACTCCTAAACCTGCTGATGAAACCAAATTACCTAGGTATCAGATAGTTGTTGTTAGTGTACGGGTTTATTTCCTTTAGCACAAGATGTGTAGTTTCTTTTGTATGCCTTTCCGAGCCTGACAAAACGTTGTAATGGAGGAAATAAAATTATGCGCAAGTCTACGTATACAGTTGTCTATAGCGCCCTGCTGTTGTCGCTTCTTCTAGTACTTTCGTCGTGTGGCCCTTTTCAGAAGGTCGGGACGATACCTCGTGGGACGCCTGATACTGGTAATGGGACTCCTGCCATTGTTCCTAAGATTTACACGCCGCCGCCACCAGCTCAAAAAGCGTCAGTAGATGCTACTGGATCAACGTATGCGTTTGTAAGGAATCATCAGCTGATGGTTGCTCTCAATGGGAGAAGCGCACGGCAGGTTACTAATTTTAACTTTAGTAATCTCCCCAATGTATTCTGGCAGACTCCCATCTGGTCCCAGAATGACCATTTTTTAGCTTTTATTATGAATGCTCATAAAAGTGGATTAGGTGGCGGAGGGTGTCCGGGACCAGATGATCAGGCTGGGGGTCTATACGTCTTGAATCCGAAGACGAACCAGATTGCGCAAATCACGCTTCCCCAGGTGCAGTCGCACATATCTGTAAGTATACAACCTCATGCTGATAACTGGAAATATGCGAATTGGGAAGACACAAAGCACTTACTAGCGTGGTATAATGGCGATGAAGGTAATGCTAATAACGTGCCCGGACTATATCGCTATGATGTTAACACCCGGGCCATTTCATTAATCATTCCAATGCATACTATTAGTGCGTTGTCAGATGCTGATGTGAAAAAGGGTATGCCGTTTGTTCTGTCTGTTCGTGTTCGTAATGAGCAGCTCTTTTACGAGGTGGTAACCCATCCCTATGAACAGCAGAGCCAAATTGCGATTTATTCTCATTCAGTAACAAGCTCTGAACAACAAAGTAGTAAGCTTCTTGATGTAGGGGCTGAAGCCTGGTGCAGCATGCAGGCTAGCTCGCCATATGTGTTCCCCGCGTGGGATGTGTCATCCGACGGTGAGCAGATCGTCGCGCAAATGCTGCTCGGCTCTGTACAGGCGGTGCATGTTGCTGATCGTTCGACCACTGGCTTGTTTAATGATGTGCCTACCAATGTTCTTAGCCATGACGTGCAATTAACCTGGGCTCCTGATAACCAGACTGTGGTTCTCTCACAAAACGATACTACACAAACGCAGGATGGGCTCTATTTAGCGTCTCTGGCAAACCCTGTGCTCACAGTGCGCTATACACCGACATTAACTGGCCAGGTAACATGGCGTTCTGATAGTGCAGCTTTTGCATTACAAAGTGCACAGGATGCTCAGCCCGAAAGTGAGAACAGTTCTCTTCCGCAAAACGTGTATGTATTCGCAAAGGGAGATACGCGTGGGCTGTTGTTGTTACCAGATGCCCGGGATTTTACCTGGGGATAAAAAATAACATGTCGTATGTTCTCTTTACTTTTTTAAGCCTTGCTGCATATGTTGGTGGGCTAGTTGTCATGCTGAAGACAACCCCTATGCTCCTTGCTCGCTCTTACGATGAGGGCCTGTTTATGGCTATCGCCGCCGCTGATATTCTTGGCGCGATCCTGGCTTTTGGTGGAATTATTGCTACCTATGCCATTTTTAACGCTCATATCATTGTGAAGATTGTGGATTTCTTGCTGTTGATCGGTGTGCTATTGATAACGGCGCGCCTCTCTTTATTCTGTCTACGTCCAAGCTATGTAGCCGGGACTAATCGACTTTCTCGCATTCTAGCAGGTGCTTTCTGCTTGTTGCTCGCCGTTGCTTCGGTTTACTATATGGTTCAGCTTTTTATTGCTTGACTAACTGATAAAGGCAGGGCGACCACGAAGATGAGAAATGTGTTGTGGTCGCCTCTACTGTGTAGCCAGTGCAGTATTGTGAGACGGCTCTTTTGAGAGGTTAACTCCGCGTAGCGACCATCCCTTGCGGTTGTCGTGGTGGGCGAGCAGTGAGGTCAGCTACCACGACAACCGCAAGGG
>CAXTXB010000160.1:0-10311 GCA_964247965.1 uncultured Dictyobacter sp. | reverse complement strand
CAATGAGTCATTATAATTTAAAACATAGAAAATTGAGCTTGCATAAGGCTTGACATCGGTGATGGAGTGATGTAATATATACATCGTCCGAAAGGAAATGATGGGGTATCGTTCAACGGTAGGACAGCTGACTCTGAATCAGTCAATTGGAGTTCGAATCTCTGTACCCCAGCTATACAAACCGGTTTGTGAAGTTGGTTTAAACCTTCTGTTAAACTAAGGCAGTTGTCTTCTCATCCATTTTCGTGATGTCAAGGCAACTGCCTTTACTTTTGGTTATTTTTGTCTCATTCTCTAGTAGTCTAGCCTGTCTATCCATATCATTCCACATTCTGGCTTCTCGATTTCTCTTTACAGCTAACGTATTCCTGACGGGTTTGAATAGTTTTAGGATGCTCCAGTTCTAGGACACCTTTTCATCGATTGTTCATGCCCTAAGAAAAGAATTTTTCGAATTGGGTTGCCAGCGGTATTCTCCCTGTCACATCCATCAAGGATGTAAGTATATAGAAACACTTCGAAATTACAGCTATAGGTTTGAATTACTTGCGTATAGTGCTTGTTGCTCCAGGCTCTCATCTCTTTTCGCTTATTTTTCAGCCCTATTCTATCCTATACAAGTCTGCTTGATTACATCAATGCACCTTTTACCCTCACACTTCCTGCACAAATTCTGCACATGTAAAAATTCATGAGTGGGCACACTTTGTAGTTCTGTCCATGCTATGTTATATTTCTGTATAGAGTTTGCATAATAATTTATACGCAGGAGGACGATTTCAATGGTGGCAGTAACAGCCAATGAGCCAGAGACTATTTCTACTGTGGATAGAGAGATAGATCTACCAATAATGGAGACAGCTTTAGAAAAAGAGGAAGAGCTAGAAGAGCAAAATGCGGAGGAGCGGGCAGAGCAGTTAGAGCAAGAATATCTTGTCAATAGGGCTACGCAGGGTGACCATGAGGCTTTCAGCCAGATCGTGGATAAGTACAGTACGTTGATGCTGCGCACTGCTACGATGATCGTTGGGGACCGCGATATAGCAGAAGATGTTGTACAGGATGCGCTGATTCAAGCGTGGCATCATTTACCAGACTTGCGCAAAGCGGGGGCGCTCCGGCCATGGTTGATGCGTATCGTGGTTAATCAATGTATCAGCTTTAAGCGACGTTTGGCACGCACTACGGCATTTATGCGCCAGGCGCTGTCTGAGCAGGAAACCGATCTTATTGCACAGGCGGCGGATGATCACAAGGGCCGCATGGAACGAGATTGGGACCTGGCGCAAGCGATTGAAAGCTTGCCTATGAAGCAGCGCGTGGTTATCGTGTTGCACTACTACAACAGCATGACCTTGCCAGAGATGGCTCAGACACTCAGCACTTCAGAGAATACTTTGAAGAAGCGCATTCAAGCTGCATTGACTAACTTACGTCGCCTCTTACGTTCCACTACCATGGAAGAAGAGGCGACCACATCAAAAGGGATGATTGGATTTGTGCCATCTATTGCATAGAAGTCAACTGCTCGGCTCACAGGAGGAAGAAGAGGCTAAAGTAGTATATACAATTCGTAACAAGCTACTATAAAGTATAGGATTCACAAAGCCTCTTGTCTTTCTTTCCCTTATGATCTCGACCTTCCTCCCTTTACAAACATAAAAAGAATTTCTCATTCTCATTTTTCAATCCTTAATACCGCCTACCCAATATCAACACGTCTATAACCATTCTCTCACTCTAAAAATCACTTTATTGAGGTATGCTCTGGCATGAGATGAAGTAGTGGACCAACCCCCTTCGTGGGAGACTTGCTCGGCGTCGCGACCATCCCTTGCGGTTGTCGTGGCAGATAGGCAGTGAGCCTGGTGAGCACTCCGATCCGCTTGATTGCGGCGTGACCGCAAGGGATGGTCGCGACGCCGAGCAAGTATCAGAGTAGTAGAATAGCAGCGGTGGCAAGTATAGCAGGTTTTTGGGTAGGGAGAAGATAGAACGTGGATAGAATGGGTTGGGATATTAACTGGTCAGCTCCGCTGACACCAGATCTAGAATGGATTCCAGGTGCTGAGATTTTCTTGGAGGATACAGGGCAGTACTCGCTTACAGCTTGTGGAAAACCTGGTCTGCTTTTTGCATCGCCCGATACTCTTCTAAAGAGTGTTGGGAAGACGATGAAGAAGAGAAGAAAAAAGGAAGCGCGGCGCAGGAAGACGCGCGCATGAAGAAAGCTGTGGATCTGGCCGGTGGAGAGGAAGTAATGTGGAAGATGTATGCGGTCCTGGAATTGAGTAGAACAGGATAGGGCAGGATGGGATAGGTAGAAGGGACATGTTCTTAGCACGATCACGTGGTGTTTCAAAGAGAAGTCCGATAGGAAGCCCTATCGTCTGGTCGAGCGTCTGGCGTAATAGCACTCTTCTCTGCTCGTTACTGATAAGTGCGAGCATCTCTATTATTGTTGCGCGGGCGTTGGGACCTCAGGCATTTGGGAGTTATCTCTTTGCTCAATGGTTAGCCACGATTACTGTGCCTGTGATAGGCACTGGTATGTCAACCATCGTCAGTCGCCAGGTTGCTGAAATTCAAAGTCATGAGCCGCCACGTTTAATAGCGGGAGTCTTCTATTTTTTATGGTATCGTCAGCACCGCAGTATTTTACTTTATTGCCTGACGTATCTGCTGCTCTCATTCCTCCTGGCGCACTTCTTTCATCTGTTCACATCCGGGCTTCTGTTGCTCGTAGGGCTCTCGACACTCCCGTTATTGCTGAGCAGTGTTGCCGGCATCACCTTGCGTAGCATTCGCCGCGCTGATCTGCTGTCGATGCTACATCTGTTCTCTGTACTTTTAACGCTCTTCTTTGTGATCATCGCGACTCAAATCAATGGAGAGCCGATTGAGGCGTTTATCCTGGCTTCAGCCCTCTCCAGTACACTCACACTTATTCTTGCCGTGGTCTGCGTGGTACGACTGTTGCCATTAGAGCAAGCCCTGCAACCTGGTATCTTCTTGCGTGAGCGGCTCACCTGCAGCCTCAATCATTCTCTGATTGCCTTTGTACTCGATGCCGTTGTCTGGCAACGAAGCGAGCTGCTTTTATTGGCCTGGTGGCATAATCCAGCAGAGTTGGGCTTTTATACGTTGAGCTCTATTATTAGCACGAAGGTTGTTGGACTTGCGCCAACGCTCTTTTCACGCTGGCTCTTTCCACTCGCGCTTCGTTATATGCCAGAACATCGCTATCTGAATCCTTATGATGCCTTTGTGAAGACATCATGCTACATTCTCTTCCTAGCAGTTCCAATCTGTATGGCGTTTATTGCCTTTAGCCCTGCTATGGTCCTACGTTGCCTTGGAAGCGCGTATCTTCCTATGGTACAACCGTTACGTGTGCTCTTGATTGCGGCTGCATTTGGTAGTATAGCGACGGTAAGCCTGACACACATGGCGGGTAGCAGGCAGAAGGATACGCGTGAAACTCGATGCATCCAGAGATCGCTGAATGTAGGGGTGGTTGGCCTGAAAATAGGCCTGGCGGTGCCATTTATTATGCTCTGGGGTATAACTGGGGCGGCTATTGCAAGCGCGATCGCGCAGATTGCTTCGGCCCTGGTTGCTATCTTTTTATGTAAAAGGCTGCTCAAGAGACAGGATACTCTTTCATTTGAGGATATACTATGACTTTTCGGCATGCTTTAGCTGGACAGACTTACGTTCGTACACATACCCGACCCTTTCGTTCTATACATCTCGTACAGGAGACACAGAGGCGCGGACAGGGCGTTCACAGTACATCTCCGTTACAGCCGCCGCGTTTTAGTGTGATTATTTGTACATACAACCGTCGTACAATGGTGCTTACGGCCCTGGCTAGCTTGCGCAGGCAAACATTCCCTTATAAGTATTTTGAAATTATTATTATTGACAATGGCTCTACTGATGGCACATTTGAGGCGGTTCAAACTTATATCGATATGCCCTATAAAAAACAGAGAGAAGAGGTTTGGCGTGTACAGTGTCTGCATGAGATGCGCAATGGGTTGAGCTATGCGCGTAAGACGGGGTTGGAGGCGGCGACGGGCGAGATTGTTGTCTTCCTCGATGATGATACGGTTATTGATCCTCATTTTCTTGAACAGTTGCACCTGGCCTATACAGAGACGGGCGGGGATGCGATAGGGGGATGCGTGGAGATTCATTGGGAGGCCCCACGCCCCTATTGGTTGACGGACGATTTTCTAGGCGTACTTGGTTACTTCGTGCCTTTTCGTACGCGCACGAAACTGACGACGGCGATAAACTTCAGTAGCAGTTGTTTTTCAGTGAAACGTGAAGTCTTATCCAGAGTGGGCGGCTTCTCTCATCTTCTTAGCAAGCGGCTCCACATGCCTGTTAATGCGGAGGTTGCGAATCTGTGCCAGCGCCTGCATCAGGGGGGTTATACGCTCTGGTATGAGCCCAGGGCATGTGTAGGTCACCGTGTTTCACAGCCACGCCTCAAACGCGCCTTTTTCGTTGGACGGGCATACTGGCAGGGCAGGGCGGAGATTCTAGCTTCATATGCGAATCAGGTCTATCGTAATGACGTGGCGCGCTACACTTTATCAATGGCGCTACACTCGATATTACCAGAGCTAGTCACTATGCTCTGTATCGCCTTGATCCATCGCCCGTTGCTCGCGCTTGCCAGAAAGTCCAGCAGTGAACGGCTCTATGCACTTATGACTCAAGCGCGCATCTGGGGCCGCATAAGACAAAAGTTTATACTTAGTGATCATGCACCCGTACTGATGGATCTACCAGCGGTGTTACTTGTTCAAAGCCGTGAAGGAGATGCAGCACCATTAGAACAGGGGCTACTGGCACAAAGCGTCCTATGCACTAGCAGTATTGCAAATATTCCTTTTTCATGGCTCTGGCGACATCGAGCATATCAGGAGCGGGCAGTAGGGATCGTTCATTTCTACCGGCCAGGAGCTATCGGTCTCAATCAACGGCAGCGACAACGACTTTTATTTCAAATGCGGTTAGCTCAGTGCCTGGGAGTACGCGTTGTGAGTACTGATGCAGGCGGGTGGTGGCAGAGTGTTCGTGGCCTGTATCTCAGCCCGCAGCGACGCTTTGAGCGCAAACTTTTCGCTTGTAGTGATGTTGTTTATACATTCACACTCCATATAGAACAGCTCTATATCGAACAGAGGCTGCGCAACCGCGCCTGTTATATTCCACACCCTGGTATGCGTGGAACTTTGCTGAAAAGGCCGGGCAGCTCGCAGGCTCGTATACAACTGGGGTTTACTTCACAGTCAGAGTTCGTTTATCTCTGTTTTACCGACATGCATACAGAACGCGAGATCCTTCATTTGATCGAGGCCTTTTCAGAGATGCGCACCATTCTCTTTCAAAAAGAGGAGACGGCGTATCTAGAACCAAGGCTCGCTCTCATTGGTACACCTAAGGATAAAAAGAATCCACAAAAGATATTAAAACGTGCAGCCACAAACTCTGCAATTCACCTTTTTATGCAACGACGTGATGAGGATATGCTAGCTTATGTTGAGGCGGCAAACGCTGTGGTTATGCCTTACTTCGCGGCTAGAATGGCCGGCGTACCAGAGCTGGCGCTGCTTTTCTATTCCTACGAGCGCCTTGTGGTCGCTGCTGATCTCCCACGCTTTCAAGACCTGCTCCCCTCCCACGCTTGCTTACTTTATGATCCGACTAACCGGAGCGCATTGGTACAGGCTTTACTAGCTGCCCTGCAAAAGGAATATCGTCATACTTCAAAAGAAGCGGCGGCATTAGATAGCGGCTACGGCTGGCAGATCTACGCCCAATACTTGCTTGAGAGCTACAAAACGCTGCTGCCTGCTAAAACAGAGTAGACGGTTACGAGTTGTAGCCGGGGACCAGCACGTTACGTCATATATATATGGGCTTGAAGAAATTTCAACTTGGACTTTATGAATCCTCTATGGTGGTGATAGTTCTGGCTGCCTCACTCCTGCGCGTCGTACTTATAAGCCAGCATTGGCCAGTGACGAACAGCGATGAGGGGGTGATGGACCTGATGGCGCTACATATAGCGAATCATGGGGAGCATCCCATTTTTTTCTACGGCCAGGACTATATGGGACCTCTTGAGGCTTATATTGGGACGTGCTTGTTCCAGATTTTTGGCGCGTCCGTCTTCGCGCTACGGCTGGGTGTTATCCCGTTCTTTGCGCTTTTTCTCGTTTGCATGTATTTCCTGACGCGCTTGCTCTACACTAGACAACTGGCGCTTGGAACGGTTGTATTATTGAGCCTGGGCTCCAGCGATATTGTTACACGGCAATTGAAAGCGATTGGTGGTTATCCAGAGACCTTTTTTTTCGCCGCCGCGATCTTTCTACTAGCTAGTAAAATTGCGCTCTCATCCTATCCAGCGGCGATCCCCAGACCAGAGCGGCAAAGGCGTTGGTTGCTCTATGGCTTACTGGGCTTTGTCATAGGCCTGGCGCTATGGGTTGACCAATTGATCCTACCTTTTATAGCAACCACCGGTCTCTTGCTGCTGCTCTTTTGCCGGCGAGAGTTGCTTTCATATACTGGACTCTGGGCACTGCTGGGAATCATACTTGGGGCGCTTCCACTTATTTACTACAACCTGACGAGCCCACTTGAGCACAATTCTCTCATCGTACTTCTAAATCTGCAGCGCTCGGGCATCGATGATTTAGCTGCCATGCATATTCCACGTGTACGACAGCTTGTCGGGGCGTTCTTCATTTCATTGCCGGCAATCACCGCGTTGAATCCATTGTGCGAGATAGAGAACTTTCCTTTGTTTGGGCAGGTAACGGCGCAGAATTTGCACTGTACACTGGTTCAGGGCGGCTGGGCTTTGGGCTACACGTTGTTATGGATATGGGCGGCCACACTTGCAAGTTATGGAGTATGGCAAGGCTTTTCAAAGGCAATCTCTTTGACAAGCAATGATAGCAAGCGTACCAGCTCCAGGGTTGCCATTCTTACAAGCCATCCTGCACCACCATTGGGTAAGTACCTCCAGAGGGCGCTGGCAGCTCCGCAGGAGGTCGGCTGGTCTTATGGTGAGAGACAGGCATGTATAAAACACTGCGCACGTCTGCTGTTGCTGCTAAGTGCTGCGCTCTCTTTTGTGCTCTACGCCACAAGTCCCGGTGCTGCACTCTCGCCTGCGACGAATACACGTTATCTTATCTGTATGCTTATCGCACTACCAGCGGCACTCTGGCCGCTCTGGATTGGGCGCGACATGCTTAAGAACAAGGGCATCTTAGAGCAACGAAAGCTCTTCTCGCTTCTGTTGCGGGGAGGTATACTTCTACTTATCGCATCGATGTTTATAAGTGGAACTGCACGCATCATCGCTGACATACCCAATGCACAAGCAACCTATGCCGGGCAGCAAGCACTCATTGAGCATCTAGAACGCATTGGAGCAACAAGAATCTATACTGACTATTGGACCTGCTATCGATTAGCGTTTCAGAGCGATGAAAGAATTATCTGTTCACCTCTAACTGAGGATCTTAAACGCGGACCCGAGAGCGTGAATCGTTACACACCTTATGACGAGTTGGTGAAAGCATTTCCTCGACCTACGTATGTCTTTCCTAAAGAATCTACACAGGCAGCAAACTTCGCGCGCCAAATCCAGTCTCAGAGTACGCATTATACATACAGCGAATTTAGTGACTACATCATCTATCAATATAGCGCACCAATTGGCATTCCCTGATTCCATCTTATCTACATCTTATGGTCATCCCAAATGGTCACTTTAAGGTGAAAGTACTGGCTACATCAGCTATAATGTTGACGGTGCTGACAGGACTAACTTATTTATTACTTTGCATTAGCAGCAAACAAGCGAGGTTTTGAATTGAAACGATCACAATTAGCGCGTGAAATTGTCGAGATACTGGTTATCACAGGGCTCATCTTTATAGTGGTACGTTTTGTGATTCAGAGCTATCATATTGATGGGCCTAGTATGCAACCCGGGCTAACCACAAACGAATATGTTATGGTCAACAAGGTGGTCTACCTTTTCCATGCACCTGAACGTGGCGACGTGATCGTCTTTCACTATCCTCACGATACCACGCAGGATTATATCAAGCGCATTGTCGGTTTGCCCGGTGATACCATCGAAACTGATAATACCCGGCTCTGGGTTAATGGAACGCTCCTGAAAGAGCCATATATAAGCACACCCTTTAATCAGCAAGCAACGAAGTGGAAGGTGCCAGCAGGCCAGTACTTTGTTGTGGGCGATAACCGCCCGGTGAGTGACGATTCACGATCGTGGGGATTCGTACCCCGAGATTATATTGTGGGCAAGGCGGCAGCGGTTTTCTGGCCTTTATCGCAATTTCATTTTATTAATACCTACTCAAATGTCTACACAGGCATCAAGGGCGGCAGTTAGCTAGAGGGAAACAACCTAATGCAAGAATCAGAGAAGCACTATCCGAGAAGGAAACGAGAGCGGTTAGGGCATGTACCAGACAAAGGTAAGGGTGAAAACGAACGAGAAGAAAGCTGGCAAGCAACACCATCACTACCAGGAAATGGTCTGCAATATGCCCTAGGCATCGGCGTTGCCGGAGGCTTACTGACCGCGATAATCAGCGTGCTCATCACCCTTTTAAATGCATCAACCTTTCAGGAAGCAGCGCGTCTGCAAGAGAAGATGTCATTTAATGTAGCCAGCACGATAGCGGGCTTAAACTGCTTAAGCTACTTCCTGGCCCTTCTGGTCTGCTTTGCGACCGGCTATATCGTTGGTAAGGTGGCAGTGAGACGCCTGTTTGGTTTTTATGCGGGCGCTTTAGCAGGAGCGATCACTTACCTGGGCGGCATTGTTACGCAGTATATTCCTAATTATCCAGGGCATATTGCCAGTACAAGCACTGCGGTGGCTGGCGGCATCTTTTTCTTGCTCATCCTTTTGCTCATCTATGCCGCCATTGGAGGGCTGATGGGTCTGTGGGGAGCATGGACGGTGACGCGCAAGCATCCATACTATCTAGTAAGACAGGAAGACGGGGACGAGATAGGAGAGGCTCCGGTTCGCAATTAACCAGCGATATCACCCGGGTCCTCTCTTGGCAGCAAGGGTAGCTCCGCGCCAACTTGTTGCAGCAAGCCACTAAGGCCACCGCCAGTAACGGCCTCCACGTTCATACTCACGACTTTGTCATTCTCAATTTGATAGGTTGCCTGCGTTTGTGGTAGCGAGACGGCAAGCCCTGTGGCTCGAATGTTTTCCAGGCCAAAAAGAGGGAGCGCGAGGTCATTTGTCTGAGTACCGCTGATGCGGATACTCGCATGTACTCCATCGTCATGGCTATGAAGAGCACTCAAGTTGTATGTAAAGTCGGGCATGGCGGTTAGTAGCTCGCTTTGCACACCAAGAAACTGGCGCTTGTTAAGCGTTTTTGGCAGCAAGCCAGTGAGCTCAAAAGTATCAGCCATGACGTTTGATGCTAGCTCTAGATCGCCCGACTGCAAAGCCGTCATCATCTCTTCTACCAGCTCTGTCTTATTCATATTATCCTTTCATTGGGTCATCCCAAAAATTTTAAAAAATAAAAAAAACCAGTTTTTAATTTTTTAAAAATTTTGGATTGGCCAATGTAACCATTATGACATCTTAAACTTCACTGGCTTTCGCCAGTGCAGCCTGCAGCGTTTCCAGGTCATAGGACTGATCATAGAATTTGTCGTTGATGAAGAAGGTTGGAGTTCCCTCTACACCGCTCTCATCACCACTCTCAATGTCCTCTTCTATGCGATCGGCGTAAGTATGCCGCGCCATGTCATGCAGAAAGCGCTCTATATCCAGACCAAGACTGCGTGCATATCCCTGTAAATGATGGTTGTCGAGCTCTCGCTGATGCTCAAATAAGAGGTCGTGCATCTCCCAGAACTTGCCTTGCGCCCCTGCGGCCTCGGCTGCCTCTGCAGCGGAGGCAGCGTGCGCGTGCTGTGGCAAGGGGTAATTGCGAAACACAAAGCGCAATTGCTCTCCCATCCTCTTCTGCAGCTCTTTGACAATCGGATAAGCAACGCCACAGTCGGGACACTCAAAGTCGGCATATTCGACCAGGGTGACAAAGGCGTTACTTCCACTCTGCATATGATCATGCTCGCTCACGGGCGGCGTCAGCGGCGTCGGGCTATTCATATCATCTACCATAAAAGTTCCTCCTTTTTCTATTAATTTTAAATTTGTTAAAAACATTTCTACATCGCTACATATTTTTGCACGTCGTG
>CAXTXB010000159.1:8698-10353 GCA_964247965.1 uncultured Dictyobacter sp. | reverse complement strand
TGCTTTGAAAAATACGAAGCGTTGTGCTTATTGTCATAAATTGCAGCGAGCTGATGCACAGGTGTGCAGTCTATGTGGAAAATCTTTCATTTCCAAAAAGGTGTCAGTAGTTCCGAAAGATGTACGCAAAGATATAACTACCCCCTCTGTTCCTCCTGCCTCGACTTATCGCGCCGGCCACTATGCAGGATTTCATCCAGAAGACCAGCCATATGAATCGAGTATGATTGCGGTTCAACGTCCGCCTGAAGGGGAGGTAGAGCCCAGGAATCGGGTGCAGCAAGAGCCTGAACGTATTGTTTTACCTTCTGTTGACGAAGCTCTTGTGCTTAAAAAGAAGCGCGAACGAGAGCTAAAGAGGCAGACGCGTGCCAACAGACTTGCGCGTCTGCAAGCACAGGTACGCTTGCCTATAAGAGTCCAGATTCCATCATCCAGGACCACTTTTTTTTCTGCACGTGTAATTTCGTTGGGTCTGACCTTATCTTGTATCGTCTTTCTTCTGGCGGCCAGCATTATCGCTTTTGTATTAATTGGGAAACATAGAACTGAGGCAACAGCGATCGTGAAGGCTGCACCCGATACAGTACGTGCTGGGGACACATTCACGCTCATGGGTAGTGGCTTTACCGTTGGCGATGTAATGACTTTTACCTATGATGGGAGTGCACCAGTTCTAAACGAGGATGGACAATCTATAAATATTCATATAAATCGTTCAGATGGGTTCTCTGTGCAGATACCTGTTTCTGATCGCTGGTCAGTGGGAATGCATACTATTGACGCACTCGATACGACAGCCGGGCTAGATGCATCAACGCAGATTACTGTGCTGGCATCATCGTCAGCTCCGCCCGCTTTACAGCTTGCACAGACACAACTCCAGTTTCCCGATGCGGCTGCCGGTGTCGTCTCTTCACAGTTCGTCGTGTTAAAGAATAGTGGTGGGAGCCAACTTGTCTGGCACGCGCAAAGCGACCAGCCCTGGCTAACGTTCCTGCCAGATGGTGATACATTTGCTGGGGCTGAACGCGTTCAGGTTACAGTGAATCGCGGTGGACTTGCCGCACAGTCATATACTGGACACATTCGATTTACACAGCAGGATGGACATGTTCCTCCCTCGGTTCTCACTATACACATGCTGGTAAAGCCTGCTCAAGCTTCGCTGACGATCTCGACGACCAGCTTAACATACCTGGCGCGCTTGCCTCACGATCCAGCGGATCAATTTATTATTCTGCGTAATGATAGTAAAAATACGCTAAGCTGGGCAAGTTCTGTATCCATTAATGAGAGTACATCCTGGCTCGTTTTAAATCCTACTTATGGTCAATTGCGGCCAGGAGAGCGCCGGGCGATTGCTGTGAGTATCGAGTCACAAAATCTAACTCCTGGCAGCTATCAGGGCACGATTAGTTTTATGGGGGGGGCAGATGCACAGGTCTATGTAGGTCTCAAGGTACTTGCCGCGGAGCGTACGATCACAGGTGAGCCAGCTACAGGTGAGACAGCGGCTGGAAATCCAGGGCTGCCTCCATTGCCAGCGAATCCTGCACTTTCTCCAACCGCGTTGCCAGTGACGCCGGCACCTGCTCCATCAGCCCCATCTGCCTCACCGGCCCCACTGCCGGGCATCAGCATCAGTACCACAA
>CAXTXB010000159.1:6321-8688 GCA_964247965.1 uncultured Dictyobacter sp. | reverse complement strand
CACCTGCGCAAAGTGTGATGCTTACAAACACGGGCGACGCCGTTCTTCAGTGGAATGCAGTTGTGAGCGGTAGCAATGTCTTCTCGGTGACGCCAGGTAGCGGAAGCCTGGCGGCAGGTGAAAGCGTGCAGCTTATAGTAAGTGCTAGTGCTGCCGGCGCTGATTTGGGTACGCTAGCGGCTACGATCACTATTTCTGGCGGAGGGTCGGTGCCCAGCCGGAAGATAGCCGTTGATATTACAATTACTAGCGCGCAGCCGGCCCTAAGTGTATCTCCTGGCACGATCAGTTGCTCAAATACAGATGCGGCCGATGCTTCGCTCTCCATTACCAATAATGGCTCGGAAACAGCTCACTGGAGCATACAGCAAGCTTCCACAGGTACAGATACGTCCTGGCTCTCTTTCGATCTAAGTAGCGGAGAACTGTCTCCAGGAGCGAGTGCAACCATTAGTGTTCATTGTGATAGTAGTGGCTTGAATACCGGTACTTTTACCTCTGCGCTGGATGTTAGCGATAGTGATGCGGGCAGAGTTATCAAGGCCGTCCCCGTTACTTTTACGGTCAGTTGACGCTCCTCACCTTCTGTGCTATGCTCTGACAAGCATAAAAGGGCAATGCTATCTATTCTATATCAGAGTGCATATACCCGGGCATGAATGTATCAATGTATTTGGAGGATAGAGTTATGCCGACTATTAGTTATATTCGAGAAAATGTACGGGTTGAGGTACCCGAGGGAGATTCTGTTCGCTATCCCGCGCTGGAACATGATGTCCCTGTTTACTGCGGTCTGTGGAAGTTCGCGAATTGTCACGGCAATGGGCTGTGTGGCACCGACCGTGTCGCAGTTTCCCCAACAACGAATACCAGCGACCTCTCGTTTATGGAGAAGTTCTGGCTGCGCGGAGACCTGAAGAAGAATCCCAGCATGCGCCTCGCTTGTCAGGTAAAAGTCTTTGGCGATGTGACCGTCGATACGCAGTGTAAATAACTACTTTCTAGAAAAAAGCCCTGTAAAAGGTGCGTTCCTTTTGATCTAGACTCTCGATCTGGAAGCTTACCTTTTGCAGGGCTTTTTATGACCGTAGGTGCGTGCATCAGCAGCTTATTTGACTGCAAAATAGAGCTTCTGGGCGAACTGATCGTTCCAGAAAAGCTCTACGCGGCCCGAGAGCGGCGCGGTAAAACGCATCTGAATATTTCCGCTCTTGATCTCTCCTGGTTTGATCTGCTCCTGGCTTGCAATTTCGGTGAAGAATTTATCATTGGTATACCACCTGGTGCGTACTTTTCCACCTTTGCCATCGGCCGGTGCCTGCACGCTAAAGACAAGATAGAAGATCTGACCAGGTTTGAAGATCTTGGCTGGTTGTCTGGCAAGATCGTTTTTATCGATGTTGAGCGTCGTAACGGCTGATGGAATGGCATTATATGCCGGACCCAGATCTTTGCTTGTTTGTTCGGGTGGGTCCGGGATAGTAGATGAGGAGGTCAAGGGCAGGCTCTTAGGAGGAGTGCCGGTCACAAACTGTGCTGCCTTCGCTAACACGCCCCTGCTCTGCGCATAATAGCCCACGCCGGCGCAGACAACCATCGCCATGATAATAATGCTGAGGAGACCACTGATGACGCGGTACTTAGGGACAATCGGTCGCGGCTTCGTGTACATAGGTGCAACATAGACTGTCTCGCCTACGCTTTGCTCTGGCATGAGCAGATGTTGGATTGCATGATCGGGTACCAGTTGAAGTGAAATAGTGGATTGGCGCTCAGATTGCTGCAGGCCCATTCCAGGTTCATAAGGGACTGGCAGGCGTTGTGCTCCTGAATCTTGAAATCCCTGTTGCTGACCACTTCCTTGCTGCCATCCATCTGGCTGCCAGGAGGGTGAGGGTGTAGACGATTCAGGGGATTGCTGCCAGGATGGCATAGGATTATATATTTCGGCTGGCTGCTGCCAGGATGGCTGTGGATAGGTCTGTTGTGGCTGCCAGGATGGTATAGCAGGTTCAACTGGATCATCAAATGCAAGCTGAGGCACTGATTGTTCCCATTGTGTGCTAAATGCTGTTCCGCCTGTACCTGTTCCACCAAATGCCGCCTCGTGAGGATTTTCCGCTCCTCCACGTATGTAATGTGATTGACGCAAAAGCGGAGAAGGAGCCCCACAATTTGGGCAGGGAGCTTCGTTTTCTACACGTGCCATCTTACAATAGGTACAGTACATTTTCCTTGCCTGCCTTATATCTCTTCTTAGGACTACTATTTGCCACCATAAATACTGCTCTGACCCCCACGATGTGAGAGGCTCCCTGCGCGTCGCGGCGCTCGCTTGGGGGTGTGGTGGGTAGGGGGGCGGCAAGC
>CAXTXB010000159.1:3997-6311 GCA_964247965.1 uncultured Dictyobacter sp. | reverse complement strand
GCGACACTCTCTTGCGGTTGTCGTGCTAAGGGAGCAGCGAAGCCAGCTACCACTCCGATCCGCTTGATCGCGGCGTGACCGCGAGGGATTGTCGCGACGCGCAGGGAGCCTCTCACATCATGGGGAGCGGTCCAATATTTTTTACCTTACACTCAATCACACTAACACCTCTTGCCCTATATGATCAAGTATTGCAGCCAGCTTTAGGGCAAAATGGCTATAGATGGTATGTCCGTCTTCACCTTGCTGTACCACGAGGTATTTTCATTTCGTTTCTCTCTTGCATCTCTATCACTATAGATGTTACGATTGTTGCATAGCTACCTTCCTTCCAGGCTTTAGTCTGTATACTATTACAGATAAAGGAGTTTTTTTGACGCTATGACTGAGACGCAGGAGCAATGGTATAATCGGCAGGCAATTGAACAATTGGCCCAGCATGTACCTTTTGAACGTGACCTTGCCTGTAAGTCGGAATTGATAGAGATGCTGCGCGGCCTGGTCATTCGTTACGGTCGTTCTATGGACCCACAACTTTTTGGCTTCGAAGCGCGCAATGAGCTGATCCGTCTGGGGTTATGGAGCCGGATTGGGCAGGGAGAGAGAGAATAGATGACTGGAAAAACAATTGTGATTACGGGCAGTTCAAGCGGCTTTGGACGCTGTACCGCGCTGGAGCTTGCCTGTCGCGGCTGGCATGTCTTCGCGACTGTGCGGAAAGAAGCCGATCGGGAAAGCCTGCTGGCTGAGGCTGCGCAACGAAATTGCCAGGAGCATCTGACTCCCCTGCTGTGTGATATTACCCATGAAGATGAGGTGATGGCCCTGGAGCAACAAGTGGAGATCCTGCTGCGTGGTCTGCCCGGCGAACAAGATGTACCCAGGATCGACGCCCTACTCAATAATGCTGGCTCGGCTTATGGGGGCCCCATTGAGCTTATGACAATGGATGATATACGGGCTCAATTCGAGTTGAATGTCTTTGCACAGGTGGCGGTTACTAAAGCATTTCTTCCCCTGCTTAAGGCCGGCCGTGCTACTATTATCTATGTGAGTAGCATCAGTGGGCGTATCTCAATTCCAGTCACGGGTGTGTATTCCTCCAGTAAATTTGCCCTTGAGGGCTTGAGTGACGCCCTACGCATCGAACTGGCTCCCTTTGGCATTCACGTTGTGCTGATTGAGCCTGCCTCCAGTCCAACCAGTATCTGGAATACCAGTATGCAGCGCTCGATGGGTACCCTGGCTGAGCACAGAGAAAGTGGACCCTATATGCGTCTCTTACAACTGGCTGAGAAGTCCGCTAATCAGGCCAGCAAGAGCGGCTTCCCCATACAAAAATTCGCCGATACTGTCGTGCGCGTCCTCTCGACTCCTCATCCGCATGCCCGCTACGGCGTTCCTCGCTCAGCCACCGCCTTGATGCTTCTGCGCCGCCTGCTTCCCGACGCCCTCTGGGACCGACTCATTCGCCTCGCTATCAGGTGGTGACTATCCTTAAGAAACTTTTTGCATTTTATACATTTCTATAGTTTCTTTACGCTCAGCGTAAAGAAACTATAGAAATGTATAAAATGCAAAAAGTTTCTAAGCTTTGTCCATCTGCCAGATAATAATGCTGCTATCAAACGAGGAGGAAGCCAGGTAGCGTCCATCAGGGGACCAGGCCAGATCAAGGATGGAATCGCTGTGTCCGTTTGTTTTCCCAAAGGTAAGGTCGGGCAGCTGTGTACCGTTCTTGACTCGTGGATGCGGATTCTGCAAATCCCAGATATATATCTGTTTGCTGTTGAGATAACCCCCAGCGAGGTAACGTCCATTGGGTGACCAGGCCAGGCCTGTAATCTGCGCGTAATAAGGCGGCGTTCCGTCTATCGGCTGATGCGCAATTGGATCATCGGTACTTAATAGATAAATAAACTTATTCTTTTTGATATCATAAACAGCAACAGCATCGCTGTCAGACAGCGCGCACACGGCTGGATCAATCGGGGAAGCCACGACGTTGTAGCGATTGATGCTTGGTTGCTCCCTTGCAGCCGCTGGCAGGTACATCATGCGATCAGGAAGAGGGATGCGCTGCATTTTGTCTGTGGCGACATTCCAAAGCAGCATGAAGAACTGCACGTCGATTCCAATCAGCCAGGTTTCATCTTGTGACCAGCAGAGAGCTTGAAGTGCAAAGCCCCTACCCTCCTGCTTCTGTTTAGCGGTCCGCGTGGTGTCTTTTAGGGTCGCATTTGCCTGATGTATTTGACCAGGTTTCCAGAGGGCAACTGCAACATCTCCAGTAGTATAGGTGCCTGTGGCGATG
>CAXTXB010000159.1:0-3987 GCA_964247965.1 uncultured Dictyobacter sp. | reverse complement strand
CTCCTGGGCGACCAGGCCGTCGTCACTATAGTCGCCTTCAGCGCAGCATCATAGTAAACTACTGGGCGCGCTCCGGGCGTGAAAACGTTGATGATCTCTATCGCATCGCTGAAATCGCTCCACGTTGAGCTACTGGTAACTACCACTAATGAGCGCCCATCAGGAGACCAGGTAAGCTGATTGCTGCGCTGTGTATTGTCAGGTTGATAAGCGGTAGCTGGCTGTTGAACAGTGAGCAATTTGCCATGTGCTGTGGCGAGGAGTGTCTCAATATCCCAGAGCAATACTTTCGTATCTAACCCACTGCTGGCCAGATAGCGCTCGCGTGGATTCCAACGTATATTTGCTACCGCCTCTGTATGCCCAATCAATTTGAGCAGGGGAACGCCTGTGCTAATTTGTTGTAGACCCTGGCTGCTGGGCTGCAAAAACGAGGCCAGCGCGACTCCACCTCCTGCAAGTAGCAGCGCTGCCGCTGTTCCACCAAGCAGGAAAGCCCGCCGTGTGCTACGCGACGACGTTTTTGTTTCAACTGTCATCGCCTGCTCGCCACCTGCCGCCGCAGTCATCGTCCTGCTGGGGAATGTAGAATCTGCTGGACTCGTTGGTGGAAGCGCTGAAGCTAGCATGCTTTGCTGGCTTACTCCTGGAGTCGTGATTAACCGGGTTGACGTGTTCTCATTATATTGTGTCGGTGCAAAGGAACCCTGAGTGCGTTTACTCCAGGGTGCGAGGAGAGTGGCATCTGCGTCAAATGGGATAGGATTGTGCTTGTTTCCTGTACTCCAGCCTTGTTCTAGCTCAGCGACAAAAGCGATACAGGAGGTGTGGCGTTCTGCTGGTATTCTAGCAAGGCTTTTGAGGATGGTGCGCTCCATAGCTTCTGGCAGCTGAGCATTAAACTGCCGAGGGGACAACGGCTCATCTTTAAGATGCTTGATGAAGATTTCCAATGCTTCACTACCACTAAAAGGGAGATGGTTCGTCAGCAATTGATAGGCTACGACCGCCAGGCTATAGAGATCGCTCGCGGCCTCAGCTTTCCCTTTAATTTGCTCTGGTGCCATGTATCCTGGCGTCCCTGCACCTGCATTGGTCCGGCTGCGATATGTGCTCGTCGAGAGCAGCTTTGCGATGCCAAAATCAGCCAGAAAAAGCCAATCATCTTGTAACAAGATATTGGCTGGCTTGATGTCCCGATGCAAAATTCGCCTGCTATGTGCGTAATCAATAGCCCCGGCCGCCTGGCGCAGATAGTTCAGGGTGGTAGCGATAGGCAGAATACTTTGACTTTGCTTGATGCGCTCGCGTAGCGTGCCGCCAACCAGCGGCATAATCAAATAGGTAATAACTTCGTCGGCGAACTGGAACTCACCAAAGTCATGGACAGCCAGGATATGGGGATGCTCTAATGCAGCGATCAAACGTGCCTCTGCAGTGAAGGCGCGCAAGTATTCTTCTTCCTGACGTAGCACCGGCGGAAGCAGTTTGATGGCAACCTGGCGCTCTAGTTCCGTATCGCTTGCCTGCCACACCTCGCCCATGCCGCCTCTTCCCAGCAGGCGCTGTAAACGATAGCGTCCCAGCATCTTTCCTTGCCAATCGACAAAGTGAGGGGTGAACATCTTTTCCTTCCCTGCCTTTTTCATCAGAAACGCTTAACTGAGTTTCCAGACAAGTATACTTGTATTCTGATCTCTAAAGCTTGCAGCTAACCAGTGCCCATCCGGCGACCAGTCCAGGGCAACCACCGCTTGTGTGATGCCGTTGTTGTCCAGCTTGCGTACGGGCTGCGAGTTTTGCTGGAAGTTCCACAGGTATACACCACCATCAATCGTTCCAGTGGCAAAACCGGGCGAGAGTGAGGCAGGGTTAGACACCATGCTGGTCAGAACCGTCTTACTACCATCAGCGTTCGCGGGAACACTTAGCTTATATTGGGGCATGGGGCTGCTACCTTCCTGCCAACGCGTATAAATGAGCACATTTGCGTCCAGTGAATAACCTGCTATGTAGGTGCCATGAGCGCTCCAACAAGCGCCACTCAGTTTCTTAATGCCATTGGCATCTGTATATGCCGAAAGCAGGTCGATCTTCGTACGTTGTTGCCAGCTCGCCTGGTTCCCGATAGTATCAATCTGCCCTATAACGACACTCGTGTCATGCATGACTGCGACCATTCCTGTGCTAGATAGGGACGAGAGCAGCAGATTGTTACCAAGAGAGAAAAAATCGTCTTTCCCGGTCCTTGGCTCTGTATCAACACGCCAATGCTGCTGTGGCTGCAATGTATCAACAACATAGAGCTGATCTAAATAGGCCGTGCTTTGTGGACTTGTCGCTTCAAGATTAGTAAGTACAATAAAGCGTTTCAGCGGCCACACTAGTCCTTGAAGGCCAGTGGAATCACTACTCTGTGCCCCTGGCGGATAGGGCAGCACAAAATGGGATTGCACCTTGAGGTCCGGACTGCAGAGCGCTACCTGGGTGCTATTGTTCTGTTGAGCCTCGTTTGTAACCGCGAGCATGCTCTGATCGGGCGACCATGCTAGAAAAATAGAATTACTATTGCAGCGTAACTGGTTAGTATACAGTGGAGTCTGCGGCGGCCGTGCTGGCTGCTGCAGTAGACGCGTGATATCCCAGCTCAGTACCTGGCTATCTACTCCGCCCGACATAAGTATTTTACTGTCCGGTGACCATTTTAAGGCGTCAGGTGGCTGGCTATGCCCGGTCAATACCAGTACCGGCTTATTCGGACCGATTACGGTTGGACGCGCTGAGACTGTCGGCTGTGCAGGCAGTTTCATGGCTGTAGCACCTGCAATGTTGCGCGAAATACCCCATACACCTGCTCCAACTCCTACGCATGCTGCCGCCGCTATCGTTCCATTGCGCAAAATCTGTCGACGCGTCAGAGGTGGCACCTTCTCATCATCGTGTTGCCACAACACCGGCGACGTTTCCTTGAACCCCAGCTCTGGCAATTCACGGATTGTCTGCAAGGCATTTGCCTGGTAGGTCATGTTATGCAAGGAACCCGCGAGCTGCGTTACAAACTCTAATGCTAGCGCGGGACGCTGCTCCGGATCTTTCGCCAGGCCTTGTAACAGCAGTTGTTCACAAGCGGGCGACAAAAAGGGATTGATCTCGCGCGGCGCTGGCGGTGGTTCCGTCAGATGCTGTATTGTAGTTGCGAGTGCTGTGTTGCCCTGAAATGGCAAGCGACCAGTAAGAAGCAGGTACGCCACAACCGCCAGGCTATAATTATCACTAGTCACTGTTGCCTGCCCTCGTGCTTGCTCTGGTGCCATAAATTCTGGCGTACCAAAGCCCTGATTAGCTATGGTCAGACGTTCAGAGCTTCCTAGCATACGAGCGATACCAAAGTCTGCTAGTAGTAGCCAGTTCTCGTCTCTCAGGAGCATATTATCGGGTTTAATGTCGCGGTGAATTATGCGCAGCTTGTGCGCATGGTCAATGGCTTTTGCGGCCTGTGTTAGAAAGGTCTGTGCTTCCTCTGCAGGCATCAGGCGTTTTTGTCGTGTGTAGTAGGCGATGCGCTCCGCTAGAGAACCCCCATTGATATATGGCATGACGATATATGTGAGCACTGTTTCATCCGGTAGTGCTTGCTTGCCATAATCGTGAACGGGCAGAATGTGAGGATGGTTGAGCGAGGCCGCGGCCTTCGCCTCGTGCTCAAAACGCCGCCCAAATTCCTTGTCTTGCTGATTGTGTGCGGGTAATGTCTTGATGGCTACCTTGCGGTTCAGACGCTGATCTTCGCACAGCCACACTTCTCCCATGCCACCCCGCCCTAAGCGTTGTATTATCTTATATCGTCCAAGCGTTTCTATCTGGATCTGTTGCGGCTGTTCATTCATACTCTAGCTATACCTCGCACTATACGTCGTTATAGGTAGAAGAATATCTTTTTTATGGATTATATCACTCTTTTTGTGCATTTTCTGTGAACCAGGTAAC
>CAXTXB010000158.1:7629-10387 GCA_964247965.1 uncultured Dictyobacter sp. | reverse complement strand
TACGTATACAGGTGCATTGCTTTATGACGTTCTACAGAAGGCGCAGGTCAAAACTGATCCAGCACGCAAAAACGATATTTTGCGCAAGGTGGTTCTGGTGACGGGAACAGATAAGTACGGCGTTGCGGTCTCTCTGGGCGAAATTTTGCCTCGCTTTGCGGCCAAGAAGATTCTCCTGGCCTATGAGCAAGATGGTAAACCTCTGGCGACCAAAGATGGCTTTGTGCGCTTAATTGTACCAGGGGATGCGTTCGCGGGGCGCTATGTGTCGAATGTGGCTAAAATAGAGGTGCGGGACGCCGGAACGCTTCCTAAACTTGGCGAGCGCACCACCTCTTCTACCCTCTATGTCATCGGCGCGGTTAAGACTCCATCGAAGTACGATCTCAATGCCTTGAAGGCCCTAAAAATGACGACTGTGACGATCCCGGGTCAAAACGGACAGTCTGGCGCAACAACGTATAGTGGGGTTTTGCTGACTGATCTGCTTGCAAGTGCGGGTGGAGTGCAGCTCAAGACGGGCAGTAAGAATGACTTTCTACGCAAGGGCATCGTTGCGACTGGCACGGATGGTTATAGCTGCATGGTTGTAGGCGGAGAAGTTGATCCACGCTTTGCACATACATCCATTCTGGTTGCCATTTCGATGAATGGCAGCCCTCTCTCCGCCAGCGATGGTTTCGCACGCCTGATCGTGCCCGGCGACCAGGCGATGGGGCGTTTCGTCTCAACCCTGACCGAGCTGCAAGTGGTTGACTTCGATTCCTGATAAGACAAGAGTTCCGCGTAGGGATTGATCCCTACGCGCGTGGGCGAAAATCTTCCGGCTGACTGGTATAACGAGACGAGCCTGCACCAGGGCCTAACTCTTTCTCGCTCACACTCAGCCGCGTCGCCTTACGTTCCAGGGCAAGTCCTATTATGGCTGCGGCACTATCCAGATCGATGATACCAGTATTCAAGACCAGATCGTAGAGATGGGGATCTTCGCTGCTCTGACGATAATGATTCTGGAGATAACGCTCACGCTGGCGGTCTTTTTGCTGAATGCGCGCCCGCGCCGCCTCCCGGTCCAGCCCCTCTCGCTGCACGACATAGCTGATGCGCTGCTCAAGAGGCGCGACGATGCGTACGTGCAATACGTCGCGCTGCTTCGCTAAAATCACCTGGCTGCCCCGTCCTACTATGATGGCTTGTCCAGCCTGTGCTACCGCGTGAACAAGATTTGTAATCGCTTGCTTATACGACTCCTCAGTTGTCGTAAAGGCATCCGATGGAACGTTGACTGCCATCATGGGATCAATCAGACGCATGCTGGAAAGGATACGCGAGGCAAAACTTTCGCTATACTCGTCTTTTTGCTCGATCTCACTCTCGCTGACTCCAAGGGACTGCGCAATATGTACGATCATCTGGTGATCGACCAGTTGCCATCCCAACCTGGCAGCAACCCGGCGCGCAATCTCGCCGCCGCCACTGCCATATTCACGTGAGATGGTAATAGCACGCATCTGTGCGCTTAATGACTGTTGCATAGGAATAATCCTCCTGCGACCTTGCAATCTACATTATGTTACTCTATTTATAGCACGTAGAAACAGGTTAAGGAAATGGTAGATTTAGATTCAGAGATCATCATGCCGATCTATCATTAATCAATTGCGGCACGGTGACAAGTTCATAGCCACGCTGTCTGAGTCCTTCAATAATGTAGGGAAGGGCCGCGACTGTTTGCAGGCGGTTGCCGCCGCCGTCGTGCATCAAGATAATGCCTCCGTTGCTGGCTCGTGCGAGTGCCACGTCGACAATCGCGCTCTTGCCTGGCCGCTGCCAATCTTCTGTGTCTACACTCCACAGCACGGGGATGAGATGCAACTGCAGAATCTGCGTTCTTACGCTGATAGTAATAGCTCCGTAGGGAGGGCGGAACAGAGTGGGCCAGACGCCAATTGTGTTCTGGATCGTGACACTTGCACTATTAATCTCGCGCTGTACTCCTACTCTGGATAATTTTGTGAGATCCGCGTGGTCCCAGGTATGATTTCCAATTGTATTACCTGCTGCGTACTCCTGTTGTACTAATACAGGATAATTCTGTACGTTCTTGCCAATGCAAAAGAAGGTGGCGTGTACCTTGTACTTCTGCAGTATCGCCAGGATCTGCGCTGTATAGTATGGGTATGGTCCATCATCAAACGTCAATGCAATCTCGTGGTGATGCGTGGTTGCTTGTGAGAGCACGCCTTTCTTGAGTGCGGGGGGGATGGTCACGGACTTATCTGAAACCGAGAGGGGCGTCGGCGTTGAATGCGCTGTATTGCTCGTTTTGCTTTTTGCGCCCCGCTGAGCCTGTGCACTCGGGTGTACTACATTGAAGTAGATTGCGGCAAAAGAACACCAGACTATCAATATAGAGATAAATATAGCTGGTAGCACAAGCATTCTTTTCATAACCAATACCATCTTCTTCAAACACATCTGCATTAGAAGCAGATTATGTATGCCAACATTCAATTATTATGATGCGTTCGCCCCCAGATTGAGTTAATAGCAAAGGGAACTCACGTACAACGGCAGTACTTCGTATTTTACTCCTAAATATACGCTATACATAGCATTTTTTGAATGATTTCTATTCGACATACAAGATGCCACGTAGAGTGTGTCGGACTCCCATCATCTCCGCCTTATCGCGGCCGGGGGGGGGCGGGGGGGGCGGTGGTTTTTTTTTTTTTTTTTTTTTTTTTTTTTTTTTTGG
>CAXTXB010000158.1:6125-7619 GCA_964247965.1 uncultured Dictyobacter sp. | reverse complement strand
GGGCTTCGCCCAAAAAGTTTAGAAAAAGCAATAAATGAAAAACGGGACGAGCGCCGAAGGCGCGAGAAGGCGGAGCCAAACTGAGGGAAGTTATAGGGGCAAAGTACATGAAGAGGCTGTAAACAGGCCGAATACAACTGGTCAGTAAGAAAACCCGTGCGGGCAAAAGCCTCAAGCACGAACATGAGGCTCCTGCCCTATCTCAGGCTTTTGCACACCTAAAGTATGATGGACGACGTAGAGAGGCCGCGCACGTACTTCGTCATAGATACGACCGAGATACTCGCCAATGATGCCCAGAAAGATAAGTTGAATTCCACCCAGGAATAGCACGAGTATAAGAGTCGATGCCTGCCCTACGATTGCTCCTGTGACAAGACGCAGGAAGACGGCGACGATGATGCCAAGCAGGCTAATGCCGGCGAGCACAAAACCAAAGCTGGTCGCAAGTTGTAGCGGTAGATGGCTAAAACTCGTAATGGCGTCGAGCGAGAACTTGATCATTTTCGTCAACGGATACTTGGTCGTGCCAGCATAGCGCTCTTGCCGGTCATACTGCACCGCTTCCTGCCGAAAGCCAACCCAGGCTGAGAGGCCGCGCATAAAGCGATGATGCTCACGCATCCTGACCAGGGCATCCACCACGCTGCGATCCATCAGCCGAAAATCTCCGACGTTGCGTGGAATGCTGACGGAGGTGATGCGTCCAATCAACTGATAGAAGAGCGAGGCAGTGAATAGCTTAAATTTTGTCTCACCCTGCCGCGTGGCGCGCTGGGCATACACAACCTCGGCCCCCAGCTTCCAACGCTCAATCAAAGCCGGAATCACCTCGGGCGGATCTTGCAGGTCCGAGTCTATTACGACCACGGCCTTCCCCCGCGCATAATCCAGGCCAGCGGAGATAGCAATCTGATGACCAAAGTTGCGCGAGAAATCGATTACCCCCACACGGGGATCGCGCGCATGTAATTCCTGCATCATCCGATACGACCCATCGCGGCTCCCATCATTGATCAGCACGAGCTCAAAAGGCTCTCCCACCCGCTCCATAACCTGAACAATACGCTCATAAAAGTGGGGCAGAGTCTCTTCTTCATTAAATACCGGAGCCACAATCGAATACACCGGTTGCGCAAGTGCATTCAGCACCATATCTTCTTGTGGAGCTATCATACAAAACCTCTCCTAATCATAATGGGAACCCAATGCCACATACCTGTATTACACACTATGTCATCTCATGTTATATCACATACTCTTCAATACTACTAGTACCGTTTTTTTGAACGAAAAAGCCGGCTATTTATAACAACGTACAAACACTCCCTACTTTTCTTGCTACATAGGGGAGTAACACTAATGATTACAACAAAGAGTGATTTTTGGAAAACGAAGAACGTCATATACTGCCTGCGGTTTTTTATTCCACCAGCAGTAAAAAAACCCGGCAAGATATGAAGTTGGTAGTTTTTCAAATAAAGTGGGGAAAAA
>CAXTXB010000158.1:4128-6115 GCA_964247965.1 uncultured Dictyobacter sp. | reverse complement strand
AATAGCGGCCCTGGTGTTTTTACGGCCTCCACCTTTAAAAACAGCAGGCAGTATATGACGTTCTTCGTTTTCCAAATCATGGGGGCATAAAGCGTAAGATCCGGTGAAACTAGTGTAGAGCAGAGCAGTCGTACAGTTGCTCATTCATAGCGCCGCCGAAGCCGCCCGCGCCACCTCCAGGCGCTCCCCCTGCTTGGCTACTAGGCCTTACCTGACCATTTGCGGGAGCGCTACCAGAGCTCTGGTTGGTCGATTGCCATTGATTCGCTGGCACCAGTTTACAGCTCTTCTGCACCCAGCTCGTTGTCGCGTTGTTACCGAAGGGACTGCCGCCACTTCCAAACATTTTCTCTACTTCAGCACGAATGTTTGCGGGTAGCGAGTTTACATTCAGCGGGCCGGACAGTAAGAAAAAGCGAACGGTACCAGCCTTCACCATATTTTCAAGCTGTTGCTGATTGAGAATAGGATCGCTACCGATAAATCCACCCATAGCCATGACTGGCTTGCCTGTGGCAATGATAATTGGTGCGGCACTCGTGGCGTTCTGGGTCGCCAGGAGATAGCGGCTACTACCCTGATTGGCTTCCAGGTAGCTTATCAACTTACTATCCGCCTGCTCACCACCAAACCCGGGCATACTACCGGGCAGAACACCACCCGCACGGCCTCGCTCTGCCGCATTATTATCACGGCCAGCTTGCCGAGCGAAATTCGCGAAACCTGAGTTTGCCAGCATTGGACCAGCCGTAGGCAGGGAGGAATTTCCGGGAACCAGGGTCGAGTAGACGGACCAGACGGCGGGAGTGATCAAAAGCGCGATCATGCTCACTGTTACTGCTGGACGTTGTATAGGCTGCGCTATACGCATCGCCGGCCACACCTTAACAAGTGCTAAGACCAGCGCGGAGAGCAGGCAGAGCACCAGTATCAGGGGAGTCAGCACGCGATTCCAGGGCGTGTATGAAAGAAGGAGATAGGCCTGCTCGGCGGCAGTGAGGAGCAGAGCAAGCGGCAGCATCCAGGCGCGCCAATCAGTCTTGGAGCCCGAACGATATGCGCGCCATAAGAGCACCAGGCCGATGCCCGAGAGCGCGCAGATGGCGGGCGCGATAGTCACCAGGTAGTAACTGTGGAAGAAGCTGGCAACGCTGAAGAAGCCTCCCGTTGTCAGTAGCCAGACGCCCCACAATACCAGCGCCTGATGCGGACGGGAAAGCGGCAAACGCAGGCGCGTCTGCCAGCCGAGCGCAATGAGGCCGATGAGTGCGAGTGGCAGCAGCCAGCTTACCTGACCACCTAATTGTACTGTAAACATCCTCAGAATACTCGGTGGACCTCCCTCACTAAAGGGATTATTAGCACCTCCTCCACCAGGAAATCCAGCGGCTGAAGAGGGGGAGGGTTGTGGGTTTGCCGCCCTATTGCCGGCATTCGTGCTCGCCTTGTTGCCTCCTCCAAACTGAGACATACCCGTCAAACGCTGCAGCCCATTGTAGCCCAGAGCCAGTTCGATCTCTGAATTCGTCTGGCTCGAACCAACGTAGGGACGTTGTGAGGCCGGAGTGAGATCAACTGCTACCAACCAGGAAAGCGAGATTACAAGCAGAATGAGTAAGGCTAGCCCGAGGTGCCAGATGCGCTTTCCCCAGCTCAAAGGCGAGCTCAGCAAGTAGAGTAGACCAAAGGCAGGTACTATCAGATACGCCTCAAGTGTTTTCATATTAAAGCCAAGACCGACCAGAACAGCGCACAGCAGTAGCCAGCGCAGATTACCGGACTCGCTCGCCTTTATGACACACCAGGTTGCCAGCAACAAGGTCAGAACCAGCAGCGTATCCATATTATTATCACGATTCATCACGACGCTGATTGGTGTGATTGCCAGTGCCAGCGCAGCCAGTAAGCCGGCGGCCGGCCCAAATGTTCGCTGCACCAGACGATAGAGCACATAGACAGAGATGACGCCTGCGATTGCCTGCGGCAG
>CAXTXB010000158.1:3451-4118 GCA_964247965.1 uncultured Dictyobacter sp. | reverse complement strand
TCGCCGTCTGAATCCACAATGCCAGTGGAGGTTTATCGACAGTGACAAAGCCGCCCGGATCAAATGATACAAAAAAGAAATTATGCCAGCTTGTGAGCATACTTCTTACGGCGGCAGCATAGTAGCTATTGCCATATCCATTGAGTTGGAGCTGGAAAAAGTTCAGAAATGTGGCAAGGAATAGTATAGCTATCAAGGAGATACGCTGCCACAGATGCACCGGCTCGGCTGCGGGGACAACACGATTGCCCGTAGCAACTGCACCGGGGTCAAAGGTAGGTTGTATGGGTATATCTCTCGTCTTCATCAAGCACATCCTCTATAGAGTACAGATAGTACAAAATCATGCGAAAAACTTATGGAGGTAAGGGCAAAAATGTCCCAGGTTTTTCAGATCTTCAAGCCCTTTCACGGTTATTACTTTCGTAGTCGTTTTATCCAGTATAATTGTTTGTCTAAATGAACTGTAGCTTGTTGTAAGCATACTTCTCTGGCAACAAATTGTCTTCGGGGAAACCCCTGATATCTCCTTAGGACTGGAACTCCACTCGCGGCTTCGCTGCTCTTAATGGGTTATCCCAAACTTTTGAAAAATGATTAACATAGTGTTTTACCATCACTTTTTATTTCAGGAGGGAAGAAAAATGGCAGGGAAAAGACGAAGTTT
>CAXTXB010000158.1:0-3441 GCA_964247965.1 uncultured Dictyobacter sp. | reverse complement strand
CTCCCTTTTTTCTCCCCCCCTCCAAAAAATCGGGCCGGCAAAAAACGATGTTCATCATTTTTAAAAAGTTTGGGATAACCCATTTATGTATCCGTATGTTTAAATGATTGTCGCTGCCTGGGACATCACTCAGGGGAAAACCCTGATGCGCTGGCGTGGAAATTGGGCTACAATTAGAGTTGGGAGTGTAGAGGAATTTGATAAGAAGGGAGAGCGAGAGAAGATGATGAGCGAAAAGCTTTTTTTAGAAAACAGGTTGGCACAGGAGAGTAAGCATATCAAGCGCTGGTCTATTGTAGCCATCGGATTGCTATTACAGCTAGGTTTCTTGCTGCTACTCGTTGTCACTTCTCAACAGCCGGTCATAATCCTGCAGCCCGTTGCGGGACAGCAGGATGTCTGCCGTGTTGTCAGCATTGGACCATTGACGGAAGGTTGGCTAAAAGGAGTTCAGCCGGGAGCGATTGTGCGCCCGCTGATGCCGCCGTTTCCCTTTCCTTCACCATCACTACAGCATTGCCAGCTTGTAAGTTCTCAGGCCGTGCTGGAAGTAGTGGCGGCGGGACCACACACAATATTCTCTATTCACACTCCACCTGCGCTTCCTACAACGCCAGATCTCATTCTTACTAGCATGTTAGCCATAACTTTTGCACTGGCGGGCATCCTCATTTTTGTACGTGCGCAGGATCGTCCGACAGCCCGGGTTGCGTATGGCCTCTTTTATGTGGTCTCCTTCATGAGCAGCCTGTTCGCGATACCAAACCATACTCTTACCTGGCTTGGCGCGCCCATCTTCATTATATTGACGGGTGGCCTCTCGACGACCTTTGTCTGCCTCTTTCCACACCCATACAACTATCAGGCGAACAGTCCACGTCGTTCCTGGCTACCCTACCTTCCGTTGGACGTTGGCGTTATTTTAGCTCTACTGAACCTGCCTGTGATCTTCCTGGCACCTCAATCTATCTTCATGATTCTCCTGCTCACCCTGGTTTATAATATTGCCTGCTTATTCGTGGTCATCTGGGTTTTGATCTGGGGCCTGGGTCGTCTTAATAAGCACGAGCAGCCTTTGGCGCGCATGATTATGCTGGGAGTAATCTTCTTACTGATCGCGTCGGGTCTGAGCCTTGGGATTATCTCACCTGGACAGTTTCTACATAGCAGCACTATCCATCTCGCACCCATTCCACTGGTTATTCTCCCTATCGTTTGTGATTACGCGCTTTTCCGCAACCAACTAGTAGGCACAACCAGGCTGCTCAGCCGCAAAGTTGTGCGCATCTTCTTATGGGCATTGCTGGCGAGCCTTTTCGTTTTTCCAATTGTGATCCTGCTCCATTGGACAGATAATTGGAACACAGGCACGCAGTCAGAACTGCGCGACTATATCTACGCGGGGCTGCTGGTCTCTAGCCTCTGGCTCTTTCCATTAGTCTGGAACAAAGTACGCGAAGTTGGAGACCATGTATTTTATCATGACTTCTACCAGTATAACCGGACCCTGCAGCAATTAAGTACCGCGTTGACCAGCTTACGCGGCGTGAACCAGATCAGCAACTTTCTGCTGCCACAACTGGCACAGATTTTAAACGCGACCGAAGTGGCTTTATTGATACGTGCGACCTCACAGGACGAGATACGCTACAACACCGAGCCTGGCACTACACGCGCCTGGCATCAATACCGCTATACAATCGCCGATGCACATCTATCCAGTGAATATCTGCGCCAGAGTGCGGACCTCGCCCTCGTCCACTTTCAACAGCGCTCGCACGAGCCCGTCTTAATCGGCGATCTTCTGCTCCTCGCGCTCTACGATGGGGACCAGATCAGTGGCTTCTTGTGTTTGGGTACCAAGAAGAATCAGGAGCCATATGACCGTCAGGATAAAAGCTTTTTAACCACATTAGCCGCCCAGATCTCGGTCCTTGAGGTCAATAACCGCTATCTAGAGCAAGCGGAGGCTGATGCACATAAACTCACGGCGCTCAATCACCGCGTTATTGCGGCGCAGGAGACCGAACGCCGCCACCTCGCGCTGGACTTGCATGATGATGTTCTACAGGAGGCGATGTTGCTTGTGCGTCAGCTCTCCGATGCCAGCGCAATGAGCGATGTAGCGGATGCAATGCCACTAGCGCGCTCGGTCGTGACCAATCTTCGTCGCACCTGCCTGGCCCTACGTCCCTCATTGCTCGAAGATCTAGGCCTGGCCGAGGCCCTACGCTGGCTTGGTCAGCAGACAGAGCATATGAGCAACGGCAAGCTGCATGTGCTAGCATATAGTATTAATCGCGGTACAGAGCTACGGGCAGCGGATACCATAGAGCTCGCTTTCTACCGCGTAGCCCAGGAAGCTCTTAGTAATGTCTTAAAGCATGCGCAGGCAAGCAAAGCAGTCGTTCTCCTGCGCTCCAGTTCTCAAGGGCGTATCTCTCTAGTGATCGCCGACAATGGATGCGGCTTCCGCATGGGTGATCCACACCTAGAAAGCCTGGGTATTATCGGCATGTACGAGCGCATGGGAGCCATCGGCGGACAAATACAGATACGCACTCGGCCTGGACATGGTACAGTTATACGCGCTACTTATACGCTTACCCATCCACATACTATTGTCCCAGTACATGAAAAGGGGAGTATAAGTACTAGTCTGGCCCCCATCATTAGGTCGGCTCCCTCCGCGTAGCGACAAATTTCTCTACGTTAGAGGAAATAAAGCTCAAGGATGCAATGAGATGAAACAAACACAAATTGTCAGTATTTTGTTGGCCGATGACCACGCGATGATGCGTGAGGGTACGCGTAGACTCTTAGAGGAAGATCCAGCCCTGCAGGTCATCGGTGAGGCGGAGAATGGAGCCGAAGTGATTGCCTTCTGCGAGCATACACATCCCGATGTGGTTGTACTGGATATTGCGATGAAGGGCATGAACGGCTTCGGTGCCGCCCAGGCTCTGCTCGCCCAATTCCCGCACCCACCTGCCATCCTGGTATTGACTGCCTACGACCAGATTGCTTATGTACAGACTATGTTGAAGCTCGGTGTTAAGGGCTACTGGCTCAAGAGCGCACGAGGCAGCGACATTCGTCAGGCTATTCATGATGTGGCGGAGGGCAGGCGCAGCCTTGGACCCGAGGTGCGCCAGGTCCTGGCCGAAGAGGGAGAGACCTTCACGCCAGCAGTCGAGCCACTCACAAGCCGCGAACTTGAGGTTTTGCGCCAGGTGGTACAGGGCCTGCGCAATAGTGAAATTAGCCAACGCCTGAATGTCTCGGTCAAAACGGTTGAGACACATCTGACCAGTCTCTATGGTAAGCTAGGTGTGCAGTCACGTGCTGAGGCCATTGCGCTTGCGCAGCGACAAGGTCTGTTGCTGAGGAATCTTTAATTGTCGTATATTTTTAAATTGTCATGCATTTTTTATAGTTCTA
>CAXTXB010000157.1:0-10547 GCA_964247965.1 uncultured Dictyobacter sp. | reverse complement strand
GCCGGGCATGGCAAATTGACTGCGAAAGTGATAGCATGGGCTATATCAGCCGAACTTTCTACGTGTTGGGTAGCAAGTAGTCGACAAGCATGGAGTGGAGTAGAATTTTTTATGGATAAACCACGCGCACAGCATATCATCGACACGCAGAAGGTGTCGTTTCCTAATGGCAACGAGGCTTTGATAGCCTCACCGCTCGCAGACGCCCTGGCGAGCAGTATTGTGCATGCTTTGAATATTCCTCGCCCTGGTGCTGTGATCTTGATTGCTGGTGGAGCATCGGAGATGGACGATACCATATCAGCACGTCTGGTTCCATTATTTATGGAGGGCGTGGCGGGGCTGGCGGCCGCGCTCGAAGCTCTGATCATCGATGGTGGCACACAGGCGGGGGTGATGGCTTTGACGGGTGAGGGCGTGGCGGCCCGGCAGCATCAATCTCCGCTCTTAGGCGTCGCGCCGAGGCAGAATGTGACCTACCCGGGCTGGGTCTCGACCTCCGGCGATTCCGTGCCGCTTGATCCAAACCACTCCCACTTTGTTCTTGTGGATAGCGATGAGTGGGGTGGGGAGACTGAGACGATGTATGCCCTCGCACAGCACTTTTTACTGCCCTCTGTGGCGGTGCTCGCCGATGGAGGCAAGATCGCGAAAAAAGAGCTCTTGTATAATGTGCGGCAGCGGCGGCCGGTGATCGTTATTGAGGGCAGCGGAAGGCTCGCGGACGAGATCGCGCACCTCTGGCGAGAAAGGCCCGCTTCTTTCTCCGATTTAGAGACGGAGGAGATTATCGCGCAAGGCAATCTTCACTTCTTTCCTCTCTCTGGCTCCTCTGCTGATTTTACTCAATTACTGCAAGGTCAGCTTGATAGATAGTACAGAGATGCCTACTGCCCTATCTATCAATACTTCTCTCATCAGCACTATGACTCAGGAAGCGGGGGTTCTATCGGTTTGATATCATCAACGAGCAAGCCCCATTGCCCTCGCTCTTCAAGAAAGACTTTTTCAACCTCATTCACATAATCCACCATCGCCTGGTGATACTCGCTTTCTTGCTTCAAGCGTTGTATGACCCGAAATTTTCTTCTAGACTTCCAGAGTCGATGGACGGCATCCTGATAGATCTTGGCCTGCCGCTCAAAGGCGTAAAGATTATTGTAGGTAGAAAGGGCGGCAGACAAGGTTGGAAAAACGACAGCAAGCACTGCCCACCAGATTTTGAAATCTGATGAATCAATTGACGATAAGATGCTCATCATAGCAGCGACTATCATCAATACAGTTGAAATGTTTACGAACTCGTTCTGCGCCTCTTCAAACTCTTTTTCACGTTTCTCATAATAGTCTATCTGCTCTTCGTGCCGATATGTATGATATAGCTGTAAGAACTGCTGATCTCTCTGGCTCACCTCACGCCTCCTCTACGACTCTGTACAACTATTTCACTGACCCGATGATCCAGATGTACCTGGCGATTTTCTTCATCATCGTAGTCTCCTAGCCGCCCTAGAAAGAGATAATACTCTCCGCGCAACGTTTCGGCCGCCAGCCTATTGGTAAAGTAGAGCTTTTGCGCATTGAAGGCTCGCACTCTGTATGTGACGGCTGCCAGCAAAATCGTTACGATTGTTTCCACAATACCAGGGATGGGTGATTTGATCAGAGCGATCTGGACGGCACCTAAAATAGCGGCCAGAGCGCTACCAACGAGCAGGACCAGTTGCTCTAGCCAGAACTGATTCTGTGACTGTAAGGCTTTATTGTCCAACTCGTAAAATCTTGGCATTAAGTCTGTGGCAAGCAGTTCCAGATCTTCGATCAGATCTGGATACTTACTCCATTCTTCGGAGGGAATAAAGGGCCTTTTTGGTCCCTCCTGCCAGTTCAACTTTGGTAATCGTCTGAAGAGCTGCCATCCTCGTGGACTTTTCTTTTGCTGCGCTTCCGTGCTAGAGGGTGTTTTCATCAGAATCCTTTCTTTAGCAGTCCTGCCGCGAAGAGTACACTTTTTACTATCTGTGAACTTTCATAGGGGAGAAGTGTGGGAGGCTGCATGAGATTGAGTGTGAAGAGTTGTACCTGCTTCGTTAGCTTGATGACGGCTATTGCACGGGCTCCGCCGGCCAGGGTGTCGTATCTTACCGCGCTCAATTCCTGAGGTTCCACCTCTAGCCACTGTTGATATGGATTCTTCCAGACGGACTCGCGGGCGACATTTTTTAAGTAGCTGATAGAAATTGCTTCTAACGGTATGTCGTATTTTGAGGTTAACAGGTTGATGTAGTCCAGGCTGAATTGAATATACCAGCCGCCGTCAATAAGTTTGCCAAATGGCACGGTTAGCAAGGCCTGTCCATCAACCGCTAGCAGATCATAAATCTTTGCGATAGCCTTAAGGGGTGCCTCACGGTCGGTTACTCTTTTTTGCTCGCCGAATTCACCGCTGGGCGCGCAGCTTTGCCCTACATGTTCGAGCGTGGAAATCGAAATAATCGTTTGATATTTTTCTTCCGCATCAACATCCATGATGTCTATAGAGTCTACTCCCTCGCTCGTCTCGAATTTATCGACGATGCGTCGATCTCGGATGTGAAGCAGATCGCTCAGTCCGTTCTCATAGTGCTGCAATACATTGCCTACCTCCAGCACGTTCCCACCACTTGCTCGATGCGCGAGAAAATCAAATGCGATTGGCACCTCGACCGCCCGTTCTGCGCGGTTATTAAAGTTAATACGATTATAAAATAATTTCTTATGCTGAAATGTAAAACACCTGCTCCAGCTTGTCTTCACGGCTGTACTTTGCGTCACGAACATACTCCCATTCCTTTACGTGTATTATTTGTAGCGCAAACAAGACTTTTTTTGTTTCTCCCACATTACACGAAGACGACTCGCGCGTAAACATTTTACGGTATGTAGTTTGCTCTCTCTAATGATACCGCACAGATTGTGAATATCTCTACAGATTCGGCCATCACTTCCACTGCGGCTAAAAATGTGTAATAATAGAACATGTCTGATATCTTACTTTTAAGTAGGAGGAGTCAATTATGGGTACGCCGTTCATCATCGTTGTTTTTGCAATTATTTTTGTCTGTATCGCCATGGCTCTCGTCGTGGTAGGCTTCATGCGTACAAACAGCGGGCTGGGCGACGAGGAGGCAAGTCAAGCTTCTCCCGCACCAGTTGATGCTCCAGAGCCTCATAACACGACCGGTCCCCTAGCGCCCTTCATGCCACTTCCCCACCAGACCCAGCCACTCTCGGAGATCTATTATTACGACGAGCATATCGCCTCACCACAACCATCTGCACCGCTCGCGCCGCTCGATTCTTCTACATTAGCTACAGAAGCAGAAGCGCCGCCACCACATCTGCCCCCACCAACAGGACCACTACCAGGTTACTACCCAAATCAGTAGGCGATTTTTTCCCAGGAGAGTTTCGCTATTTTCCACCACAACTATTATCAGGAGATAACCAATCATCAATATACCAGGAATCGTGCCCTGAACTCACAAACGCAAAATTGTCCTGACATGGTTTATATGGTTTATACGTAAGCGAGGTAAATACTGCACGGCAAGAGGCGACATTACAAGAGATAACTTTACATGTGCCACTATTACCACTACTAAATTCCTTGAAGACAGCCCAGAATTTCCCAATGTCTCCCTGGTAGTATCTCTGCTTTACTCCAGCAGTGAGCAGAGAGAAGGCGGTATTCTCATCTCCACTGTATATAGCTGTGCAGAACTGCTGCATGGTTTTTTGTACGGTATTCACCACCACAGAACTTGGAGAAGGTATGACAGTTGGGAGAGAAGTAGGCTAAATAGCTAGTCTTCCATCATATCTGCTTACGCACACCTTCAGCGTATCTCCCTTCAATAATGGGTTGCTCCGAACTGCTGAAAGCATGATGGTTATCATCTTTCAGCAGTTCGGAGCAACCCATTAATATAAGAACATGTCTATATTTCGTTAAAATCCGCGAGTATCATGTAAGAGGGGATCTAACACATACTTACCTACAATATGTTTAAATCTCAGGATTGTGTTTCAATGACAAATAGAAGGAAAAAGGAGATTTGTTCTTAGTGAAACTACACGACTTTATAGTGGTAAAAAGAGGAAAAGTGTGTATTCTTCCTTTTTTTGCACTAGTTCTATTGCTAATAAGCACTGCGAGTAGCGGAACTGCAATGGCTGCTGAAAGACATGCTTCCAATCGCTATTTAGAGGACGGCGATACGGCTGTGACGACTTATCATAATGACAATGCGCGCAGTGGACAGAATCTGAATGAGATTAAATTAAATACGAGCAATGTAAATGCAAATACTTTTGGTAAACGCGTTTCATATCCTGTGGACGGTCAGGTGTATGGTCAGCCGCTCTTCATGCCTAATGTCTCGATTGGACGCACCAGTTATAACGTGGTTTATGTGGTGACGGAGAATGATAGCGTTTATGCTTTCGATTCCGATCAATCAACTGCTGCGCCCCCATTATGGCACACGAGTTTTATCAATCCCTCAGCGGGTATAACCGCTGTTCCGGCTACAGAGGTCTATAATAAGTATGTAGGTCAGGATCTTCATCCGGTTATAGGCATTACATCGACGCCAGTTATTGATCCTGCCAATGGAACAATGTATGTTGTGGCGGCGACTAAGGAATCTGGGAAGTATGTTCAACGCTTGCACGTGCTTGACCTTACAACTGGTAAGGATAAAGCAGGGAGCCCGGTAGAGATTGAAGCGAGCGTGCCGGGCAAGGGTTACGATAGTGTTAATGGTCGTGTGAGTTTTAATGAGAAGACGCAGAACCAGCGTGCCGCCCTGCTACTGCTCGATGGCAATGTCTACATTAGCTGGGCCGCGTTTGGGGATAGCGATCCCTATCATGGCTGGATGATTGGCTATCACTATGACGGCTCTGGCTTCCAGCAGGTAGGTGCCTACAACGATACTCCTGATGGGCAGGAGGCTGGGATCTGGATCGGTGGCGGAGGGCCATCCACCGATAACGATGGCAGTATCTATGTCTCAACAGGTAATGGAACCTTCGATCTAGGAACGGGTGGCAATGATGCCGGTGATGCCTTTGTAAAGCTTAACACGCAGAATGGGCTACACATGGCCGACTACTTTAGCCCCTTCAATCAGGCTTGTCTGGATGGACGTGACAACGATCTGGGTTCAGGTGACACCTTGATCTTACCTGATCAGCCCGGCAGCCATCCACATCTTGCTGTAGGTATTGGCAAAGAGGGCCGTGTCTATCTTTTGAATCGCGACAATATGGGCCACTATGTGAGCGACTCTAAGCTGGGTTGCGAGACGGCAGAGGAGTATCGCACGGATGTGGATCACGTTGTACAAGAGCTTCCCCCTCAAGCAACGGGCGGCCTCTTCGGCAGTACGGCTTATTGGGGAGGTACGGCGGGAAAGGGACAACAGGTCTATATTGGAGGTTTCAACGATCACCTCCGTGCGTTTAGCCTGAATGATGGACGGCTATCAACGCAATCGGTCTCTCAGAGCCCGGAAACCTTCGCCTTCTCAGGCGCAACTCCATCCATCTCTAGCAATGGTGCAATGCCAGGTACTGGAATAGTATGGGTCAATGGCCCATCCGTCTGCAACTTCCCCGGCTGCAATCCCACTGGTCCGGGCTCGCTGCACGCTTATGATGCAACCGACCTGAGTCACGAGCTGTATAATAGTGAGATCAACCCAGGCCGCGACCGCGTCGATAGCTACATTAAGTTTAGCGTACCAACGATTGCAAATGGTAGAGTCTTTGTGGCGACCCAAACAACCCTCGATATCTATGGCTTGCTCGGTACACAGGCACCCCAGGTTACGAGTATTGATGATAGTGTACAGGGTACAGGCTCAAACCAGTTCAACTACGTCGGCCAGTGGAGACATTGCACCGGTTGTAGCGATACAAATCCTGCAATGTACGATCAGAGCAATAGTTGGAGTACAGATACAAAGGACTACTTCACGCTCACCTTCACAGGTACGAGCGTAAGCCTCTATGGTATCAAGAGGCCCAGCTACGGCATCGGTGCCGTTTCAGTCGATGGGGGCACGGAAACTCAGCTCGACCTCTTCTCCGGGTCTAGCGCGGGCAATCAACTCCTGTGGACCAGCCCAACACTCGCAAGTGGCACCCACACCCTCAAGTTCCGCGCAACCGGCACAAAAAATCCCGCCAGCTCCGGCTACCGCCTGGGCATCGACCGCGTCGATATAACTCAGTAAAGAAACTATAGATGAAGAGGGGCATCACGCAGAGTGACTCCCCTCTCTTTGTTCATCCCATTGACCTACAGAAGATGCCAGTTAAAACCCACAGTTTGTGCAAGGAGATAAACTCAAGTAAAGAGATGCGCACAAAGCCACCAGAAACCTCCGGAGCGGAGGTCAAGCAGAGAGCCTCCGCTTCTTGGTTTGCCTTCACATTGGAATGGTCTCTTTCTAACGAGAGCGTCCGCGCATCTCGTGATCAAAGGACGTAATTGCTCGGAACGCGCGCTTCAGCCTTCTAGAAATGGCCCCACCCGTTGTATGTCATTGTATCCAGGACAGCGAGCCAATCGAAATCGGTGAAGCTTTGGGCCCCCAGTGCCATATAGGACCCGTTCTTCTTACTACCAGAGCGCATTGGAACTGCAGCCATTTCCTCTGTAGGAAGCCCTTGCCCTTGATAGGTGGGAATGAACCGCACTGGCCCAGGAGCAGATGTGAACCGCGCCTCAAGCGTCCCGGCTTCTGGCTGGTCAATCCCGTTGGCTGGCGAGGAGCCTACGGCCGAGCCGATGACAGCATAGCGGCGACCGAAGAGTTCATGAAGATGAGATCCAACGGGCCACCAGATCACCGTCTCATTCCCCCATTGCACCTCTCCACGCTTGAGATGGGTATTGTGGGCAAAAACCAAGACGTTACCTCGCCCCTGTTCACGGGAGACGATGTACGTCAGATTCTCTGCCATCATTGCGGCACGTATGCCGAGCAGGCGGGCCTGGCGTTTCTCGGACGTTTGCGCGAACGTAGCATGAAAGTTCAGGAGCTGCCGAGCCATCACAGCATAGTGGACAGCTTCCTGATAGTGGCTCTCGTCGCTCTTCATGACCAATTCGGGACGACGCACGCACAGCTCTGCAATCAGGTCCTCTGTCTCGATCCGCAGTGCAGTTGCCTCCGGTGATCGACCTATCGATTGCGTCGGGTCGAGCATGGCAGCCGGATTCTCCCAGGCAGAGTCCTGTCCTAGCAGCGGTTCGATACGGCTTCGGTACTCCTGGACGAGGGACTCGTCAACTGAGCTGAGGTAATCGAGCACAAAGTGCAGTGTCTGGCGGGGACTATCTGTGCTGGGTACGTCAGTCGGGCTATCGAAACCATAGAACTGGAGTTTCCTCTGGTGCGCTGGATCAGCATTGTAGTATCTCATCCACTCGACCAGTTCTCGATTCGCTTCGAATTTCCCGAAACCGTGGCTCCATCCAGTATCCTGCACCGCCTCATAGGATGCTGGACTGCGGCCAAGCACGTATTCGTTGATGATGGGTCCCCGAGGAAAACTGCTCTCAACGGCAATGGCGCTGTAGCCATGGGCTTCTACAAGGCGTTGGAAGATCTGGTTGCGAAGGACAAGCAGCTCTTCCCCTCCATGGAGTGCTTCTCCAAAGCCAAGCAATTCTACCGAAGCGCCAAGTGAGTCGATCACCGTATCAACGGCGGCGTTGAAGCCCGGGCGAGAATCGAGCGAGCATGGGATTGCCTCGTGTGCCATCCAGTCGTCGAGTGTCGCATATACTCGTGCTGCGTGCATCATGAGTCTACCTTTCATTGTTTTCAATGTAAATGCATCCAATAAGAAATCTCCTCCTCCTGCTGCTTCTCTCCCCTGCTCTCTTCTACCGTCTGAGAGTAGGGAGCCTGGACAAGTGAGAACACTCTCCAGGCTTCAGCAGATCGAGCATTCGGTTGCATGCATGCATCTCCGATCCAAGCTGGCCAGGCTTTTTCTGGATCACATGCTTAATCTACAACACAGATGCAAGATTGGAGGGTTAGTAAGGGTAATATCCTTGTGTCATGTGATATAAAGAGAAATGTATGTGAGAGAAGTCTCTATAACGAACCTGAGAGTTTTACATGGAACTTCGTTATACTTTGCGTACGATTGATCTCGCTAGAGCTGCAAGAATCAGCGTTCAGCAGGTGCACAACTACGAGAGCCTGGGCCTGTTGCCGCCTGCTGAACGGAGCAAGAGCGGCTACCGTCTCTACACACAGCGCCATCTTGCCGCGCTCAAGACCGCTCGTGGTCTGGTCGGCGGCTATGGCTGGCAGCGAATGTCGAAGATCATGCAGGCCCTTCATCGGGATGACCTTTCAGCAGCACTGGCAATGATCGACTCGCACCATGCCGAGCTTGCCAGCAAGCGCCGAGAGTGCGAGCAGACGCTCACCGCCCTGCATGCATTGGCCGCGCAACCCGAGCCTCGGCAAAGTGCCCGCCCTCCTCAATCGTTTCGGGTGGGAGAGGCGGCTAGACAAGTTGGCGTACGCGTCTCAGCCCTGCATTTCTGGGAGCAGCAGGGCCTTTTGCATCCGTTACGCGACCGGAGCAGCCACTATCGCCTCTACGACGAGCAACAGATGCAGCGCCTGCGCGTGGTGGTTCTACTCAGAGAGGCCGGCTACAACTTCCCCGTCATTCGGTCAGTCCTGGACGAGATGGCAGCAGGCCGACCAGAAAAGGCGATTGTAGCGGTAGAGAAGAGGAGCGAGGAGCTGATGTGGACAAGCTGGAGGTGCGTCGAAGCCCTGGCTTGCTTCCAGCGCTATGTGCATGAGTTTTGTGGAGAGCTTCTCGCCAGAGGCTCCCTGAGGGACGGTATCCAATGGGGGGATTTTCCATAGCATATCCACGTGTCACTTCTTTTCTGAGAAACCATTTCTTCTCGTCTTCTTTCGGAGACGAGACAGTTCCTTGCTCGCGTGTCACGTCGTTATTGTTCAGCTATGATTCTCGTTGCGCAACACGTGAGCTCAAATATTCCAAGAAGGATATGAAAAAGATATTATATACTTGGGATGCAGCGGTCACGGAAGCGAAGCATTTGAAGAGTGAACAACGTTTCTCAGAAGCGCTCACCGGTTATGAGCTTATGGATGCCCTTTGGCCTGATAATAAACGGATTGCCGGGCATCGCGAGTTGGCAACACACTGGTAGCTATACTCACAGTTTCAGCAAAGATGATTGAGCAGCAGGCGATGAAATTTTGGGAATTAAAATAGTGAAGACAGGAGTAGTATAGTATGTATCACCCACGCATTGGGGACCCACTTGCAGCCCTCGATACTCCTTCGTTGCTCATAGACCTGGACCTGATGGAGAGCAATGTCGCCCTGATGCAGGAGCGTCTGCGCGGCAGCCAGGTACAGATGAGGCCACACTTGAAGACGGCGAAGTGTCCTGAGATCGCGCATCTCTTGCTCAAGGCGGGCGCGATCGGGGGCTGTGTCTCGAAGGTGAGTGAGGCGGAGGTGATGGCGCAGGCAGGGATAGAGGATATATTGATTACCAGCGAGATTGTGGGGCCGCCAAAGGTTGCGCGACTCGTAGAGCTAGTGCAGCAGCATCCTCAGATCAAAGTTGTGGTTGATAGCTTAATTGGAGCCACGGCACTCAATCAGGCGATGCAGAGCATCAAGAAGCCGCTTGATGTGCTCATCGAGATAGATGTCGGCCAGCACCGCTGCGGTGTACAGCCGGGCGAGGAGGCACTTCAGCTCACGCAGCAGCTCACCTCCCTGCCCTTCTTACGCCTGCGCGGCGTCCAGGGCTACGAGGGCCATCTCCAACACGTGGCCGATGCGGCCGAGCGCGAAAAAAGTTGCCGCCAGTCCATGCAGCTATTGACATCTACAGTCGAAACTCTGCGTCAAGCCGGATTCCCCATCGATATCGTCACCACGGGCGGCACCGGCACGGCCCAGATCTGCGCCAGCTTCCCTGTGGTAACAGAAGTGCAGCCCGGCTCCTTTATCTTCATGGACACCGACTACCTCCACGCCCTCGGCCCGACCTACGCCTCCTCACTCACCGTGCTCTCAACCGTGATCAGCCATCCCATCCCTCAGCGCGCGATCATCGACGCTGGCCTCAAATCGCTCTCCACCGATAGCGGTATGGCCGAGCTCAAGAACATACCCGGCATACGCTACTCTCCGCTCGGTGATGAGCACGGAGGGCTGTTTGCGGATGAAGACTATACGAAATACAAACCAGCCCTCAAGATCGATGACCGCGTTGAACTTATTCCCAGCCATTGCGATACCACTATCAACCTGTTTGATACGTATTATGCGCATCGTAATGGCAAGATCGAGGCTATCTGGCCTATTGTGGCACGCGGAAAGGTTCAATAATCTAATTCCAAATATTTAAATATATTCTCTTTACACTATCACGGCCATATGCTATAAATACCGTGATCTCCTCATTC
>CAXTXB010000156.1:5865-10548 GCA_964247965.1 uncultured Dictyobacter sp. | reverse complement strand
GAAGCCGGTCTGTGCTCGATACAATCGGCACGCTCTGCTTCGCAGAGACGCGATGACGTTTGACAGAGCAGTACCCTTCAATCGCCGCTCAGCTCGCCTCGAAATCCATCCAGCTTCCCTTTTCGATGAATGATCTACGAAGACGTTGGAGACATTCACGAAGGGGCTTCACCACCAGAGATGAAAAAGGGGAGATGCGACAGAGAGATTGAATACCGACTTTGTGGTATGAGCCGGGGGACTTTTTTTAGAAGAGTTGATGGCGCAAGGGTTTGTTGCTACGCGATGATTGAGCTTGTACAATTGAAGGAGAAAGGATGCTCTATGTCCGATACATCATCTAGACCATCGTCGCCCTACCCATTTGTGCCCTACCAGCTGCCAGCGATGACCGACGAGGAACGCCTGGCGGCCTCGCAACAATTTTCGGCCACCATGGCCCGCCGGCGCTCCACACGCGACTTTTCGAGCCGGCCCGTGCCCTACGAGCTGATCGAAAATGCCATTTACGCCGCCCACCTGGCCCCCAGCGGCGCCAATCAACAGCCGTGGACCTTCGTGGTCGTGAGCAATCCAGATCTCAAGCGACAGTTGCGCATGGTGGCGGAGGCCGAAGAGAAAGAGGGCTACGAGCATAGAATGTCCCGCGAGTGGCTGGAGGCCCTGGCCCCCCTGGGCACCGACTGGCATAAGCCGCACATAGAACAGGCCCCCTATGTCATCGTCGTCTTCGCCCAGATCTACGGCCTGGTCACAGAGCCTGATGGCAGTCAGCGCAAGATAAAGCACTATTATGTGCAGGAATCGGTCGGCATCGCCGTCGGCATGCTCCTCTCCAGCCTCACCCACGCCGGGCTCGCCACCCTCACCCACACTCCCAGCCCCATGGGCTTCCTCGCCAAAGTCCTGCAGCGCCCACCCAACGAACACGCCTACGTCCTCATCCCCGTCGGCTATCCCGCATCAGATGCAACCGTGCCCGACATTTCAAAGAAACCTATGGACGAAGTGCTCATCCATTTCGAATAATAAGCCCGCGTAGCGACCATCCCTTATGGTCAACGCTGTTGAGAGAAGACAGCGTCCAAAAGAAATGCAGCCGCTGGCGCAGCGGCTGCGAAGCAGAGGTCAGCGCCGTGGAGTTGAAGCTTTGCCGTGGGGCTGAAGCTTTAGGGAGCAACCCAGACCTGGATGACTGCATCTTCCCCGCCAGAGGCGATATATTTTCCATCGGGCGACCAGGACATGGCGTGCAGGGGGGCGGCATGGGAGAAGGTGAACAACTTGAAGTTAGTCCTGGTATCCCAGACCTCTATAGTGCTATTGTCGCTGGCATAGGCAAAACGTCTTCCATCGGGCGACCAGGCGACGACACGCAGAGGGGCGGCATAGCGATAGCTCAATACTTCGCGATCAGCGGTCGTATCCCACATCTGCACCCAGCCATCCTCTTTGCCACAGGCCACACGGGAACTGTTGTAGCTATTGGGGGCAGGATTAGGCGCGGTAGACAACGAATAGACATTCGGCGACCAGGCAACGCTCAAGACTTTCGCCGGATAGCCACGGTAGAGCGCGATATTTCTTCCCGTGAAACTGTCCCAGGTTTGCACCGTCGTGTCATCGCCGACCGAAACGTTCCGTTAGCTGCGTTCCGTCGACGATGCGGGGCAACCAGGCGACCAAGCTAGCATATTCACGCTGCCAGTATGACCACGATAAACACGCAAAGTTTGTCCCGTCGTGGCATCCCAGACGTGGACCGTGCCGTCAGCAGCGGCGGCGGCGAGGAAGTGCTGCGTGGGCGACCAGGCGAGGGCGTTGACCACGTTCCCCATACCCATATAACCCAGATATGTGCTGACCAGGCGGCGCGTGGCGAAATCCCAGACCCGCACCAGCGCGTCAGATCCAACAATGGCGAGGCGTGAGCCGTCCGATGACCACGCCACGAGCGGCACCGCATCAGAGACGTCCTGATAGAGTTGAAGCTGGTTGCCTGTCAGCGCATCCCAGATATGCACAATCTTCTCATTGCTCGTGGAGATAATCTGCCTGCTATCGGCTGACCACGCAAGAGAACGTATAGTACGTAGATGACCACGGTAGCTGCAAATAATAGTTCCTACCGGTTTTGTCTGCACACTATAGGCAGAAAGGGGAGGTATAGGAGGCCTTGCAGGCACAACTTCGCTGATTCCGGGCTGACTGCTCTCTCTAGAAGAAGGCGCGGCGATGGCTGCTCCGTTAGCTCCTGCAGATGTAATGCCTGCTTGGGAAGCACCGGATTGGCTGGCCTGCTCCAGGGCCACGGCGAACGCTTGTACGGTAGCGAAGCGCTTGGAGGAGTCCTTTTCTAGCGCGCGCATTATCACCTGTTCAACGGCCGGCGGTAGCGTCGGCAATTGTCTAATCAGCGAGGGAGGCGGAGCGACGAGGTGCTGCGAGATCACCTCGGCCGGCGAGCCTTCAAAGGGGCGCTTCCCAACCAGCCACTCATAGGCAATAACGCCCAATGAATACTGATCACTGGCCGCAGAGGGATGGCCCTGTATCTGCTCCGGTGCCATGTACGACAGAGTGCCCGCCACCTCCTGCATATTCTGAGAATGGAAAGTCTGCATCATCAAAGCGATCCCGAAGTCGCTGAGCAGAATCTCGTTGCGCCTCCCCAGCAGCAGATTCTCTGGCTTGACATCCCGATGAACTAACTTCTCATCATGCACATACTGTAATGCTTCGGCCGCCTGCTTTACATAGGAGACCGCAGTATGCAAGGGGAGACGCGTCCCATGAGGATAGTGCCGACGCAGCGAGCCATTGGGAGCATAGTCCAGCACAAGAAAAGGAGTATTGCCCACCACCCCGAACTCCAGGACGCGCACAATATTTGGATGCACAAGGCGAGCAATAGTACGCGCCTCCGTACGGAACCAGTCCATAGGATAGTCCGCTGACTGAGCATTAAGAACCTTAATCGCAGCCTGAGTTCCAAGATAAATATGCTCCCCGAGATAGACCTGGGCAAAAGCACCCTCTCCAATCAAACGAGTAAGCTGATAATTGCCAAGCTGCTGTCCTATATAATCAACCATACGAACCTTTCCTAAGAAATACCGCTATCCCTCCCCTCTTGTTCAATAAAGATAGCATAGCATACACAAGACAAAATGAGAATGCCCGACTCGACGTTCCACAACAGGACTGCGTGACGACAATCCCTCACCGCATGACAGCCAGGGATTGTCGTCACGCAACTGCCCTTACCCGCCAGGCTGTACTTTGGTACAGTGCAATAGCTGGCCTCTTGCCTATTGTGGGCAATCACTTGATGAACTAGACTAAAGGGAATAACTATTTCTTTATAGGTGGGAGGCGACATGACAATTTTAGAAACAAGGAAACTGGGGCAGAGCAACCTGATGATCACGGGTGTTGGTATTGGCACAGCTCCTATAGGCTCTACACCAAATTGGAGGATCAATTGGGGACCGCAAAGTGAAGAGGATGCCATCAGGGCCATTGAAACTGCGCTTGATCTTGGAATCAACTGGATTGATACCGCGCCGTTTTATGGCTGGGGACGCGCTGAACACCTTGTGGGAAAGGCGTTGAAGGGAAAACGCGAGAAGATCTATCTATTTACCAAATGCGGCACAATTCGTGACGAGCAAGGGCACGAAAGCGAGAATTTGACGCCCGCGAACATCCGTCGCGAGATCGAGTTCAGCCTACGCAACTTACAGACCGACTACATCGACCTCTATCAGTTTCATGACCCCGACCCGACCACGCCGATTGAAGAATCTTGGATGGCCGTACAGCAGCTCATTCAGGAAGGAAAGGTGCGCTACGCAGGCTTATCGAACCACACAATTCCGCTCATACAGCGAGCACAGTCTCTCGCTACCATTACTTCTAATCAACACCAGTACAGCATGCTCTATCGAGATATCGAGCACGATGTCCTGCCCTTTTCACAGCAGCAGAAGATTGGCGTCCTATGCTGGTCACCTCTCGCAAGTGGTTTTTTAACAGACGGATTCGATCTTGATGCCCTTGATGAGCAAGACTTTCGGCGAGGCCTTCCCTTTGCCCAGAGGTCCCGCTACACACAAATCAAGCAAATGAATGCCAAATTGATGAGTATTGCCCACGAACATCAGAGAACGTTGGTTGAACTTGCTATCGCCTGGGTATTGCGGCAGTCGGCCGTGACAGGAGCTATCATCGGCATTCGGAATGAGCAAGAGGCGCGAGCCCTGCCGCGCCTGCTTGAATGGAAATTGACCAATGATGAGATTCAGGTTATAGATCAGATACTTCAACACAACCTCTGATCATCTTATAGTTAAGTTTCGAAAAAGTACCACTTTATTTCGGAGAAAAAACCTGGTAAAAAGGGCAAGTGGTTATTCACGACCAGCGTCTTTTCCGCTGCCTCCTCAAAGGACGATCGAACAAGGCGTCATCAATACGGGTATAGTATAGCGAATACGGGTATTAGTTGCACATAGTGAATTTAGTGCAAGGGTATAAGCGGTGGTGGGAGGAGGGACGGAATAAATACGGTCTAAGACGCATCAACGTAAGAGCGATGAGACCGATCTCCTCCATTCAACCGGCTCACTCCGCGTAGCGACCATCCCCATGGGGTTTTGGGGGGGGGTGGGGTGGAAGGCG
>CAXTXB010000156.1:1532-5855 GCA_964247965.1 uncultured Dictyobacter sp. | reverse complement strand
TGTTTTTGCCCCATCCGGGTTTTTACCCGATCACTCTTCCCTGCGAAAAGAGCAGGTAAAAACATGATATTTATGATTTTTCAAAAGTTTGGGATGACCTATTACAAAAAGCAAAATAAATAGAAGGGATCACGCCGGAGGCGTGCGGATGCATGGGCGCGGAGAGAAGGGTGAGTCGCAGGGTGGGGTGGATTGAATATTAAAGGCTGTTGTACTATACTTAACTGTACTAAATTAGTATAGCTGTTTATAGGGATATATTGTATGGCCGATCAAATACATGGCTTTGTTTCTTATTCACATAAAGATGTAGAGCTATACGAAGAGCTGATGAAGTTTTTAAAACCGTCGAAGGACCTGTCGATCTTTTGGAGCGATCAGGAGATAACAGCGGGTGAGATGTGGAATGAGGTTATTTTACAGCAGTTGCGATCTGCTCGGGTTATTTTATTGCTCATCAGTATCGATTTTATGGCTTCAGATTATATTAAGACCGTTGAGGTGAAGGAGGCGATGGAGAGGCACAGAAGAGGAGAGGCCCATATTATTCCTATAATTCTCCGCCCTGTTGATTGGGAGAATACGCCCTTTAATGAGCTGCAGGCTCTGCCTAAAGGAGGAAAGCCGGTAACGAAATGGGATGATCGTGATGAGGCATTTGTCGATGTTGTCCGGGGTATCAAGAAGGCGATCAAGCTGCTAGAGGAGAATCAGACTACGGCTACGGCAGCGAGGCGCATCTCTGTAGATAACCTGCACACGGCGTTGCTTTCGTTGGACTACCGAGAGCAGGCGCGGACGTTTCGTAAGGTTATTGAGAACAAGGTCCATGTGGGTGCTTTTCTTATTCATGGCGAGATGGATTATGGGCAAGCGTGGCTGCTGCACCGACTGTTGAAGAATGCAGCAATCGAGAACACGAATAAACCGCCATTCAAATTTCAGCTCACCAACAAGTCCGCCGGCAGAAATCTGGGGCGTTTGTGGTTTAGCCTGAGTAGATGGCTAGATGATCGAAATCTGCAGACAGCACCTGAAGCTATTGTTAAACAAGTCTATAATTTATGGCAAAAGCAATCCATGATTTTTATACTTACGGACATCGATGGTGCAACGGAGCAATATATACAGGAGTTTCTGCACGATTTCTGGGAACCGCTCGTAGAGACTATACAGCGAAACGGTCAATTGCAAGAGCGATCGAGCAACTATCTGCTACTCTTCCTGGTAGATAATCTGGGCAATGTTGAAGAATGGAATATCCGCTGGGAAGAGCAGCTCGCGACACCAGATATGCCCGTTAAGTTGAAAAGGATTCGCGAGTTTACCTATAACGATGTTGAAAACTGGATCGAGAACGAGATTGATAGATACGGGCTACCGTACACGCTGACACCGCAGGAGATTCTCGTACAGGGCGGCATACCTGGAACGGTGCTCGAACGAATATATAAAATATGTGGTTATGAGTTGTACGACCAGGAAAGGGCGTGGTGATACGTATGGAATCAGCAGATGAGACAAGGCTTAGATACACATATACAGGAGAGCTCCAGCCGCAGCCGGGCGAAGAGGACAAAGACGGGCGTCCGCTCTACGGCTATCTACCCGATCAAGCTCTAATCGATGCCGTCAATCTCGCCATTTATCTCAAGCGACCGCTTTTAATCAAGGGCGAGCCCGGCTGCGGGAAAACGCGGCTCGCCGCCGCCGTGGCGCGTGAGCTGGGACTGCAATACAAGGCCTGGTACATTAAATCCACGAGTCGTGCGCGCGACGGCCTCTATATATACGACACCCTGGGACGCCTGCGCGATGCACAGCTCTCCTCGGCACCCGCACTCGGTCCAATTGATCTCGACCCGGCCAACTACGTTCGTATACAACCCCTGGGCGAGGCCTTTAAAAGCGCTGAAAGGACCGTAGTGCTCATCGACGAGATCGACAAAGCCGACCTGGATTTCCCCAACGACCTGTTGCTTGAACTCGATGAAATGAAATTTGTGATTACAGAGACGAATGAGACCGTGACCGCAAAAAAAGATGCTGAACCAATTATCTTTATTACCAGCAACGACGAGAAAGACCTGCCAGATGCGTTCTTACGCCGCTGCCTCTTTCACTACATCAACTTCCCCGACGAGCAACGCCTGACCGAGATCATCAATATTCATTGTCCCGATGCGACACCGAGCATTATAGACGCAGCCGTCCAGCGTTTTCTAGAGCTGCGTCAGAAGATGAAGCAGGATAAAAGGGGCGGCGGAAAAAAGGTGAGCACGAGCGAACTTATCGACTGGGTGAATGCCCTGCAGTTCGATGCTGAGGGCACTTCTGAACAGGCAGTATTAGAAAAACTCAATGGGAGTGAGTTGCCCCACGCCAGCACACTTCTCAAACGAGAAGAGGACCAGCACTATCAAAAACTCAGAAATACGGGGGCATTATCGTGACGCTGCCGCTCTATAAGCTCTTTACAAGCCTGCGCCTGGCGGACATACCGCTCGGCATAGACGAATACAAGCTTCTGTTGACAGCGCTAGAAGGTGGTTTCGGTACACCGGACCTGGAATCGCTCTATAATCTGTGCAAGACGCTGTGGATCAAATCAGAGGATGACCTGCGCATATTTGAACGCATCTTTCCGCAAATCATGCAACCGGGACAACAGAATACGCTCTCTGGTGACGACTCACGCTCAACTACCCAAGTACAAGATACACGAACACCAACCGGCCAGTCAGGCGATAAAGCATCTCTCCAGGTCGATACGCCCTCGGACATTTTGCCAAGCATAGAGCAGCAGACAGTCCAGGCCGTACTACATGCGAGCAGTAGAGACGAGATGCCCCATAAAAGATTTGTGCGCAGCGACGAATATTTTCCAGTCACGCGCCGTCAGATGAAGCAGAGCTGGCGCTACCTGCGCCATCCGGTTCGCGAGGGACCGCCCGTGGAGCTAGACGTCGAGAAAACCATCGAAGAGATCGAACGCCTCGGCCTCCTGCTCGAACCCATCGTCCTGCCACGCTACGTCAACCGGGCCGAAATACTCCTGCTCATCGACCAGGGCGGCTCCATGGTCCCTTTCCATCTGTTATCGAATCGGCTCGCCGAAACCGCACTACGCGGCGGACGCCTCACTGACATCGGCATCTACTATTTCCACAATTATCCGCTCGACAGACTCTTCCTCAGCCGATCGTATCAAGAAGACGTGAAGATAAGCGACGTAATGAGCCATCTACACTACGAACGCTCGTCCATGCTTATCTTCAGCGACGCCGGCGCGGCACGTGGAACCTTCGACCAGAGGCGCTATGAAAGAACCGAAAGCTTCCTGGAAAAGATAAAAGAACACGTGCGCTACCAAGCATGGCTGAACCGACACCACAGCAGAAGCCATCGCGCGCTTAACACCCATGTTCGACATTAGCCGTAAAGGGCTGGAGCAGGCGATAAACGTACTCCGTGGTCGTTATACATCTTGAATGCAAAAAGGCGGCAGAAGCTATGACCGAAATCATCAAATCCATATCACGCGGCATACGCCCAGAAGTAGCACGACGGCGCATCGAAGCATTCCGTAAGCGCTTCAAAGAAGCCCATCTCTATTTCGCCCAGCACGCAGCATTCCCCCTGGCGCTCACCCCCGACCTCCTCTACCGCCTGCACGAAAATTTTCAGCGCACCAGCAACGACGAACAGCTCACCATCCCCTGGATAGCCGTCGCCGACCTCCTGCTCTCCCCCCTCTGCGAGGAAGTCGACAGCGGCTACGAACTCTACGAAATGGACATCACCATCCGAGCGCAACTACTAGAAGAACTGCAAGCCAACCCCAACTTCGGAACCGCCCGCATACAAGAACTCGCCGACTTCCTACAAAGCTACGCCCAGGAACAGCTAACAAGCTCCGACCCCACCCTCGTAGAAGTCGCCCAAAGCCAGAAATGGACCGCCCTGGCCTACACCCAACCCGGCCAGGCCGCACAAGAACTCGCCGCCACAGTCAAAGTACTCTACAACAACGATAGCCTCGAACAAGTCCGCATCGCCTCCCTGCTAGAAACACTAGGCACCCTCGCCGAACCCCTCGCCCAACTAGAAGGCTTCCAACCCCTACTCACCTACGCCCAGGAACAAGCCCACGCCCTCCTCGGCCGGGGCGGGGGGGGGGGGGGGGGGCGGGGGGGGGGGGGGGGCGGGGGCGGGGGGGGGGGGGGGGCGCGCCGCCCCGCGCCCGCGACCGTGCCGAGGCTGTCGCGGTTGACGAGGACCCGCCGGTCCGGCCGCAGCGTCGCGACGAGGCTGCCGTAGAGC
>CAXTXB010000156.1:0-1522 GCA_964247965.1 uncultured Dictyobacter sp. | reverse complement strand
GAGTAAACCTATCCACAAATAGAGAAGAGCGAGCAAGCGAGGGACCAGACGGCAGCATACAGCAAGCAACCGAGATAAGCGACTTCTACATCAGCCACCACAGCGCCGACCATGAGCAAGCTCAACGAATTGCTCAACAACTGCAAGATGGCGGCTACAGTGTAACTTGGGGCTTCGTATTTGGCATCACCAGCAGAACCGACATCGACACTAGCTTCGTTCGCAATCGAGCCCGCCACACAATCGCCCTCCTCTCACCCGATTATTTAAGTGTAGACAATGTACAAAAAGAGTGGACCGCAATCCTGGCCGAGAGTCAACGCCAAGAGAAAAGACTGCTACTACCGATACGTGTCCGCGAATGTACACCTCAAGGAATATTTGCATCAATACAGTACCTCGATCTGGTTGGACAGGATGAGGAGACGGCGCGAGAAATGCTGCTACAATCTCTACAACAATTCTCGAAAAGAGCTGTAGACTCATCAACCATACAAAATACCGATACATCAACGAAAGCTGTCAAAATCTTCATATCCTGCGTACATCAAGATCTAGAATTCTCAGATGAGTTGCAACGTCACTTGTCCATTTTGACGGCGCAAGGCCTTGTCCAAATATGGGATGATAGATGGGATGATAGGATGCTTCGTCCCGGCGTAGACTGGAGAACTGAGCTTCTTAAAAACCTCGACAATTCTGACATTGTGCTCTTCCTTATCAGTCCAGATTTTTTGACTTCGGACTTCGTCAGTAGAACAGAGGTACAGAGAGCAATGGAGATGCGTGAGCAAGGTAAGATTATAACAATTCCTATATTCTTGAGACCCGTTCCTGGAGAGGTGAATACTCCTCTTAGCAGCATTCTGGGGCTTCCTAGAAACGGAATGCCTATAACTATGTGGCAGAATCGCGACGAAGCTTTTGAAGATATTGTCAGAGGGCTACGAAACGTTATAGAAGAGCTCAATGGGAATGAGCCGCTAGCAAATGACAACGATGAGAGTAAAATACAGGAGTTAGAGAGTAGGGCAAGGATTAATCACGACGCGGGAGCTTATGTTAAGCTTGGTAGGCTATATGAAAGTTTGAGGAGGGTTGAGGAAGCTATTCAGGCCTATCAAGCTGCCTGGAGCATACAGGTCTCGCGAGTCACGCAGTCTGATATTGTAAAAAAAGAGGATATAGATGTTCTCTTTGCGTTGAGTCGCTTATGTAACGACATTGGTTCGTATGAGCAGGCAATAGCGTATCTTCACCAATTGATCGCGCTGCAGCCTGATTTTGCTGATGCGTATAAGCAGCGAGGGTTGGTGTATCGGCGGGAGGCGGATGCTGAATATGCGGCGACGGGGGATGCTGAACAGCGGTCTGTAAAGTATAACCTGGCGATTGCAGATCTTGAGCGGGCGGTTGAGTTGCGGCCGGACTTCGAAGAGGCTCTGGGTTCGCTAGGTGGGCTGTTCCGGCGTATGGGAAATTATGAGCGGGCGGCCGAGTATTACAAGAGGCTCTATGGCGT
>CAXTXB010000155.1:8429-10560 GCA_964247965.1 uncultured Dictyobacter sp. | reverse complement strand
TAAAACACGATATTCCTCATTTTTCAAAAATTCGGGTTGAGTCATTATATACATCGTGTTATCTCTCCCACGGATGGGTGCATGTATCTCTCTCACCTCGCGTTAACCGACTTTCGAAATTATAAACAATTAGAGCTTTCTCTGAAACCCGGACTTTTCCTGTTTCATGGCGCGAATGCACAGGGAAAAACCAACTTGCTTGAGGCCATAAGTATGCTCGCCACGGCCAGTTCTTTCCATGCCTCCAACGATCGCGAGGTGGTATACTGGCACGCTCCCGACCATACGGCCCACCTCGATGGGACTGTGCGGCGCTGTGAAGATACCGTCGAGCTTGAGATGATCGTCTTTGACCCGAATCCGCCTGTTGTTGATCCAAACGAACTTCCTACACGTGCAATTGAATTGCCCCCCGGCGCGTCGCGCAAACGCTACAAGGTAAATGGCGTGCCCAGGCGTACAATGGATATGATCGGGCAAATGAAGGTCGTGCTATTTGCGCCGGCCGATCTGCATCTTGTGGATGGAGGACCCGATGAGCGCCGCCGCTTCCTCGATCGCGCCCTCTGCCAGGTGCAACCAAATTATTGCCAGGCCCTGGTCAAATATCGTAAGATTGTGGCACAGCGTTCTGCCCTGCTCAAGCGTATTCGTGAGAATCAGGAAGCTCCCATGATGCTGAACTATCTGGATGAACAACTCACTCAACTCGCCAACCAGATCGTCTTCGAGCGCAAGCGCATGATCACGACGCTTAATCAGCAGGCAAACGAATTTCAGCAGTCGATCAGTGGAGGACGCGAAAAGCTGCAGATCGTCTATCGCCCTTCTTTCAAACTTGAGGATGCCTGGACTACCGTTGATGCCCCACAGCATTTTCGCGCACAACTACAGGCGGCACGTAGAAAAGAGATTATGCAAGGCGTATGCCTGTTAGGCCCCCATCGCGATGACCTGGAGTTTCTGGTGAATGGGGCCAACATGCTCGCCTACGGTTCGCGCGGTCAACAACGTACCGCTGCCCTCTCGGCCAAGCTGGCCGAGCTCTCTTTTATGCATCTGAGTACAGGCGATCAACCCATCCTCCTGTTAGATGACGTGTTCAGCGAACTGGACAACTCGCGCCGCGAGTATTTACTCGATCAGGTTGCAAACTATGAACAGGTTATACTCACCTCAACCGATGCCACCAGCTTCCCCAGCCAGGTTTTGCAGCGCGCACACAGCTACCGCGTCGTCGACGGTACAGCCCACTCCACATAGCAGAAATGCATAGACTGTATGACAATCGAAAAGATTAGATACACGCTGAAGGCGTAAAAATGTGTGAGAGAAGAGAGAAGACAGGTGCAACAAGGATTGACTTATCCACATTTGCTAACACTTATCCACACTTCCTACAAGGAAATGTGGATAAGTCAATAGAAATGGGAAGAAGTACTATTTCTTTGTCGAGATGAGCCTTGACTTCAAAAGTTTACTGAAGCTTTGAGGTTCTATGTATGCCAACATGCCTCTATGCTCATGTTTGATGCTGGTCAACATTTTCTCTGTTCATAATCTTGAAAGCTGCGATGTGCTTGCGTCGCGGGGCCAACCTGGTCCCTTTGCATGCGCACATAATTGAGGAAATGGCGTCTTGTTGTTTTGTGAGTAGGAAACATAATAGTTATGGGTTCTAAGTTGATTGGTTCAGAGTTTCGGGGGTCGCAAGAAATGCTGGTACTTTTTACACTCTTTGTACTCGATTCTGTATATGCTGGTAAAGTAACAGCCCAGCCGCAATACGTACAAAATCGTCCATCCGCTGCAATGGGTTTCGCGCAGCAGGAGCAGGCAACGGTGCGTGTCCAATGCTCCAAGTCATAACCGGTTCTCAAGAAGTCATAGATGAAACGTGCAATTCTGTGCTTGAACTGTTGTTTCAGTATCGTGAACATAACCCATCCTTTCTACACTACAACTGCCTTACGATACGAGACCTGGAGATAGTGTAGAGCGGAGTTGGGATTCTGTCAATACATTTTGTGTGTAATTTTATAAAATTGCTGTGAAGATTATTGTGTAATTTTAAGATTCAGGATTGTTCTAGATCAGGCAGAGAAATGAAGCAGAGAGCTGAGAAAGGAGC
>CAXTXB010000155.1:5185-8419 GCA_964247965.1 uncultured Dictyobacter sp. | reverse complement strand
TCAATCGACGATCGGCTCCTTTCTCAGCTCTCTGCTTGAGTACGTGTTGTATTTAGTTTGTGCCAGTGCGTGCCTGGGCATAACGCTTTGCAACCACGTCCCAGTTAACAACGTTCCACCAGGCGCTGAGGTATTCAGGTCGGCGATTCTGGTACTTCAGGTAGTATGCATGCTCCCACACATCGTTTCCAAGAATTGGGAAGTCTCCGTCTGTGAGCGGGCTATCCTGGTTCGCAGTTGAGGTTACAGCCAGGTTGCCGGTCTTATCAAGGACAAGCCAGGCCCAGCCGGAGCCGAAGCGCTTCGTGGCAGCGTCGTTGAAAGCTTGTTTGAAAGCATCAAGGGAACCGAATTTGGCGTTGATGGCGCTGGCCAGCTCGCCTGTCGGCTCTTTGCTTCCGCCGGGAGCCATGATTTCCCAATACATGCTGTGGTTGTAATGTCCGCCACCATTGTTGCGAACAGCGGTCTGCGCGCTGGCGGGAACCTCGTTGAGGCGGCGTATCACCTGCTCAATTGAGAGATTGGCGAACTCGTGACCCTGTAATGCTGTATTCAGGTTATTCACGTAGGTCGCGTGATGCTTATCGTGATGCAGGTGCATTGTCTGATCGTCAATATGAGGTTCCAATGCATCGTAAGCGTAGGTAAGTGGTGGAAGTTCAAAAGCCATAGAACGTTTCTCCTTACTCAAATATGGTAGGAGGTCATGTACCTCCTGATTGACATTGGGGTATCAATTTGTTCTGGCTGTGTCTTACAGCAAGAGCATCCTTGAGCAGTTCACATATTTAGTTGTATGCGATGGAGTAGTCTGTTGTCAAGCAGAAGCTTGGTTGTGTGTGATTTTTGTTCTCCGACTTTTGTCGCATTTGTGACCCTGCTTGCCTATTTATCCACCCAAAAAGCCCTTGTCTGTGTTATAATGCCGCCAAAGCATTTGTTCTAATCGTTGGTATGTGTAAGTGCTCCCAGGGCGATACACATGCGCTGCCGATCCGGAAGTCCAGCGCCAGGTAAGTAAGAGCATAGTTTGTTCAGATGAAACAAGAAGAAATCCCCGAGAGGTACTTGAAGATATGGTTATCGGGAAAATTGTCAAATCAGATTCGCATATTAATTATGTCTGCCAGATTTATGGGCCGCGTGAGGTTGAGACTCAGCCGGGTCCCGCTGATTATGCCTTTGGTCGCTTTGTACGTGTGGCTGTGCGGTCACAGCATGCTGATGATCCTGATGCGGCGTTAGATTATGTGCTTGGACTGCGCCAGGAACCTGTAACCTATGCGGTCGGCGTTATTTATGATACGATCCTGCAAAATCCGGCCTTTGGCGCACTGGGACCACGTCTTTCTAATGAGACGCAGGTGGAATTATTCTCGCCCGATTATATCTCTGAGAAAGCCATCTTGATTTATATTATGCTATTGGGTATGATGGAACAACAACGCTTGCCCGGCGAAGAGCCCCAGGTCCTCTCGACTATGCACGGTGTCCCCTTACTCTCCCTTGAGTTGGACAGTGAAATTGAGACAATGACCGATGATGAAGTGCGCACTTTTCACTATTTTAGCGACCCGGTCAGTGGTCCTGATGCTCAACAGTCATATTTGCATATGGGGTATCTACCGCATATTATCTCTCAGCGCAATAGCTTGCTTCCCATGGTGACGTTGAGGATTATTGATCAGCTGGAGCGCCTGTTCCCGCAGAATCTCTCGGTCCTTTCTATTGTGAAGCGCAACTTTGCCTGGCGACTTAAAGTGGAAACTACTGGTTAGCGGAGGTACTCGTTCATGCTTGATCCCCAGCAAATATCCCCAACCGCCCTCCGCCCGGCCCGCAAACCTGTCGGTATTACAAAAGGGCCGGGTGAGGCGAACCATGAGTATACGTTTGTTTCGCGCGATGATGATCAGGTGCTTAAAAATGGCGAATATGTCTATTATGAACTGGCCGATCCCGACTTCGTAGCCTTCCACGGCACGGCTGTGAACGCACCCATTCGGCGTGTGCTGGGCCGCGTTATGAAGCGCGAACCCCTCCAGCTCTATCCTGATACGTTTTTGGGCGAGCCAGAGATTGCGCCCGCACAGGTGGCAGCCATGGTTGGCTATAACGCCCGTACAAACGAGCTCTTTGAGTTGCATGTAGCAATTATGGGCTACTATGATCCTGTTACCGGCTCGTTTATCAATCCATGGATTCCTCCCCAGTCTGGTAAGCAGATTTTCCTGGCCGACGATATCATGCTCTCCGAAATTTTGAGCCGGAAGCAGGATAAACAGCCGGGTTCGGCGACGATTGGCTCACTACTGACGCGCATGCCGAACGCCGTGCCTGTCGTTCTCTGAGACGGGCGATGGAGTTGGGAGTGGCTATCATGCGCAGGTACAGGTTTACAAGCCAGAGCAGGTCAAGGTGCGTATCTCAACGCTAAATATCGGCGATATGCGCCAGCTTCTACCAGAGATGACGGAGAAGCAGCAATATCTGTTGAGCCGGGCTCTGCGCAAGGTGCAGGAGAATCGGCGCGGCCATCCCTGGGGCGTGGCGGACTTAAAGCAGGCGATCAAAGCTGTCTCGCGGCAGAAAAACGACGAAGATAGCGAGGGGGCCGACGATTCTAGCACTGTGCATGCGCTCACCTGGCGCGTGGAGCAGCGCTTTGAACATAGCTTTACCTTTGACGATACCCAGCACCTGGATCTGCCAGAGATCTTCAAACCTGGTCAATGTACTGTCTTACAACTCAACGAGATCGATGAGCGCGATCAGCAGGTAATTGTCGCAACCCTGCTGCGCCGCCTCAATCAAGCGCGTATGGATACCGAGCGCGGGAAAGTCCATTCTGGCGAATCTTATCTTCCCTACCCTGTATTCGTCTTAATAGAAGAGGCCCATCACTTTGCCCCTGGTGGCACAGGTGTGGTCTCTACCTCAATTCTGAAGCAGGTGCTCGCCGAGGGCCGTAAGTTCGGCATCGGAGTAGGACTTATTAGTCAACGTCCAGGGAAGCTTGATGCGGACGTCTTGAGCCAGTGCCAAACACAGTGTATTATGCGTATAGTGAATGAAATTGATCAGAAGAGCGTCGCGGCGGCTATTGAAGGGGTAGGGCGCGATCTGCTCGATAATCTGCCCGCGCTCTCTAAGGGCCAGGTGATAGTCGCAGGGGCAGCCGTCAACACTCCCGTTATCTGTCGTGTGCGCACGCGCTACACACAGCATGGC
>CAXTXB010000155.1:1524-5175 GCA_964247965.1 uncultured Dictyobacter sp. | reverse complement strand
AGTAAGGATGCTCCCGACCTGTGGCGTCAATATTTTAGTCGTGAGACCAGGGAGGACCGCCGTCGCACTGATGCCCCACTAAATGGAAACAAGGGCTTCAACTTGTTGCGCTAGACGTACTTCTAGACGTACTTAGAGAATGGCAGGCGTATTATAGATGACGATGACTAGTCGCGTATCACTTTATACGCTGATAGCTATAGCCTTACTATCCTGGGGTGGACTATTTCTGTTCACCTACTATGTTCCACCACTTACCACTCTGTCGTTTGTGGTCGTTCTCTTCATCTTGCTGGTGGCGCTGACCAGTACATTTACGCCGCTTGCTTATGTACTCGGCCGACGACTGCTCTCCGCCCAGCGCTATCATGTGACAATGCGCTCTGCCATTCGCCAGGGTGTGCTGGCAGCGCTGGTTATCATCCTCAACTTAATCTTCCGCGCACTGGATAGCTGGAATATCTTTATGGCCTTTGTCATTTTAGCTGCAGCTATTGTGGTTGAGATATTATTTCTCGCCCGCAAATAAGTATCCTCTTACATCCACGTCCTGATTGCTATTTATTTACCTGGTTTAGTACTTTACTACCAAATCTTAACCTGTTTTGCTCTGAATGCGCGCCTCTGTGGTAATATCCCCCTTGTAGGACCGGCTCAAATTTTTACAGACATATGACTAATGTATTAAATAAGATACTCCTTGCATGAAGCCACACAGAGCTATTCAGGGAAAATCTCGGGGAGAAGAGAGTAGTATTTATGCAGACGTTAATGCGGCCACAATCACCGAATCCATATGTGCAAAATCGCGAATCAAAAAGTCCACGGAAGAGACGACGTTTTTCGCCATTTATGTTCAGCGGAGCGATAATAACGCTACTGCTGGTTCTGGGTGCGGGCGCGTTTGTAGCGTTCCAGCAGAAGAGCAGCACGCGTGCAGCCGATGACGCTGTCAACTGTACGCTTATCGTACCTCCACAGCCGCTGAGTGCTCAGGGGTTGGCGACACCCTATCAACTAACTGCAACCGATGATAATAACAACTGCAATGAAGCAAACAAGTTGCAGACGGCATTCGTACAGGGAGCTGTATTTGATCCTGCCACGAATCAGATATCTGTTTACAATCCTCTGGTCACTAATAAAGGCAAGAAACCGGCTATTGCCCCTGTAGTGCCAAAGCTGCCGAAGGGCGCGATCGTAGCGCTCTGGTTTGGCTTTAACGGCACTAATTTGACGTTAAAGAGTAACGATAACAGCCTGCAGGACGGCAAATGTGTCGGTGGTTTGAAGAAGTCGCTCTTTGGTCAATTTGCTTACTGTAATGCTCCTGCCTTCTTCGCCGCCGCCAATCAGGCAATCCAGGCTGGCAAACTGGTTCCACCCGCTCTTGGAACAGGCAAAGATGGTTTAACCTGCCCCACCGTTCGCGACTTCGGAGTGGTGGACCAGGATCAAAGCGACAACGTGATTACCGCTTATCTTACTGATGGTAAGGGGCGTACTGCGCAAATGAACGCCGCGAACACCGGACAATTATCACATGAAAAAATATTGGTGAATGGCAGCGATAATCGCTTGTTATCTGTCGCACTGGATGGAGCATTGGGCTGCAAGGCCTGGATGGCTCCCGATCTGGCTGATCCGGGTCAGATGACTCCCGCTCTGCCTCTGGATGAACTACAGGCCGCGGCGCATCAAGCCAATCCCATCGCCGTCGTACCTGCCGGCGATCCAATGGTCAAAATTGGCGATGACCACAGCCTGCGCAAGCTAAACCTTTATCGAGCAGGTGTCGATCAGTCCAACGTAGATGACCTCGATAATGCGAGTACAAAGGCATATTGCAAGAGCTTGCTAGCCATCGGCCCTAAACGCATTCTGGTAGACGCGAAGCTAACCAGGGAACAGCCTTCGCCCGATCGCGCCGCCGCCAATAACCTGTTTACCTTCCTGGCGCAGCGCTTCAACACTTCCTTTGGTCCCATGGGCCTCAACTGCCAGGAATTGCTCGACACGAAAAGCCCTATCAAGGTAAAGAACAATGGTGATAACGTCGCCATCTCGGCCACCGTCTTCGGTATGCAGTCCATCGATACATCAAACTGTGTTACCAATGGTATGCTCGCCCAGAATTGTCAGGGCAAGACGCAAGTCGATGATCAGACCTGCAGCTTTAAGCTGAATGGTAATGATAATAGTGCAGACCTTAATTGTCCAAACGATCATAGTGGGGATAATGGCAATAGTGGAAGCAAGAATCAGCAGGACAAGAATCAAAATCAGGGTCAACAAAACCAGGACAATAAGGGCAGGCGCCACCAGAAACTAAACGTAGGTCAAATGAATCAGGGTAGTAACAACAATTAGTCGAAGGTTGTAAATAGACCTGACTATTCTCTTCTCTAAAAAAGCTGGTCATAAAAAAAGAAGATCTCGTGAACTACTTGAATGTTCACGAGATCTTCTTTTTTACTAACCAACCTGTTAAAATCCACTAACTACTCTTTAAATTTCACTGATAAGACGAAAGAGCAAGAGAACGATATTCCAGAAGTACTTTTCTCCTGAAACTCGACAGCAACGATTATGTGTGCTACTATAGATTGTAAAGGTAGTGATATGTAGAGGGGAGGAAACGTTTTATGGCTAAACATTGGGATGAGAGTATGCTCGCCCTTTTACGTGCAAGTCCACAAGCATTCGTTGATCTTTTTTTACATGGTGCGAAATACATTCAAGAACAGCCACAAAAGCTTCAAAGTCACCAACGAACCACCGATGGACTGGTGGAAGTGCAGCTAGAAGGTAAAACTATGCTGATCCACTTCGAGTTCCAGGCCTACAAGGACTCAACCATGCCGCAACGTCTTCTAGAGTATAATGTCCTGATCTGGAACGAATATCAATTGCCCGTTATCTCTTGTGTTCTCCATTTGTTAGAAGATGGGCGTATTGCCCCCTCACCGTTTGTGCGAACGCTGTCAACAGGGAAAGAAATCGTCAGCTTCTATTATGAAACTATTGAGATCAGAGACTTTACAGCGGAAGATATAATACGAATAGGGCAGCCAGGGCTCTTGCCATTCCTGACACTAACAAAAGCGGGAGCAACTAGAGAAGTTGTTCAACGCATGTTCAGTGAACTGGAGACGGTTGCCGACAAAAATATTACCTTTATCGCCTTCGCCATAGCAACATTCTCTTTGCAGCGCTCAAACCAACAGGATTTGCCCTGGTTAGAAAGGAATTACAGGTCTATGCACGAAATTATTAGCGAGTCCCCCTTCTATAAAGAGATTATCTCCAAAGGTCTTGAACAGGGTCTTGAGCAGGGCCGTGAACAGGGACAACTTACAGCACTACGGCAGGCTATTATCGATGTTGTTCGTGAGCGTTTGCCAGGGCTAGGACAATTTGCTGAGTCACAGGTCGAAAATATTAAAGATGCAACCCAGCTTCGGCGGCTGATAGTGAAAATAAGTACAGTTCCCGATGCTGAGCAAGCGATACAGGCATTTTTAGATGCGCAGCAAGTACACTAGGTGCTAATCTTTATTGCATCTTCTTTCCTAATATGTTGAGAGGTTTACCTGATTGCTTTTGCTGTTTGTTATAAAAGAGGAAGTTGCTGAGCTTAAGAAGCGTTGT
>CAXTXB010000155.1:282-1514 GCA_964247965.1 uncultured Dictyobacter sp. | reverse complement strand
CCTATTCCTCAGCGTTTATTTTTTTTTCCGCCCCCACCAAAAAAAACCCCCCCCCCCAAGGGTATCAAGTTCGGGATGACCCATGTGTAATATTATGCTTCAGAGACGGTCGCTGTTTCCTTAGGCGCGAGCAGTTCTGCCATTGATGGGCGATTGGGGAACTCGCTCACGATGCTCACAGAGCGACGCTCACGTGTATCATGTCCGAATTTCACATAGCCATGCTCTAAGGCAAAGAGAGTATGGTCGCGACCAACTCCAACATTCGAGCCTGGGCGAATCTTTGTGCCGCGCTGGCGAACGATGATGCTGCCGGCGGTAACAAGCTGGCCATCGAAACGCTTGACGCCAAGCATCTTTGGCTTGCTGTCACGACCGTTACGAGAGCTACCTACACCTTTTTTATGTGCCATGATTACTCCTCTGTACTGCTTTCGCTAACCGTAGTGACTGGACTCGTTCTCACACTATCCTGGGTCTCTGCAGTGTCCCTTTTGGGGGCAAACTTAGAAGCCCGCAATTCACTCTTTCGCTTCTCTTCGTCAGAGAGCAGGCTCTTGCCATTCGAAAGAATATCATCGATAGACAGGACCGTCAGTTCCTGGCGATGGCCGCGACGATGGCGATAGCGTTTCTTGGATTTGTACTTAAAGACAATCAGTTTTTCTCCGCGTGCCTGGCCTAATACGGTTGCCAGCACCTCTGCGTTCTCCACGTATGGAGCGCCAATCATCGGCTGATCCGCGCCCCCGATCAGCATCACTTCTGCGATGCGGATCTGTGCGCCATCCTCCACCGCTAAACGGTTCACTTCGAGTCTCTCGCCTGCGGAAACCTTGTACTGTCGTCCACCATTTTTGATTACTGCATACATGCTTGTTCTTTCTCCTTATGTGCCCCTATGCATACTGCCAGGTGGATACGAGGGAGGCATGGGTGGTGCGCCTGCCCGGACAGTTCCATTCTCCTGGCCGTTTTCTTGCTTTCTCTGTAAGAAAGCAGGGTCGAACCGATCTTCTGGCGCAGTAATTTATACCGGCCATTCAGCGTAGGGGATCGATCCACATGAAGTTTCTATGTGGTTCTTGAGGGTTTAAGATGCACTTTTGGGCATAATGAAACCATACACGATCGGTGCGAGACACATGATAGCAGTGATTGTGCTTTTTGTCAAGTTACCAGGCTGCAAGCTCAGGATACTATCTCTAATGACTCATCCTAAACTTTGATAC
>CAXTXB010000155.1:0-272 GCA_964247965.1 uncultured Dictyobacter sp. | reverse complement strand
ACAAAAAAAAACAAAAAAAAAAAAAAACCCCCCCCCCAACGGTATCAAAGTTTAGGATGAGTCATTAGGAGTCATTATTGGGTTGGTAGTCATTATTGGGTTGGTAGTAGTTTACGCAGGTAGATGGTTCTGGTGATAAGATGATAGAGGTAGTCCAACTACATCGAGAGGAAAAGGTGCCCTATGACTCAAGAACAACCCTTTAGCGCAGACATTCACAAAGATGCTGCCATCGATTCTACTGTGATTTCCCTCCGCTATCAGAGCCAGGA
>CAXTXB010000154.1:0-10572 GCA_964247965.1 uncultured Dictyobacter sp. | reverse complement strand
GCGACCGGCGAGCCATTGGTGATCACGGTTTGATTCTTCCTCAAAATCACCTCTGCGCTTGTCGCTCGCGATATGCCGGTTGGCGTGTAAATCCCAGAATGAGCTGGGTCTGTCTCACATTTGGTGATGACGAGTGGCTCGAAACCAGACGAGAAGCGCGAGGACCCCAACAGGGAGGGATGAAGAAGCAAAAGGGCTCCGGTGCCAAGCAAGAACTGGGCTGAGAGGACCTCTGCATCACCAAATGTGAGACAGACCCATTAGCTGGGAGACAATTGGATGAATTATGCGGGCGGTTCTTCCTTGTCGAGAGGGGACACCTCCCGCATAATTGTACAGATTCGGGTTCACTTCATTCTGGGATCTACACTCAAGGCCAATTTTGTGGCGAATCATGAGCACTCAATTTACAAAAATGGTGCATAGCGATTCGCTTCTCGAGCGGCTCTCCACTTGAATACTGGTTGTGCTGCTCAAGTGGACGGGCAAGTGCTAACGTCGGAGGGCAAAACCCGCTCATGTCGTAAGTCATTTACCAATAACACAGTGCAGGTTTGGGAGGCAGAGTAAGAAACAATGCTATAACAGGATATTCAGTCTCAACATAGCATTTCAAGAGAAAATACGTTAAGAAGCGAGAGGGGGTCGGGTATTAACGGAGCGGGAAACAGCTATAAGCTGTGAAGATGCTCCTCAGGCCGATTGATAACGAGAGTCTGTAAGGCGAAAAGATGAGCAGCCTCTTGTCTGGTCGCTCCTTTTGCGATTTTCTTCTATAGAAAAAGCCGTTCTTACGAGAATCTTGAGTGGCTTGTCGTTGTTTCCCACTCCGTTAATATCCGGCCCCAAAACTCCATTTGGGCTATTTTCCTATTCCAACTTTCTGTTCCAACGGTGGGCAAACCCCGATTCCGGTGAAAACATCCGAACACCGCATGGAGATCCGCTCCATGTGTGGCCTCAGCCAGGCAAGGAACCGCAAAAACGTTCCTAGATTTCTCATTCCCCCTCTTTTCAGAGGAAAGGTGGTTATGCGCAACCATTCCTTTTTTGGAACATTGGGAGTAGAGCACCTGTTCTCATGCGCTGTCAATTCCTCTGCAACAGGATTGTTTTCCTTTGTTTGCACACATTTGAATACATTTTCAATCACTATTGAATAACTCCTTTTAGTTTCTTGTTCATCCCTTTGTTGTCGGCTCCGTGCTTATTGTGAGTTGACGCCAGAAACCTGTGGCACCCTGACCATGATTTGAGATGCTGCCAGCTCCTGGTTCAGGCGCTTTCAGCGTGCATATCAGAAGACCCAGAGTAATATTCTTCACATCAACTGGCACATCATAGGTGATGAAGAAGCGGCGATCATCGACTAGCCACTCACAGCTATGCTGTGAACGATTGAGTGTCACCTCGTAGCGGTGGAACTCTCGTGGACGATTAAGTGCTACAAACGGTGACTGGACCACGTGCGTGAAACTTCCACCTTCAGGCGTGACGCCTGGAATAGGTAGGCGTTCGTAGATGATGCCCGCCCTTGTTCCACTCAAAATCCAGTCAAAGACCATACCTTGTGAGAAATCTGCGACAACGAGTCCAGTCATTCCATCTAACAGGTCATCGCTGTTTCCGTTATACGACTCACAGGCCATCTCACATGATATACGCGTAGTTCCCTGCTCGGCAACTTCAATTGGTTGTGGCGATACAACCAGATGTTTAGGATCGTCAAACATATGAATCTGGTCGTGCTTGAGGCGAAATGGATTGACGGTGATCTCGACTGTTCCACCCTGTGCCCTGACCTTTGCCTGGGAGTCTCCGTAGTTCCACATCTGCCCATCACCCATCGGCAGTTGTAGTGGCTGCCACTTCGTGCTATCTAATTGACCGGATGTAAAGGTATCATACTCAATTACGCTCATTATGTTATCTCCTTCTGGAGTACTTATTTCTTCCATTCAGGTACTGCTATGATTTCAGTTCCATACTCTTTGGCAAGGCTCTTGTAGCGCTCAACATCCAGCACTCCTCCTGGAGGTGGAATTTCGCGCTGCTGAGCAGCGCGCCCCATACGCTCATGAAAGGCCTCCAATCCAGCAGGAAGGAAATTCGTTACTCATGTGACCTCAAGACCAGCCTCTTTGCCAAGAAGTGCGTACATTGAGGCAATGTCCTGCTTTCCTCGCCCCTCAGCAATAGCTTGTTCGTAATATTGTGCAGCTAGAGAGAACATTGGCGTTGGGCAGTTGGTACTCTTTGCAAAATCCCGTATCAGTTCGATTACCTCGTACATCGTATCGATAGGTCCTGGAGCCGGTAGATAACGTCCCTCAACCATCATGAGCGCGCGGCTCGTAAAGGCGGTGGAACTGGCTATACTTGGACTAATGACTTGTAGGACCAAAGCAGGATCAAGACCTGCTTTGGTACTCATAACCATCGCCTCAGCCGCCACGACGTTGTGTGCCGCTAATAACAGGTTGGCTATATACTTCATCTTCATGCCTGCTCCAAATGCGCCCAGGTAGAAGTAATTTGTGGCAAATGCTTCAAAAACAGGTACACAGATATCATAAGCTACCTCCTCTCCGCTAGCAAAGAGAACAGCCTGCTTGGCTGCTGCCATAGATGGTGTGCCACTTATAGGGCAATCCAACAGGTGCGTTTGTACTGATTGGAGGGCGTGTAGCTGTTTTTCCTTCTCATCAACTGGCACTGTGCTTAAGTCCACAATAACGAGACCGGGATGTGCACCATGAATTAGTCCGGCCTCACCCGAAATGATCTCTGGAAAGACACCCTCGTGAACGCATACAATAACGATATCGGAACGCTGTGCAACTTCTGCGTTGGAGGCGACTGGAATGCCACCTATGTAGGCAAAGTTATCGATGTTGCCACGCCGATGTCCCGTTACTGTAAAACCAGCCTCAATCAAATTTGTTGCGATTGGCATGCCCATTCTGCCCAATCCAACGATACCAACTCTCATATATCTCTCCTTCCATCCTACTTGCGTAGGGGAACGAAAAGCTTCTCTCTGTTCTGCTTCTTTGTTAGCCTGCCATATCTCCTGCATCGGCAAATAGGGTGCTTCCGGTCATAAACAGAGAGAGATCACTGGCAGCGATTAGTGCGACACGGGCAATGTCATCAGGTACGCCTGCCCGGCCAAGCGGTAGTTTTGCGGCATACTCGTTCAGCACTTCGCCAAGGCCGATACCTTCTAACCACACTCGCTTCTCTTCAACTCCCGGAGTAGAGATGAGGGTAGGCGCGATAGCCAGGACACGAATATTATGTGGTCCAAGTTCGGCGGCCAGACTTTTGGTAATTCCAACAACACCATGCTTTGAAGCTACATAGTGCCCTGCATTGCCACCACCCGTCTTAAATCCGGCTGTCGACGTAAGGTTAATAATAACTCCACCGTGGCCAGCCTCAATCATCCTGCTTGCTGCCTCGCGTGCACCAATGAATGTGCCGCGTAAATTCAGGTTCAGTAACTTATCCCACTCGTCATCGGTAATCTCAAGTATAGCAGCGCTCGGATACGCGCCGGCATTGTTTACCCATATATCGATTCTTCCAAACTCTTTGACTGCTTGTTCAGCTAGCGCTTTGATTGATGATGCATCGCGTACGTTGAGTAATGAGGCAACAACTTTAGTGTTATGTCGCGCACTGATACTTTGAGCTGCCTCATCTGCCGGACCTTTTTCAATATCACCAATCAGAACGCTCGCACCAGCTTCAGCCAGGCGATTGCTAATCGCGTAACCAATGCCACGACCACCTCCCGTGACAACTGCTACCCTACCTTTTAGTGAGATGAGATCGTTAATTGATTTGTCACTTACGTCAGGTATTGCCATTTTATAGCTCCTCAAACGTTTGAATTATGCACGTTGTGCCATTACTTGTACTTTGACTACTTTACTGATGTTTCTAGCTGTCCCAACCCTTCGATTTCTGCGACCATATGATCTCCTGATTTCAGGAATTCGGGTGGTTTTCTACCGAAGCCCACACCTGAAGGCGTTCCTGTCGCAATAATATCCCCTGGTTCCAATGTCATGACTCTAGCAAGATGTTCTACAATTTCCCGTACAGAAAAGACCATGTGTGCTGTATTTGAGTTTTGTTTTACCTGACCGTTAACGCTTAAGCTGAGGGCGAGCGCCTGCGGGTCTGGCACAAATTCCGCTGGCGTAATATAAGGACCCATTGGTGCCGCGCCGTCAAATCCCTTGAGCATAACCCAGTCGAAGCCCATAAAAGATTGTTCTTCCTTTGGAACCCAATCGCGAGCAGAGATATCATTGAGTATGCTATAGCCTGCGATGCTGGCCATGACCTCCTCGCCTTGCACTCGGTGCGTTTTTTTGCCTATAATCACCGCCAGTTCGACTTCCCAGTCGATCATCTTTGCATATTCGGGTAACATGACGAGTTCACCGGAGCCAACCAGCGTGGTCGTTGGCGGCTTCAAAAAGCTGAAAGGATATTTTGAGCGCGTCATATTTCCCATTTCAGTATTATGATCGCTATAGTTTGCCCCCAGGCATAGAAGCTTGTTGGGATACATGAGAGGCGGAAGCCAGCGAATTTCATCTTTATGAAGCTGGCCTTGTAACCCGTCCTCTTCACAATGGGCAAACCAGTACTCGACAATTTGTGGAAGCTTCTCTCTCCAATGGGGCCACTGCAACATCATAGAAAGCAAAGAAGTAGGAATCTCTGTGTCTTCTAAAGAGAGTGCTTTCTTCATCTGGTTATTGCTCAATGCAGTCAGTACATCTATATGTACATCTTGACTGAAGAGAACAATACGCTCTCTACCAGCTACCGTCCCACTACCAATTTGATACTTTCGCACGACATCCTCTCTTTCTGCTAGCTAATATGGTAGCTTCTATCAGAGTAGTTCACGGTGACCGTGTAACTGCCTTCGTTGAGTTGCCAGGTTTTGATTTCGAAACTACGCATGCCGCTTTTATTGAAAGGATCTTGTTTCGCGATTGCCTCTGCCTCTTCATATGAAGAGGCCCGCAGGATCGTCATCCCGCTCCCTGGTGTCACGTTTGCGTCGGCGAGAAAAGGACCTGAGGCAAATAAAATGCCGCGTTTTTCGAGATCAATCATGTAGTTTAAATGCTCTGGCAACAATGGCATCAACTCGCTCATCGGCTTGAGTGGGGTGGTGAAAACTGCGTAAAAGATTTTTTGAAGCATGCCACTGTTCAACTCATTTATTCTATCCTGAAGTTCTGACATTGTTCTTTCTCCTACAAGCTACGTCATGAACAGAAATTCAGGGGATGGCAAGGAACCCCAATGATTGGTTGCCCTTAGCTCGTTCTTCCAGACCTTTGGCTTTTGAGGGAACTCTTCATGCCAGGGTCGAGGCTCAAAGTAGCCCATTTCTTCGTTAACAATATCTAGCTCGGTGAAGAGTTCGATAATTTGTCCATCAGGATCGTTATGGTAGGTGAAGACGTTATGTCCTGCCCCATGACGACCCGGCCCCCAAACGAGAGGAATATTATGCTTTGCAAGGTGATCACACGCTTTTTGCACCTGTGCCCAATCTTTTAATTGAAAAGCTATGTGGTGCATCTTCTGATATTTCGATTCTAAGAAATTCATTGTATGATGTTCAGGGCTACAGCGCATAAATACAAAAAAATCTTCAATCCAATCGGAAACACGGAAGCCCAGAGTGTTCTGGTAAAAGTCGCTCATAGTCTTAGCACTATGTACGGCAAGAGCAACATGCCCTAGTTTCTCTGGTACAATACCAACCTCTGAAAAACCTGTACTAACTTGTTGCAGGCTTGTATAGAGTTGAATTGTATGTCCTTCTGGATCTGATAGTTGGAGCAGTTCTGGAACACCCGGCTCGGCATCTGTCTGCGACTCGACCTTTATGCCTTGTTCCGCCAACTGCTTTGCTGCCTCTTGCAGCGAGTGACCGGCAGCAATCTGGAAGCCGACGTAGCGTAGACCGGCTTCCTGCGCCGGGTGGAGCGTGATCGTATGATGATCCACGACACTTCTTAAATAGGCTGATCCGCCATCACCTCGTTCTACCAGAGTGAATCCAATGACTTCTGTGTAGTATGCCAGCATTGCCTCCAGCTTCGGCGTATCAAACGCGGCATATCCAAGTTTTACCACTTGTACCATTCTGGCCTCCTCTTAGTTTTCTTGTTGAATCCATTATTTAAGCTGTAGCTTTTGTATTTATTATTTGAGCAAGTTCGGAGCCATGCGTTAAGTATGACTCGGGAGCGCGTGTACCCCATATATCAAAGCCTAAAACTTCTGATTCCTGATCCCAACGAATAGGCTTCCAGTCAGGCGAGAAGATGAGCATACCACCAGTCCATATCTCTATACGATGCCCGGATGGTTCAAAAAAGTACAGAAAGGTCGCTCCACTCGTTCCATGCTTGCCAGGGCCCCATTCGATCTTCCCACCATGTTCTACCAGGATCGTCGCCGCTCTTAACAGTTCTTCGGCGGAATCAACGTAGTAGGCAATATGATGCAATCTTGCGCCGCTACCGCTACGATTGTACATCACAGCAATATCATGTGACAGGTTAGTGACGCTGAGCCACGAGCCACGCCTGTGTCCATTTTCCCCTTCAACATAATAGCGATGCTTAATGCCCAATACATTGCTGAGCCATTCCTGCTCATGCGCTACATCGTTCGTCATAATATTGAAATGGTCGAAGCGACGTGGAGCTATGCCATTGAGAGGGAACTTATAGGGGAAGCTGGGCAGGGCAGATGCAAGCTCCGGATCTTTCGTGGGGAACCATTCCATCTCCCAGTAAAGTTCCATGGGAATACCGGCAGGCGAGGAGAAACGGATAGCTCTTCCCTGTCCCTTTTCAACACCAGCCTCAATCCATGTAAAAGGAACATCAACCTCCTCAAAGTGGCGCGCAAACTGTTCGAGGCTTTCAGCGTCTTCGACGCGCCATCCAAGATGCTCAAGGGCAGACGTGTCACCTCGCTTGAGCGTCAGAGTATGGTGCTCCCAGTCTTGCCAGGCTCGTAAGTAGACGGTTTCTGCATCCTCGTCGGTAACAAAAAGACCTATCGTCTCTGTGAAGAACCGTTTTGATGCCTCTAAATCTTTTACACGTAGTTCAACATGTCCTGCATGAGCAATTTTCATCTTTGACCGACTCCCTCTAGCTGCTGTGTTAGATCTGATTTAAGTTCTTTGCTACATTCTGTTGTATATGTTCTCTCAGGAGAAAGCGTAGTGCGTTTCTTCCAAGCATATTGGTTTGTTCCTGGACTGAGATATCCTCTAGTGCATCAACCACGGCCCCGGGTGGCTCCTCACGGAGAGGAAAAGGATAATCAGTTCCCATGAGCAAGCGATCCACACCTGCACGTGCAATGAGCAGGCGAAGATTCATGGTATCGTAGGTGAGTGTATCGTAGTTAAGGAGTCTTGCCGTCTCGGATGGTTTTCTGGTGGTTGCTGCTTTCACGTCATCAAAGACCTGCCATGTCTGATCTAGTCGTGGCAAGAGCCAGGGAAAGGTGCCACCGCCATGAGCAAAGCACAGGCGAAGGGCAGGATGACGATCGAGCAGGCCACACATGATGATAGAGGCGGCCGCAATGCCTGTCTCGGATGTGTAGCCCATTGAGAAAACCATGCGGTACTTGCTTGTTCGCTCAGGCGCGAGTACTGTTGCGGGATGAATGAAGATGGCTGCCCCTACCTCTTCACATACCTGCCAGAATGGCTCCAGTTCTGGATCATCAAGGTTCTTGCCCTGAATGTTTGTCCCAATCTCAACACCTGCGAGACCAAGATGTGTCACGGCGCGACGGACTTCGGCTGCGGCTCGCTCCGGATCTTGAAGTGGAACAGTACCCAGGCCAATGAAATGTTCAGGAGCTGCGGATACCGCTTTCGCAATCTCCTCGTTCTGCATCTGTGCCAGTTCGAGTACTGCCTGCGCTGAGAAGTGATAGGCAAATGTGACTGGGATAGGTGAAAGAACCTGCACATCGATGCCTTCTAAAGCCATATCCTTGAGACGACACTCAGGGTCCCAGCTTCGCTCGTCAATGCGGCGGTAGTGTTTGCCTGCATTGTAGATATCAGCATGGCATGGTCCGTTGTGAACCAACGTCGGCCAACCCTCTTCACCGTACTTCTCCCCTATAGCTGGAAAGTGCTCCGGGATAAAGTGCGTATGAAAATCGACGCGTAAGCTATCGTGTGTTACTTTCGGCACTACGTCTCGTCCTTTCAAAGCATGCGGAAAGACTGAAAATGGCTTGTGCCATGTGCGTTCTGCACCTCTTTATCGCTAACTTTTCAATGTTCTCTTCAAAAGTTAAGTATAGATTTTAGCCTGGCTTTAAACAAGGGCCTTGTTCGGGAATGTCGAACAGAGCAAGGCATGGAAATAAAGATTTTTAAGGAAGTAGAATAGTATCTAAATATGTTCTGCACACAACCTACTTGACAAATACAGCTAAAGCTGTCTACTATTTAACCATCCGATTAATATTTCTCATGTTGAGACTTGTTGGACTCGTATTTTGAGATCTACGCCGTAAGAATCAGAGTGGCACGACACAATGTAGTGCGTGTTGATTGTAAAGCATGGACATGATTGTGCATGTCCATCAAGCAAAGGACGGTGTGGAAATGCTGCACACAGTCTCCAAAGCTGGCATGATACTCAACCTCTTTTCGGAGAAAACCCCTGAATGGGGTGTGAGCGAGTTAGCGAAAAAGCTAGAGCTGCCTAAATCGACTGTGAGCGAGATGATGGCGACACTTGCAAGCCAGGGATTACTGGAGCGTACCAGTTCAAGGCGTTATCGCCTGGGTTGGCGGCTCTATGAACTTAGCCGAACTCTGCTCGATACAACCAGCTTCTATCCCGAGGCTCGCCGTGCTATGCACGAGTTAGTGGAACGCTGGGGCGAAACAACCAGCCTGGGTGTACTAAGTGGTTCTCAGGTTGTGTATGTAGAAAAGTTGCAAGCAGCATTTGCAGTCTACGAAATACTTGCAAGTTTGAATATCCACGTTCCCTCCCATGGCAGTAGTCTAGGGAAAGTACTCCTGGCACACCGGAAATGGGACGAGGTTGAGGATTTGTTTAAAGGGCAGCAATTAGCTGCTCTTACTCCACGGACGATCATCACGTTAGAAGGCCTCAAACAAGAATTGGAGCAGGTGAGAAAGCAAGGCTACGCGGTAGATGAAGAAGAAGTAGCAGCGGGAGTTTGTGGTGTCTCGGCCCCTATTTACGACCTTGATGGCAACGTGACGGCGAGCATTAGTCTTGTGCTACCTTCACGCCGCTTCTATTTACAGAAGGATAGCTATGCGGCCATCATTCGTAAAACGGCACAGAAGATTTCCACTAACATCGGCTACCGCCCCTAAAAACGAGACCTGTAACAGGAGCTCATAATTGATACGAATATCTTTAACCCGCTCGCCTTGCATGCACAATACAGTAGCGGCTGGGAGAACGACGACGAGGCCGTCGTTGCGGGTGTAGGTGATATCGGCTTCAACAACGATTACGCTATCAACCTGCCAGACGCCAGTCATTTCATGGTGCATGCTTTCGAGCGCTCCCCACAGGCGGTTCGGCCCTTCTTTCACAGGCTCTTTTCCACTGCAGGCGAGATAACGCTCCATGTTCGTGGAATCGAATCAACCGCCGCGTAGTAAGCCCTGACTCAATCAATATTTAGCATAAGCCAGGACCTCTTTGTGTCCTCTTACGAGAATGGTGTACCAAACGAAGAATATTTGATAGACATGCTTCAGACAGCAGATTGCGATTCGAGGGTTCCTTCCTTTACCCACTTGCGGATAGCATCCAGAGTTGCCTGGACCGCGCCAAGGTAATCACCTTCCATCTGTTTTGCGTATTCCTGCTCTTGGGGAGAATTGGGAAGAATCCCTTCTTTCTCTAGTGAGAAGGTGAAGCGCAAAGAGAGATTCTTTTTGTCATCCTCTTCAATCTCATTCTGGATGGTGCCCAGGGTGTTGCCGGATAAGCGCTCAAAGAGCACCTTTTTCTCAGGATAAAAGGTTACACGTTCACGGGCGGGGTCACCTCGAAAGACAATATCGCGTACAAGGTAGTTCTCGCCACGCTCAAATGTGTTACACTCCGTCATTTTAGGAACGAATGGTAGAGCGTTCTCTGCCTTGAGGACCAGGCCACGCCAGACCTGACTACGATTCAGGATAGGAAGATCGGGGTTGTTCCTATCATTAACAGGAACAGAGCGAGTCATAGTAAACATACTACCTCCTTCTTTGCCACGTGATGCACTAAACTCAATATACTGGAAGCTTAAAATGATAAGGAGTCAGAATCAATGCCTTTGTACGCAATAGCCGAACACTGCTAAAAGAAGTGATCTTTCTGTTTCGTTACTCGCTCCATTCATAGTAATCGACCTCTGGAAACCCTGTGTCTTCAGACCAGGGAGGACACGAACGGGCGCATTCAGCTTCCCTTTACGGTCCCTGCCCATCTTGAGCAGGAT
>CAXTXB010000153.1:2541-10609 GCA_964247965.1 uncultured Dictyobacter sp. | reverse complement strand
TTTTTCTGCCGTTGGCAGAAAAAAGCGCAGGCAAAACATGATGTTCCTCATTTTTCAAAACTTCAGCATGAGTTATTACTAATTTTCTTGCAGTAGAACTAGCTGAAGTGTTTCATTTGTATTCTTACTTATACTTACAAGTGTTGTAGATGAGCCGGCGAGACGTTGGAGATACTGCAATGATGTCAGTGATGATGGCAGGGCGGCAGTTTTCCATCCTGTTCCATCCCAATGTTCCAGAAATGGGAGCACTTTATTATTGGTTATACTTGTGCCTAACACCCAGCTATCATTTACGGCTAGCGAAACGACAGAGGAGAGCTGCTGGGAAATTCCTGGTAGACTTTGTAGGGAGGTGATCGACCACTGCGCTCCATTCCAGTGTTCGGCGAGTGCGCCTTTGAAGCTGGTTGCCGTTGCATTGAAGAGGCCAACAGCCCAGGCGTCATTCTTTGAAGTTGAGGATGCAGAGGTAAGTAGATTGAAGTTGGAAATGCTCTGATTAAACGTGATGTTAGGACTTGCAACAACTGTCCACTGTGAACCATCCCAATGCTCTGTAAGTGTATTTCCTGTATCTGAAATTCCTACACTCCAGATGTCATTGGCTGATCCCGCAGTCATGGCTTTTAAGTAGTTTGAGGTTGTATGTATAGGATTAGGGCTTGCAACCATTTGTATCTGCGAACCATTCCAATGCTCAATAAAGGTTTGGGTGGCAGGTTCGTCAAGGTTGCTTCTTTGCGTACCAGCCATCCATACATTATTTGTGGAGAGAGCAACGACGGCCGTCAGGCCTCCGGTTACAAATGTGCTGCCATAGTTTTGATTGATGAGAGTCCAGTGGAAGCCATCCCAGTGCTCAATGAGTGGTACGTCTATGGGGTTGTTGGGGTTTGTTCTGTATGTCCCAACTGCCCAGATGTCGTGCGTTGTCAGTGCAGAGAGTCCCTGAATATTTCCACCATCTCCAAGATTAGGATTTGGAATCATCATCCACTTTGTGCCGTCGAAATGCTCGTAAAGAGGAACTGTCAAAGAATTAGGAGAAGAATAAGAGCCTGCTACCCACACATCATTTCTGGCAAGGGGCAAAACAGTCGCTATTTCTAGCTCAGGTTCCTGAATAATAGCTGGGCCGAGAGTGTTTATGTAAAGATTACGGTATTCATGTAATTTTTGCAGTACAGTTGAACTAGAGCTTGAAAGATTCATAGTAAGAGTTGTAAAACAGATGAGGAAGACAGGTACAAAACGGAAAAAAATTTCTGTCATAAAAAGTATATCCCTTCGCGATCTCTAGATACAACTATAGAAAAATTGTATATTCCTGCTTGTGGTCTCTAGCTACAATTGTAGAATACAAAATAATAATTGGTAAAGGGTATACATTTACATATCATTATAATACATATTATTTTATATAAATTTTATATCACTATATACTTAATACTTGACATCCGCAATTGATTTACTTACACTTAATAAAGAATAGTTTTTCGCTGTAGATGAACGAGATGTAGATTGTTTGATGGTATTACTTTGTCGTAAATAAAGCATGTTTCAAATTTCGCTTCGGTTCCATGCACTATAGGGTGGTGGAGGAGAAAAAGAGATGGCAGCTTTTATCACACGCAGTGGCTCGCAGTTGCTTCTTAATGGGCAGCAGTTTCGCTTTACAGGAGCAAACATTTATTGGTTAGGGCTGAGTAACGTGGCTTCAACAAGTGGTGGACAGACCATTCCAACTGACGCGAACGGCTTGTATTATCCCTCCCGATGGGAAATTGGTGATGGGTTGAATACAGCCAAACAGATGGGAATGACGGTTGTCCGTAGTCTCTCCCTTGGTATAAGTGTTGGTGATCCACTTTCTGTTTGCCCAACACTTAGCAATATTACGAACAACCAGCCGAACCTCGCTGCATTCAATACGATTGATTATGCGATCTACCTGGCCGGTCAATTAGGCATAAGGCTTATTATACCATTTGTTGATAATTATTATTACAATAACGTGGGTAAACGCACATTTACAAACTGGCGCGGGATTACAAGTGGTGGTCAAGGGGTGCATTGGGAAGTGGAAGAACAAGCTTTCTTCACAAATACTCAAGTGATCAACGACTTTCGTAGTTATATTGCTTTGATTATGAATCGTGTCAATCAATTCAACGGCCTGGCCTACAAAAATGATCCAACCATTCTGGCCTGGGAGACCGGCAATGAAATCAATCCCCCTACGGCCTGGACAACCACGATTGCAAATTATATCAAGTTGATCGACCACAATCATCTTGTGATGGATGGCACCTATACAAACAACACAAATCCCGGGAATGGAACGTTTACGGCTGCTCAATTAGATATCGTAAATGTAGATATCGTCTCCAATCACTTTTACCCGACCTACAACCAGATAGCGGACAACGACGCAGCACAAGCAGCAGGGATAAGCCCGTCGTTCCCCAACGCTACTCCTGCCAAGGCATACATCATTGGAGAGTATGACTGGACATTTGCTTCTGCTGCCTCAGCTACAGCCACTATTGATACGACAACAGCACCAAATGGCTACGATCAATCCGCGAAATTAGTGGTCATGAGTGCAGCAAATGCTGCCTATAGAGTTCAACTTTTTGAACCATTAAATGAGGGCACTAACACCTCATCCCCTACCGTACTCGTTGGTGGAACAACCTATGTTTTTTCCTTTTTCGCGAAGGCGACAGGAAAGGTTCATGGCCGTACAATGGGTGTATCGGTTCAAATGACTACCGCTCCTTATAGCGCTTATGGAACGGTTAATGCTGCACTCACTGCTTCCTGGCAGCGATTTAGTGTCACATTTGTTGTGCCACAGACTGATTATACAGCCGCAATAGCATTCAACGTTGGCGATGTCGTGGATACAACCTGGATTGCAGGCGTATCGCTTTTTGCTCAGGGTCAACAGACAAATCTGATGCGCAACCCGAACTTTGTCATGAATACGAACTTTACTAATGCGCCATGGGTACTTCACTTGCCCCCACTTGCCATCTCAAATGATCTCCCAGACTTTTTACATAACGAGGTTGAACTCAACCCGAACATAAGTGGTGCCTGTTTGTGGTCTCTGATGCCGCATTATGACGCGTATGGCTTCTGCATACAAACCGATGGGTATTCAATGTATTATCCCGATGGACTGATTTCGGGACGCAATCAGACCCTCGATCAAGCAGAACGGATGCAGATTATTCGCGCTCACGGATATAAATTACAAGGCTTCGCTTCAACACCAGCTGCCACTATGCCAGCAGCCCCTGTATTGACGGTCACGTCAGGCAACCCAAATGTTATCACCTGGACTGGGGTTGTTGGTGCAGCTGCGTACTCATTAGAACGCGCAACGGTGACAACGCTTCCACCATTTCCGCTCCCGTATCCAAATCCTGTTCAGTCTCCGACCTGGTCTGTCATTGGTACGTATACAGACTTTCAGACCCCGGTCAGAGATAGTGCGGCAAACTCAATTTACCGGGTACGAGCGCAAAATGTGGACGGCCAATACGGTCAATACTCAGTTGCCTTGCCCTCGAATCTAGCACACACTAGAGTGTAAAAAAAGAGTCCGGCAGACGAAACAGTGAATGCGTTACAGTCTCTTATTGTTGATGTGGGAAAGAAAGTGGGAAAACGATGCAATTTATTACAAGAAGTGGTGCGACGCTTTACAATGGTTCGAATGTGTTTCGCTTTGCCGGAGTCAACTGTTATTGGCTCGGACTCAGCGATCAGGTCTCTCCTGGCAATCCAACAAACCCTGACTATCCTACAAAGATACAAGTTGACGATGCATTAGCGACAGCGAAAGAGATGGGTTGTACCGTTGTGCGAGCGCACACATTAGGGATATCGGTAGGCAATGCCAAAAGTGTTTGGCCCACCTTAAATAACACGAATACGGCAGCATTCAACATAATGGACTATGCCATTTATAAGGCTGGACGACTAGGACTACGGCTCATCATTCCGCTTATAGATAGTCATACGTATTATCACGGAGGCATGAAGACATTTACTGATTGGGAAGGTTTAACAAACTCATCAAGTTCACCGGGGGCAGAAAAGGTGTTTTTTTACACACAGAATAGAGTCATTGATGACTTTAAAAATTACGTGAGCACTATTCTTAATCACGTGAATCAGTATAGCAATCCTCCTCTTGCCTATAAAAGTGACCCTACTATCATGGCGTGGGAGAGTGGTAATGAGTTGCAGCCCCTCAGTAGTAGCTCAACAGACCTTGTCAATTATGCAAGTTGGCTCACAACCATTGCGAACTATATTAAAGGCATCGCTTCACAGCACCTCATTGTGGATGGCACCACTGGTGGTGTACTCACGAGGAATCTCTCTATCCCTGCTGTAGACATCTATACGAATCACTTTTATCCTCCCTATGTCTCACTGGTGGCAGCAGACACATATGCAACGAGCCAGGCATCCAGCAGATGATCCTGAATGTGCAAGAAAAGTGGAAGCGAGGAAAGACAAACATGCCTAAAGCTTATATTATTGGTGAGTATGATTGGAGAAAAGGAACATCTCCAGCCGCAACTATGACTGTCGATACAACCACGAACTCAGGTCATAGTACAAACTCAGTAAACATCACTATAACGTCGGTTGGAAATCAGGATTATCAAATTCAGATGCTGCAGCCGAATCTTTCACTTACATCTGGAGCAACCTACACGCTTTCTTTCTATGCACAAGCTAGTATAGCACGATCATTTCGTGCTGTAATACAGTCAAACAGCTCACCGAATTATACGATCTATGGTCAGAATACCTTCGATATTGCGAGAGAATATAGTTGGTTTCTTTACTCAATGTCTATCTCCATGCATACGGATGATAATAATGCTTTTCTTGCTTTTAATGTTGGTACAGGAACAGAATCGGCGCTGTCAACCATCTGGTTTGATGACATTCTGCTTGTAACTGATGGTGGATCAAACATTTTACAGAACTCAGAATTTGATGCAAGTACAACAAGCATTGCGCCATGGGTATCAAATACCTCAGGTGGGAGTGATGATCTCTCTGTATTCCTACCCGCAATAGAAAGTAACACAGCTGTATCAGGAAATATTGTATGGAACCTTTGGCCGCATGATACCACGTATGGGTATCTTGTCAACGATGATGTGGATTCAATCTATTATCCAGTTGGGAAAATTACTGCGCAAAATCCCGATACAGATCAAGTGGCTCGGTTTCAGACGATTCGCACACACGGCTTCAAAATGCAAGGTATATCGCCAGCACCCGCCGCTCTTCAGCCCGTTCCAACACCAACTCTCCTCACTGTCACAAATACTTCTGGCACAAATATGATCAGTTGGCACGGTGTTGTAGGAGCACATTACTACACGTTACAATATGCCTCTTCTTCATCTGGCCCCTGGACTAGCCTGGATAGCTCGTATAACGATTTTGATACACCTGTTTTTCACTCAGCAGCAGCTTCTACATTTTATCGAGTAGCAGCCCAGAATAGTGATGGAGTTTTTAGCTCATACTCGGCACCAGTGTCAAGCTCAGGAGGAACAAGCCCAACACCAGTGTCAGGGGGAACATGGCCACCAACCTGGACATGGGGGGGGTGGCCCGGGTTAATCAGGAAAATACGTAGAAGTCTACCTCACCATGGCTGATAACGAATGATCTGATCAATGAGGTATCTCGAACTTTTAAAGAATGATGAAAATCATATGTTGTACGCTCTTTTTGCTCTACCAACAAAAAAAATCTCGTTAAAAAATATTATTTTAATAATTATTTAAATTTTCGATATACCTCACTTGTTGATATGCAGGAAGGCTAATGATTATCCTTCCTTGGGAAGTGCAGAATCAGGGCCATAGCTCCAAGTAAAAGTACAGCACTAAGCAGGCCAAGCAAACCGAGTTCCTCATAGAAAGAAAATCCACGCGAGCAAAGCCGCCGCTAGAGGCTCGCACAGCGTCACCATTACACATAATACACGCCTTTAGCGTGCTACTTTTTTATTGCTTTTACTTTTGTACATAATTCGGGCGAAGCCCGAATTATGTACAAAAGTAAAAGCAATAAAAAAGTAGCATGCTAAAGGCGTGTATTATGTAAAGTTGGAGTTGATTATTCGAGTCCTTGTGCTTTACGGGCCTGATACTTTTGCTCTAGTATTTGCTCGGCGTGCTCGATGTCGGCATCTATGGTGGCCTGGTCGAAGTTGGCGGCCTGCTCTCCTCCAGAGGTGTTGGCGACTCCGTCGGGGGAGGTGCTATCTTCTCCGCGCATGCCGGGGGTCATGCCACCGGTGCCTTCGGGATCGCCCGAGGCTCGATTTTCGTAATTGTATGCATCGTTACGCTCAAGGATGGACTGGACCTGCTGGCGATGATCGCCGGGATGGACGACGAGGACGATATAGCCCGCCTGATATGCGTCTGCGTAGTAGCGTGCCTCATCTTCGGAGATGCCGGGGTCGGCGAAGTCGGGCTGCATTTCCTCAGAGGTCTCCTTGCGATTGGGGATGGCATGCGCGATATCCCAGCCAGCGGCCTTCTCGGCGCGGCGCATCTGTTTCTCCGTAATGCCGCTCGTGCGCAGTTCATCCATGGCTCGGTCCGCCTTCGTGGTGTCGTCGAATACGCCGACGAGTGCCGATTGTCTATGTAACATTTTCTATCTCCTTCTTTATTAATTATTACGTCACTGACATGAACATCCACACTCACTTTTCCCCGGCATCCTTTATTCGAGGAAACTATTTACAGAGCCATCTCCAAAACTATTAGTTTACAAGATCTCTCTTACTGCCACGAAAGAAGGAGGTTAAACGATACATACTTATCGTGATGGACATTTCTTTGTATTATTTTTGCTTTTTGCATATTTTGTATGTAGTGCTCTCAGCTTCAAAAGGTACAATAATATAACTATGTAAGAGGTTTAGCAAGAAAGGAGCACACATATGAGTTCTTCTCCAATCTGGAATCGCATTCAGGGCAATTGGAAGCAGATTGTGGGCGGCGTGAAGCAGGAGTGGGGCAAGTTGACCGACGATGATGTGGCCCAGGCCGATGGCCAGCTTATCGCGCTGGCCGGCAAGATCCAGGACCGCTATGGCATCACCCAGGCCGAAGCCCACAAGCAGATTGATAAATGGGCTGATAAGCTCAAGTTCTAGCATTTTTAAGTCTTACGAAACTTTTTGCATGTTATACTTTTTTACAATTTCTTGCGCTAAGCGCAAGAAATTGTAAAAAAGTATAACATGCAAAAAGTTTCGTAAGACTTAAAAATGCTCTGGTAATCAATACCATGCTTTTGCAGAACCTCGCCGACCAGACTTGGCGGGTTCCTGTGCATATTGCAGGGCGAGTACACGTTTCATCGTCAAGCTCTCCTCATCTTTGCATTATGCGTTTATAATAGCCTCGTGTACAGTATAATGGAATGGAATTGGATGCGAAAGGTGTTTCCTATAAGTAGGAAGGAAACTCAAACCTTCGCTATTTCAAAAATGGAGGAACGTAAATAATGATATCTATACTGGATTTGTCGAAAGAGCGCGATGCGCACATTGATCAACGCCTGCACAACGATGAAGTTATCTGGCTCAACTCGGTGCGGCCTGATGGGCGGCCACATGCTGTAGTGGTCTGGTTCCTATGGGATGGCGAGACGGTATTGATATTCAGCAGGCCCAAGAATCAGAAGGTACGCAACATAGAGCAGAATGAGAATGTGTTGCTCGCCCTGGACGACACCAAAAACGGGTCGGACCCCATCACGATTGAAGGCACGGCCACCCTGCTTGCCCCTGGAACCGTAGACGCGACATCATCTTCCTATCTCGCTAAGTACCGCGAGGGCATAAAGGGGATTGGCTCGACGCCAGAGAAGATGGCGGCGGAGTATAGCCAGGCTATCCGCATTACGCCATCAAAAGTTCTCTAACTTGCTTTTATAATGGGTCATGCCAAACTTTTGAAAAATGATGACTATCGTGTTTTCCCTGCTCTTTTTC
>CAXTXB010000153.1:0-2531 GCA_964247965.1 uncultured Dictyobacter sp. | reverse complement strand
TATTTAATTTTTTTTATTTTTTTTGGGCATGACCCATTTATATCCTTAATAGGCACGCAGGGCATCGATAGGATCGAGGCGCGAAGCACGAACTGCCGGGTAGAGTCCAAAGATAACACCTATGGTGGCCGAAATGATGAAGGGCATGAGCAGTGTGGTGGCCGAAACGACAAAAGGTATTTTGATAACAAGCGTCACCCCATAGCCGATCAGCAGGCCGAGCACCATCCCAATAATGCCTCCCACCAGGCTTAAGACCAGGGCCTCGATCAGAAACTGATTGCGAATATCACTTCTTTGCGCTCCGATAGAGATGCGAATGCCAATCTCGCGTGTGCGCTCTGTGACCGAGACTATCATAATATTCATGATTCCAATGCCACCCACGGTGAGCGAGATACTTGCAACACCAACTAAGAGGATGGTCAGCGTCGATGTAAACGTACTGGCCGTCTGCAATAATTGCGTCGAGTTTGTAAGGTTGAAGTCGTCTACCGTGCCGGTGGCAATGTGATGACTTTTTTCCAACAGTGCGGTAATATCTTTCTGCACTGGATCTATGCTACTAGAATCGTTGACCTGCACCACAATCTGATCAACATAGGTAGAATTCTTGAGCCGATTCTGGGCTGTCGAAAAAGGCACAAAGATGACATCATCGCTATTGCCTCCCTTCGCCGTCAAAACACCTACGACGCGAAACGTCTGGCTACCGATGCGAATCGACTTTCCGATTGGATCATCGCCAGTCGCCGAGAAAAGGTTGTTTGCCACTGTTTGCCCCAGTAGGGCAACTGATTTCGACGACTGCTCATCGCTCTCGGTATACCAGGCACCCTCTGAGAGGGTCCAGTTTTCGATACTCTGATAGACTGGCTCCACGCCCCGAACAGTAGTATTCCAGTTCTGATTACCGTAAATGGCCTGCCCAGGCACAGTAAGGACCGGAGTCACACCGGTAACGTTGGTAACTTTGCTGATCAGGGTCGCGTCAGCAGATGTGATAGACGGGGTTGTCGAGGTTGCACCCGTGTTAAAACCACGACCACCAGTGGAACTGGACGGGGCTCCAGAGGCGACAGTGATGACATTTGTACCCAGGCTGGTGATCGTATTCGTAATGCTCGCACTAACTCCTTGCGTCATGATTAAAGCTGCGATGACGGCCGCGACACCAATAAAGATGCCCAGCGCGGTCAACATTGAGCGCAAGCGATTGGCCCACAGGCCATTAAGGGCGATGGAGATATTCGATCCCATCTTCCCTGCCCGATCAAAATCTTTTTGCTTCAGTGGTGGCAGCGCAAATTGTCTTGTATCTTGTGCTGCAGTCGAGGAGGATGCTCTCCTGGCTTGCTCAGTAGTGCTCATACGTTTTTTCCTTCCGGCTTAGAAATTATCATCTGGATCTTGTTGAGAAAGCACCACCCACTCGGCCGCCGCGTCGCGCGGCTGGCTCACTGGTTCATCTTTTACCAGGCGCCCATCGCGGAAGGTAATCTGGCGCGAGGCGTATTCGGCAATATCGGGTTCATGGGTGACCAGGATAATTGTTAGACCCTGCTGGTTCAGGGCTTGCATGATTCCCATAACCTCTACACTCGTCCTGCTGTCTAAATTACCAGTTGGCTCGTCCGCCAGGATAAGCGAGGGAGAATTGACAAATGAGCGGGCAATGGCGACGCGTTGTTGCTGTCCTCCAGAAAGCTGGTTGGGCTTGTGATCCAGCCGCGACCCTAATCCCACCATTTGCAGCGCTTGCTGAGCACGACTCAACCGTAGATTTTTAGGAACACCCGCGTAGATCATGGGCAGCTCGACGTTGCTCAAAGCACTGGACCGGCTTAACAGGTTAAATCCTTGAAAGATGAAGCCAATCTTGCGATTGCGCACACGGGCCAATTCTGCAACCGACATACTGCTTACCCGCTTCCCGCTCAGCCAGTATTCTCCTTGCGTGGGACGATCCAGACAACCAATGACGTTCATGAACGTCGATTTGCCGGACCCTGAAGGGCCGCGGACCGCGACGAATTCGCCGGGCGAGATTTCTAGCGAGACGCCGCGCAGTGCATTCACCCGCGTCTGACCCAGCATATACGTTTTTACCAGGTTATTCACGACAATAACTGGCCGCGCCTGGTTGTCTGCTTCTACTATACGAGGAGGATTTTCACTGACGGCTGTGCCACCAGATGGTTGAGAAGAGAATAAATTGGTTGACGATCCCATAGTGTTATCTGGCATTATATTTATTTCCCTTTGAATGGTTGAAGTTTATTCCTTTTATTTTTTGTTTTTACCACCTCTTTGTGGTTCGAATGACGGCCACGATGCTACTACTGCTTTGTCAAGCTCCATGGCGTCTCTGCGAAGCAGAGTGTGCCGGTTGTATCGACCACAGGCCCCGTTCACGGGGAGGGTACCACTCGGGTTCCTCCAAAGCGCTTGGGTTCCTTGTTCCAGGACCCTGGTTGCTTCGGGGAGAGGTACCTGGCGCTTCTCCGGCTCAAGCCGGTCTGTGCTCGATG
>CAXTXB010000152.1:0-10637 GCA_964247965.1 uncultured Dictyobacter sp. | reverse complement strand
GCCCACGCTGGTCCTCATTTTTCAAAAATTTGGGATCACCCGTTATTTTCTTTCTTGCGTGGTTCGAGAAGTAGTGCTAGATAGATAGCGCAAATTTGATTTCGCGTATAATCCATCGTCTATAGTACACAAAGGGTAGTAATATTATCAATTCTGAACTTTACTTCCAAAAGTGCGTTTAACTGGTATCAACATGTGAAGTAAGTGATTAGAGATTGAAATTAGAACAGGGCAAAGATATTGACATAGAGTTATAGAAGCAGTAAAGTTCTATGTGACATTCAGTACACCAGAGGAGCAAAATTATAGCGAGAACTAGTTTTTGTATAGAAAACGTATAGTAACGAGCATAGGTGAGAAATTGTAGTATGATATACCTGGATTTGAACTGGACTTCCCTCTTCCTGGCGGCAGTGCCAGGGCCATCTTTCGATATAGTCATGGTACCGGTATTATTTGACATACTCGCCTTTATCCTCTTCATACTAGGAGTTGCGGCATTCTTCTGGGGGCGCAACAAACGTGGAGCTGTAGTAAGAGGAGGGAGTGCAGGCAGTGGGGGCAGAAGAGGCATTGGTATCCTGACCGGTGTGACCGCGATTCTGCCCGTCGCCTGGCTTCTTCTTGTTTGGACAAGCGTCTCTACGATCCCACCGCCATCGATTACTCTCAAAGCATCGCCAACACAAAACATAGTCCGCCTAACACCCACACCGGACTTTGTCGTACCCCACACGCTGACTATTGGAAGCGGCTTTGACGTAATATCGCAGACGTCCGTCGACGGCAAACATGATGGCTTCGATATTGAACTGGCCAAGGATATAGCGCAGAATATGAATCTCGCACTCAATATTGTTGACTCAGCAAATCAAATCCCTCCTGATAGCCTTATCAACGGTCTAATCAGTAAAAAGTACGACATCGTTGTATCTGCGCTTAGAATAACCAACGCTCGGAAAAAACAAGTGGACTTCGTGCCGTATTTGAATGTGGGGGAATCACTTCTTGTGATGCAAGACAATGTTAAACTGCCCCATCTTACAAAGGATATAGCAGAGCTTTGTGGGCCCGCTCCTGGCGTCCGCATCGGCGTTCGTGACAAGACAACGGCATTAACTGATTTGCAGAGTAGCAAGGCGAAATGTAAACCGGGCACAACATTCCAAATTACAGCTGCACCGTCAACGTCAGAAGCAATTAAAGAACTAAGTGACAATACTGTCGATGCTGTTTTTCAAGACTCAACGATCACCGATTACTACATTAATAGGATGAACCCCGATGGCAAGCTCGTCGCATGGGGGCAAGTGATCAATAGGGTGGAGGAAGGAATAGCAGTTCGCAAGGGTGATAAAGCGATGCTTCAAGCTATACAGGGAGCTTACGAACAGCTCAAGAAAGACGGAACATATAATGATCTCATTATTCATTCGGGCTTCAGCAGTAATGAGCAGTTAATAAATAATGTAACGGAAACGAGCGCAGATGAAGGGGAGAGAAGAGATGCAATCCTGGGAGCCTGAGGATACGTACAAAAAGGCCTGGAATCGGCAGAACCGTGGCCTACTGATTTTTCTACTCGATCAATCTGGTTCTATGCAGCAACCGATCCAGATAGGAAATAGGCCGTACACAAATGGTCAGATGGCGACAGCAACCCTTAACGAGCTGATCATCTCGGTGATCAATAACACGCCCGTCGATGCGCAGACCGGGCGGCTCAAGGACTACTGCGACCTGCTCGTCCTGGGCTATGGGGACCAGGTCATCCCTTTGCTGGATGATGGAAATGGTTCCCCCATCTCTATTCGAGAGCTTGCGGATAACCCACGTGGCCACAACCCCGTTCAGGTTGAGCGCTATGATCGTATGCAGAAGAAATATGTCCAGGTGCAGGAGATGCAGCCATATTGGATACAGTACACTGCCAATAGCCGACGTACAGAGACGGCAAAGGCGTTGCAGACCAGTTACTACACCATTCAAAATTGGATTGCGGCAGACCAGCGGCGGCGGCAGGCGTTTCCACCCATCGTTATTAACATTACCGATGGTCAGCACAATGGTCAAGGCGATCCTCTTGAGGAGGCGGCGAAGATCAAGCGAATATTTACAAATGATGGACACGCGTTACTCTTTAGCTGCCACCTCACGAGTAATAGTATACTGCGCCTGACCTTTCCTGGCGATGTAAAACAGATCTACTCAAAGATTACCGACCAGGACGAATGCGAGTGGGCGCGGCAGCTCTTTGAGATGTCAAGTATTATACCGCATACTATGGCAAAACGCGCCCGCGATTCATTCAACGCACAATTAGAGGAAAACGCACGCGGCTTCATCTATAATGCCAATCCTGCCGATCTGATCGATTTCTTGAGCTGGGGTACAAGACCAAGCCAGAACTTTGAACGCTAGTGAGACCAGCGGGGAAACCGCTTAACACATGTTTTCTTTTATATTTTGTTTTCTGTATCATTCTGGCAAAGCCAGAATGATACAGAAAACAAAATATAAAAGAAAAGATGTGTATGCCGCAGATGTGCTATTAAACATAAAAAAGGGGAATATATGAAGGATTTATCTTCTTCATCCAATACTGTATTGGCTCAAAGCACCCGATTAAATCTTCCTCTCCTCTTGAGTATATTAGGGGTGGTGATTAGTGCCGTCGCCAATGCCCTGGTTGCGGCGCATCAGAATGATTCGAGCATTTTGCGCCTACTACACTACCCAACTTTTTTTCTGTTTGTGCTAATCTTCTGTTTTGCACTCTTTGAAATCGTGCAGCAGGGCTGGACGGCATTGCAAAATCAGGCTACAGCACGAAGTGTGAGCATAAGCGCGCTCTTCGGAGGAGTTCTGCTGGGTCCACTTGTACTGGCGCTGACAATCAACAATAGAGACAGCTTGCGGCTCGCTGGCATCGCTGTAGTCCTGAGTATTTTCTCCTTCATTGTCTTATTAGTAGCGATTCTGCAGGCGGAACCAGAGCCACAAGGTGCAGAGCCTATGCCGCCGCAACCGGATTACACGAGACCTGTCCTGCCGCCGCCTCCTCTGCCTCGTCCCGTGTATTCTGCCGAGACAGTAGTCCTACCTCCCCTTTTTGAAGGTGATCCGCTCTATGCCCTGCCACAGCCAGTGAAAGCGCGTTTCTTCTCAGCCGTAAAAGGAAACGACGCTCCCATTGCCAGCGAAGATGCCTGCGTGCTATCCACTGACGAGACGCGCCTGGCGCTGTGCGATGGAGCAAGTGGAAGTAGCTTATCGCGCCCGTGGGCGGCATTGCTTGCGCAGCAATGGATCAAAGACCCATTCTACTCTGTGGATGCAAACAGCCTGCTTCAATGGCTGCAAGAACCGCGACAACGCTGGTTTGCATGGGTACAGGAGATCTGGCGGCCGAGCCTGGATCAACGCAACAACCTTACGGGCAATCGACCCCTTGCGCCCGACCGCGTGCGTAGAATGTTAGAGCAAGGAGCTGCCTCAACGTTTCTTGGTATTGTGCTCTCACCGCAGACAAAAACGCTTCGCTTTGCCTCCCTGGGTGATACATGCTTCTTTATTTTTCGTCATGATAAAGCGACATCCACCTGGAAATGCAGGCTTAGCATACCATTTAACAGCACCGCCAGCTTTAGCGATAGGCCTCCGCTACTCAGCAGCAAGCTAGAAGACAATGTCGCCGCCGCTCTTCCTTACTTTCGGTGTGAGGAAAAGCCATTTAAGAACGGTGATATCTTGCTGATGGCGACGGACGCCCTGGCACAATGGCTACTCGATCAGTTAGAACAGGGGCAGACGGAGTGGTTTATGCTTCTATCACTGCCTGACCAGCGCACCTTTGCGGCCTTCGTCGATGAGCAGCGACAAAACAACCAGCTACAGGACGATGATACAACGCTCCTGGTCGTCCAACTCTAGTCCAACTTTATCCCACTTTAAAGGAAGAAGAGAATAGATACATCAGGAGAAGAGGAGAGAAGCTATGTCAGCCCTGGCAGGCAGTATAGACAACATAGACTGGCCCCGACCCGACGACTATGACTGGGCCATACGGAACCGACAGACCGCATTTTATGATCCTGCTATCCGGCGCGGCGCGATTCAAGAGGTTGCTGGCCGTCCCGCCCGCCTCAATGCTGTCGGCAGCAAATACATCTGCGTTTATAGAGTCGGTGATCTAGTTGTGCGCTGCTTCGCGGCACAACCGCCGAATATCTATCCGCCGCCAGGAATTCTCCGGCGCTATCGGGCCATTACCTCTTATCTCCAGTCAAAACAGCGTGAGCTGCCATTTCTTGTGGAGCACACCTGGATTGACCATGGTGTGAACATCAATGGAAAAGATCTGCCCATCCTGAAAATTCCCTATATTCAGCATAGTCAGCCGCTCGGCGAATTTTTGATGGATCACAGCACCGACTCCGATTTTCGTCAGCTCGCGAGCTCATTTGCTAATCAATGGCTCTACATCATCCGGCAACTAGAGACATTCAAGATCGCCCACGGCGACCTGGATCTGACCAATATTCTGGTCCATGGCACCGCACCGAATTTCTCTCTTTCATTAATAGATTTCGATGGAATGTATGTCCCTACGCTGGCAAACTCTGGGCTCGCGGTTGCAGACAATGGACACGACCACTTTCAACCTGTCAACCTTGCCCTACGAACATTCGGCCCCACCATGGACCGTTTCTCCGCGCTGATTATCTATCTTTCGCTCAGCGGCCTGTCAAAAAATCCCTCGCTATGGGGAAATTGTGAGGCCGAGGAGAATCGCTCTCTGTTGGGAGCCGACGATTTTAAACGGCTGGGTTTATCGAACAATCTTACCCGTCTGCGCCAGGAAACTGATAATGCAGAGCTACAGCTGTGCCTGGATGAATTGCTGGCATCAGTGATGCAGGAGCGCATGCCACGCAGCCTCGATGATATTCTAAACAGGCCGCTATCCTCTCAGCCAGAAAGAGACGACCCGCAGACCGAAGCACCGGAGCTACCTGGTTATACTGGCCGATCGCTACCTTTGCCACTAGCCCCTGGCGAGATGAGAACGACATCAGAGATACCAGGAACACCCCCCGCACCAGAACGAGTCATAGATACAACCATACCAGACACCAAAGCATCGGCTGGCACCCCTGCCAGGTCAGCTTCCAGTTCGTCCTCGACTTCAAGCCGACCCGGTCGATCTGGTCAACCGGGTCAGCCGAGCAAAACGCACAGCAGTGTATGGAGGCGTATTGCGCTCGTCCTGATGATATTAGTGATTATAGGCGTGTTGATCTGGTGGTACTCTGCAGCTCACACCCAGCCTTCCACCTCAGGCTTTCTCGTTTTACACATACAATTTTTGTTGCATTCCCCCACCCTTCCATGGATACCTGGAAGTACAAACATATAAGGAAGGTAATAAAGGAAGTCTGGAAGGAGCATTGTATGAAGGGACGTGAAAATAAGGAAAAACATATTGGCCCATATCGAATAATCAAGCTTATAGGGAAAGGAGGATTTGCGAACGTCTATCTTGGTGAGCATGTCTACTTAAAAAGGCTGACGGCAATCAAAGTGCTCAGTGTTGGTCCTGGCCTTTCTAGTAGCGATCTGGAGAAGTTTGTGAGCGAGGCGCGGCATATCACCAAGTTGGAACATCCCAATATTATCCAGGTCTTCGACTTTGGCGTTGATCCTCATAATGAGCCTTACCTGGCCATGGGTTATGCGCCCAATGGTTCTTTGCACGCGCGTCATCCTTTAGGGGATACCCTTGCTCCTGCCACAATCATTACTTATGTCAGGCAAATCACGGATGCATTACAGTTTACGCATGATAACGGAGTGGTTCACTGCGATGTCAAACCGGCCAACATGCTCCTGGATCGCAATAACAGAGTGCTGCTCAGCGATTTCGGTATTGCCGTTGTCTTGCAAAACAGCTTCAAAACGGGAGAACCCATAGGGACCCCGGCGTATATGTCCCCGGAACAACTTGAGGGGAAGCCAGAATTCGCGAGCGACCAATATAGCCTGGGCGTCGTGGTCTATAGCTGGTTGAGCGGACACCTGCCCTATCAAAATAGAAACCTCTCTAACCTGCTGTATCCCTTACGGCACTTCGTGCTCGATGCACCCCTTCGTGTGGAGCAGGTGATAGCCCGAGCTCTAGCCGTACGCCCACGCGATCGATTCGCGCAAATTAAAGATTTTGCGAACGCCCTGGAAGAGGCGATTCAGGGCAATATACCAACGATACTTCCTACCTCAGATTCCCCTTCACATGTGCCAACCTGGCCGGCAGCAGATCCGCAGGGGCCAAATCCGTCCCTAAAGCCTGTGCCGCCAATTCAGGAGGATGCAGCACCCTCGCTCCCTCGTCCATTCCGTAGATCGGAAGAGATTCCTGATAAAGTGAATGTGCGTGCCAACACTCCACTGGTATCACTGCCCTCGTCAGTTCCTCCATCGCCTGTACCACGACCCTCACCATCCCCTCCGCCCGAACCTCCACCGAAACCTTCGCCACAGGCACCGATTTCCCCTCAGGGGGGACCGCCATGGGTTCCGCGCTCATTGCCTCTGGTACTTACCTCGGCCACGCCTGATAGCCTGACCTATCGTGAGCATACAGCCTGGGTGTCCACGCTCGCATGGTCTCCTTCGGGCGTCTATATCGCCTCGGGCTCCTGGGATAGCACCGTGCAAGTATGGAATGCGAACACTGGATCGACCGTGTTTCTATACCCGGGTCATGAACAGACAGTCAAGGGCATCTCGTGGTCGCCGGATGGAAAATATATCGCCTCAGGCTCCTGGGATACTACGGTGCGCGTCTGGCATGCACTGACGCGCACGGCGGTAGCTAGCTACAAGCATAAGCTCCAGGTCGAGGCAGTCGCATGGTCACCGGATGGAAGATATGTTGCCTCCGCTGGTCACGATGGCAGCATACATATCTGGCAGGCGAACAATGGTCAGGCAGTCTTCGTCTATCAGGGTCATACTGAGCCGGTCTGGTCTCTCAGCTGGTCACCCAATGAGCGCCACATCGCCTCCGCCAGCCACGATGGCTCCGTCCGCGTCTGGGATGTGGTGGCGGGCAGTACAGTCTTTACCTATCAGGACTACGAGAAGCGGCAGATGGCGGCGGTGGCGTGGTCACCCGACGGACAGTATATCGCCGCCGCCAGCTACGATGGTCTGGTCCGCGTGTGGCGTGCAATGCAGAACGACCAGGTGCTCCGCTACCAGGATAGTGCGGGAGCAGCCAAAGCTCTCAGCTGGTCGCCCGACGGAAGACGTATTGCCTCCGCAGTCAAGCAGGTGCAGGTCTGGAATCTTGACGCTCCAAATACTCGACCTGCCTTTCTCTACTCCGGCCACAGCAGCTGGGTCAACGCCCTCGTCTGGTCGCCTGATGGCCTCCGTATCGCCTCTGGCGGGGATGATAAAACAGTACAAGTATGGCATGTCGGTTAAGCTTCAAGCGACCAGCACGCTAAATGGTCTGGTGAAATGATTGCCATAGGCCATTGCCTCTTTACGTGAAATACGATATAATAGAGAGGAAAAGTGTGGTTAACAAAAAGAGGTAAGAGAGAAGATGGCAACAGAACCACAGGAACCAAAAGAGCATTCCAGCACCTATTTCGTGCAGGATCGTTCGAATGAAGAGGAACTTACCCGGTTACATATCCAGGATCAGCTCGTCACTGCAGGGATGGGAGGAGTCTTGCCTGAGCAGGAGGACCCGGGCCGTTTCCAGCGTGTGCTGGATATAGGCTGTGGTACAGGGGATTGGCTCATTGCCCTGGCGCAGTATGTACCTGCCGGCTCTCTGCTGATCGGTGCTGATGTGAGCCATCGCATGGTAGAGTACGCCCGCAGCCAGGCACAGACCGCAGGGGTTGCTGACCGGGTGGAGTTTCACGTGATGGATGCCTTGCGCATGCTAGAGTTCCCACGCCACTATTTCGACCTCGTCAATCAGCGCTTCGGCTTGAGCTATCTGCGCACCTGGGATTGGTCTGGTCTCTTGCAAGAATACCGACGGGTAACCAGGCCAGGTGGGATCATCCGCATCACGGAGTGCGATATGGCGCTGAGTAGCTCGCCCGCTTTTAACATCCTGTATGACCTGCTCTACAATGCATTAGTCCGGGCCGGCCATTTCTTCTTTCCAGAGAGAGACGGTGTCACGCGCGCACTAGAGCCAATTATGCATCAAGCAGGGCTGCTCAATCTCCAAACGCGTATTCATGTGTTAGAGTATCATGCAGAAACGACTGAAGGTCAGCTTTTTGCTGAAAATGTAAAATACACCTTTCGAACCGGAACGCCTTTCTTACGTAAGTGGACCCAGGTTCCCAGTAATTACGAGAGTATCTATCAGCAAGCGATCCGGGAGATGCAACAACCGGACTTTGTCGCCACATGGCAGTTGCTTACAGCCTGGGGGACCAATCCACAAACGGAGGAGAGGCAAGTCTTCGACTCACACTAAAGAGCTTTACGCCTGTCTCCTCAATTTCGTGTATAATGAACTCGTCGTAGCAAAAGGTGATAAAGTTCATGTACGAAGGAGATGTAATTATGGCTGAGAATAAAACCAACGAAAGTCTTGCATTTGCAACCTTTGCCCAGACCGACCAGGCGGAGCAGGCGGTGGAAGCGCTCCACGATGCAGGATTTACCAGCGACCAGATCCGCTATTCGAAACAGTTCACAAACGAGAACTTCCTCGGCAGCATCAAAGATCTGCTGATCTTTCCCGATGAGCGTCAGGATGAGTCAGAGGATGATATTTTGACCATGCTGCAGAACATGGGTATATCGCAAGAGGAGATTCAATACTACACTGATGCCTATGCCAACGGCAGCTTCGTTGTCGTCGTTCGCCCCGATGGACGCAACGTGCAGGTAGAAACCATTCTACGTGACAACAATGGTTCCGGCTATCGCGGGCAATAGGCTGCATTTTTATACTCGGAACAGCTAGTATGTTTTAACTAACGATACATTGTCTGCGGCTCTACACACTTTTGGGCAATGCCCAAAAGTGTGTAGAGCCGCAGACAATGTATCGTTAGTTAAAACATACTAGAAAATAGATAAAAAGAAGAATACCTTCATAGAGGTTTGATGAAGATGGCTTCAATCGTTCAAAGTATTTCTGATACCGCACTTCTCACAGCTTTGTATCGTGCTAGAGAAAGTGAGCGACCTGATGCTCTTTTTCACGATCCTTATGCACGTATCCTGGCGGGAGAACGCGCTGAGCAGATTAAACGCGCTATGTCTGGTGGTCAGACAATTGGATACCCTATCGTTGTTCGTACCTGTGTATTAGACGAGTTTATTATGCGCCTTATACGGGAGCAACAAATCAGTACAGTGCTGAACCTTGCCGCCGGTCTTGATACCAGGCCATATCGCCTGCCACTTCCAGCTTCACTCCGCTGGATTGAGATCGATTTACCGGGAATTATGGAGTATAAACAGGAGAAGCTGACAAATGCCACTTCTAACTGTATATTAGAGAGAGTCGCACTGGATCTTACAAACGAGCAGAAACGGCAGAAGCTCTTTACACATATAAACGCAGAGGCCGGGTCGGTTCTCATTGTGACAGAAGGCTTGCTCAACTATCTACCAGAGCAGCAGGTACGTGTGCTTGCCAGCGAGTTGTCTGACTATGAACATATGCGCTGGTGGTGTACGGATATGGCCTCTCGCTTACTACTACGCATTCTACAACTTGTATGGGGAAGTTCTCTGCGGTCGGGCGATACAAAGTTTCAATTTGCTCCCTCTGACGACGAGCAGTTCTTCCTCGCCTGTGGTTGGCAAGTGGAGCAGCGCTCAAAGCCTCGCATCGCACATGAACTACACCGAGAAGTCGGACTAGAGAAGCTTTTCCGCCTGCTCTCATATCTTCCCAGTAAAACGGTTCAACGTACCTTTCGCTTCGGAGATAATCTTGTACTTAAGAAGATATAATAGAAGATACAATAGGGAAGGACCCGAGAACATATGCAACGCGTTTTGCAGGATCTTGTATCGGTAGACGTGCCGGAGCTTATTGATGCCAGCCAGATAGCGTATGCAACTTTTCGCAGCACGTTTCCTGGTGGAATGCTGCACGACGAGTCTGGGCTGCTCTGGTTTGAGACGGGTGTGCCCCTCCGTATTTTTAATGGAGTGCTGCGCACACAGTTGGAGGCGGAGCAGCTTCCAGCAGCGGTAGACCGCATGCTTGCTTATTTTCAGCAGCGCCAACTGCCCTTCGAGTGGAATGTAGGACCAACTTCGCACGCGCAAGGTCTAGATCAGCTTTTGCTCGCTCGCGGGATGATGCGCGAGGAGGATGAGCCGGGCATGGCTGCGGATCTCTACGCGCTTTCCGAGGAAGTTGCGGATGTGCCCAACCTGGTCATACAGGATGTTGAAAGCGATGAACAGTTGCGGCAGTGGTCGCGTACATGGGGTAGTGGCGTGCCCGCAGAGATTGGCGAGCACTGGTATACGCTCTACAAAGGCTTGAGGCTGGATCAAGATAGTCCGGTACATTTCTATCTCGGCCTGCTGGACGGCCTTTATGACGTCCGCGACCGGCTGACGCTGGT
>CAXTXB010000151.1:0-10637 GCA_964247965.1 uncultured Dictyobacter sp. | reverse complement strand
CCCCCCCCCCCCCCCCCCCCCCCCCCCCCCCCCCCCCCCCCCCCCCCCCCCGCGGAGCCAGTTCCTTTTCGGGTGAAGTGAGTCAGACTAGTATATTTCGTCGTCAGTGCTTTCCACGCATGGGGACAAGCGCTACTCTGAATGGATGTGGTACATAAAAAATATACATGAGGCAACTATAGTATGAGGCAAAGCGTTCTAAATAAATATAGACTCGTGCCTGTAACATCTACCCTTCCTCTCCTCCCCTCTACACCTGAAGGAGAGCAGGTGAATCCTGTGGATAAACAGATCACAGTACCCTCTCTACCGGCTGTAGAGCATATAGAAACAGTAGCAAGTGATCTCAATTTCTCAAGTGATCAACGCTCTTCTGTGCCTACTTTGCGAGGGGGTGAGCTTGTAGAGATGACTGCTGCTACTGTACCTGATACTCTTGTGATGAAAAAAGATGAAGCTGTGCTGTGGCCGTCCATGCTTCCTGTTTCTCTTCCGGATCCTTCCAGGGAAGAATCCGTCGATGGGAGCCGTGATTCGAGGATGCTGAGTGCTTCGGGGGGCATGGCTCGACAATTATCCGGCTCGAAACGCTGGAAGGAAGAGGTACCTTTAGTCGAGCGGCACTCTACAGTATCGATTGCAGCTAATATAATCTCGACGCTCTTTTTACGCATCGCGAGCCGTATTAGTTTTGTGCTGCTGGGATTCTATCTAGGAGAGCATTTTGGGTCGGCGACGGTGGTGGCGCTGGTGTTGGAGTCGTTTTATATAAGCGAGCTGGCGTTGGCTCCGATGATTGGTAGCCTATCTGATCGCGTGGGGCGCAAACCGTTTCTGCTGCTGGCTCCTATTCTGGGTGCGGGTGCGGCTCTCTCTTTGCTTGCTGCTGCGATGTTCTATCCACATCCCAATGGGGCAAATGTTGATACACACCTGCTGATTCTGCTTGGTTTGATTCTGCTGGGGCGCTTGCTGGAGGGCGCGACGACGGCACTGAATACACCGGCGAGCCTGGGTTATATTACTGATGTCACGACCGGTTCGGAGAAGCTGCGTACACGGGTGATGACGGCGTTTGAGGTAGCGACGGTGGGAGGCCTGGCGCTGGCGATTCCGTTGGGTGGGCAGGTGAGTGCCCGGCTGGGTACGTGGGGCTTCTTTGTGGTGATTGGGTTGCACATTATCAATGTACTGATCATCCTCTTCTTCGTGGCGGAGAGTCAGAGACGCGTCGAGCGGACTGAGCAACATGGCTCGCTGCTGGAGAGTTTGACCATGTTGCGCGATAAGCGTATCTTTACGTTCTTGCCTGCCTGGCTCTCGATTAATACCCTGGTTGGGGCCTGGATTACCCTGATCGTGATTATGTTGACCTATCCCAAGGCGACGGCCGGCCTGCGGCATCCGGGACAGTTGTTCTATGGAGGCTTCGGTAAGGGCTTTGCAACAGAACTGCTGGGAGGCTTCGGCCTGTGCTTCTTGCTTGGTATGGCCCTGTGGATGCTGGTAATTCCGCGTTTACGTCGCACCACCGTGATGCTGATCGGGCTGGCCGGACTGGCTGTGAGCATTTGTTGCTTGAGCGTCATGAATGGCCTGGCTCCAAGTCTGGCAGCGCTATCGCAGATGGATCAGACAATCATCATCGTCCTGCTACCAGTACTTGTGGGTGGTGTACTGCTCTTAAGTGGTTTCACACCCGCCTCACTCACCCAGATGTCCGCTCTGGCCGAGATGAAGTCGGGCAAGCGTGGCGCGGTCATGGGACTTTACTCTGTCGTACTGGGTGTAGGCCAACTTCTCGGTGCTACCGCCGGCGGCTTCTCCGTTGACCTGGGGGGCTTTAGTGGGCTGATGGCCTTCTCTGTCGTACTCGGCCTGCTCTCACTGATCAGCGTCGTCTACATGCGGATTCATAAACATGATTTGATTAAGATTCCAACTGTAGACGCGGCACATGGTTAAGATTTATCGTCATCATGTAAGTACTTTATAGTACATTAGAGGGGTATACCTTTCTAAGTATTGTGTATTGTGCTTACTCTTTGTTATGCTTAGCGTATCTCCATGTGAGTCCTGATTCGGTTGTGATTCGTTACAACAAATAAGTCGCATGTTCGCCCTCGAATCAAGCACATGCATAAACTAAATGACAAGATACATCTATCAAGTGAGAGGATACAAAAATGGCAGATCAGGCATATTGCGTAAAATGTAAAGAAAAGCGCGACATGAAAGACCCTCATCAAATTACTATGAAAAATGGCAAGCCTGCCCTCCAGGGCACTTGCGTTGTATGTGGCACTAAGCTGACACGTATTTTGTCCAGTCAAAAAGCGTCGTAGTCCAGCTTAAAATAAGCCCCGTATTCGGCGTCTCCGTCTACGGGGCCTCACCCCTCTTCTTTTCCTCTACTCTAATCACCTTACTGCCTTTTGCACCCCTTAAAAGCAACCCCTGCAACCGGATTCTCTTTTCATTCGTGAAATATAGAGAGCTCATTTCGCTACGATAGTTCCTATTAGTTAGGTACATGAACTTGCACGCCTTTGGTGTGCCCATTTTCTATTTATTTTATTGCTTTTACTTTTTGTGCATAATTTTTGCGCAGCCCAAATTATTAACAAAAATTAAAAAATTGTAAAAGTTTAATTTATAAACGAGCAAGCCGAAGGCGTGCGGATGGACGAGCGGGGAGAGAAGCTCACCGTGATGGGTATCAAACACATTCATTGAGAATTGAGGGGCGCGCCACCGAATTTCTTTATAAACGGGCAGACGGTTCGTATGCTCATGGAGGGCCGTTTCTCATTTACTAGCCGTGGCACTGCTTTCGTTATATTGGCTGGAGCAGAGTAGAGGATGAGAAGGAGCATTTAAATGGATCTACAATATGAGCAGATGGAGCCACGCAAGGCCGATGAGATGCTTGACACTAGTTCCCTGGCAATTTCGCGTACTCCGGCGAAGACGAATGAAACGGGCATGCGTAGTGCCGATCGCGCTGGTGCCTTTGAGGCGATATTTGATACGATTGCTGATCCACTCTTCATTATTGACACGAGTAAAAGGGTGCGCGATCTTAATCGTGCTGCCCGTGCTCTGCTGGGTCTGCCCTTGCGGCACGAGCAATCTGATACGTTGCAGGGGTATGGCCGTCTCTTTGATCTCTATGATTTACAAGGTCGATTGCTGCCCGATGAGGAGTGGCCGGAGGTGGCGATCTTTGAAGGCGCAACCCTCCAGGGCGCGGCAGCTGTCGATGTGATGATGCGTACTTACGATGGGCGAACGATCTTCTTGAGTGTGACGGGGGCACCATCTTATACTGATACGGGCGAGATTAGCGCGGTGGTCCTGGTGTGCCGCGATGTAACAGAGCGCAGACGGATGGAGGAGGCTTTGAGGCAGAGTGAGGAACGCTTTCGTACTGCCTTTACTTCTGCTCGCGTGGGTATTGCGATCGCGGACCTCCATTTTCAATTTTTGCAGGTAAACGCGGAGTACTGCGCGATTACAGGTTATTTAGAGGAAGAGCTGCTGCATACGGATTTCATCTCTATTACGCATCCCGACGATCGTGAAACCAATATAACTTCTATTCGGGATCTGCTGGCGGGCAAGATTTCAGGGTATGTGATTCAAAAGCGTTATACAAGAAAAGACGGTTCTACCGTCTGGGTTCAAAATAGTGTGTCGCCTATGTACGACAGCGAGGGTCGACCGTATAGTTTGATTGCGGCGGCTGAAGACATTACAGAAAGGTATGAATGGACGCAGCGTACGCAGGAGGCTTTGGAGACATTATTGGTGATGGCTGAGGTGCTGGTCAGTGTCCCCGACAAGTCTGATACATCTGATACGTCTGAATTCTATAGAGACGGCGCTCGCAGTGCACACCGGGAGATTCAACATCTGGTCCAGCTTACCTGCGACCTGCTTGGTTGTAAAGTCGCTAATATTTCGACGATCGAGCCGGAGACGCTACGCCTCTTGCCACTCGTTAAAGTGGGCACGACGCCTGAACTGGAACAAATATGGCGGAAGCTCACGCCCGAAACAACCCTTGGCGATTATCTCTCTCCAGCTGATATTGTTCAACTTATGGCTGGCGAAGCCGTAATGATAGATCTAAGCCATTCGATCATTCCAGTTGCCCTGAGCAATGGTACGCGCCAGGTATTATGTGCTCCTCTGCTCATTGGAGAACAGCTTGCCGGGCTTCTTTCCACTAACTATGACACTTCCTCCCATAAGTATCCTCCCGAGGAGGAGAAAGTTCTCCTACGGGCTATTGGAAAGTTGATCGCGCTGATGATAGAGCGTGAGCGCCTGGTGCAGGAGCGAGCAGATGGGCTCGCACGCGAACTGACCTTGCGCGAGGTCAATCGCCAGACTGATGAGTTTATTGGCATCATCAGCCATGAGCTTAAATCGCCGCTTACTACAATCAAGGGAAATATCCAGTTGGCGCGGCGGCAGATGACCAAACTGATCGCTCAGGACGTTGCGCACGAGGCCGCCGACCCGCTTGCCCTGATCTTGCACTTCCTCGAAAGGGCCGAGCGCCACGTCATTGTTCAGACCCGGCTAATCAATGACCTGCTCGATGTCTCGCGCATCCATTCCAATCGTCTGGAATTACATATCGAACGTCACGACCTGGTCTCGATTGTACGCGAGGCGGTTGAGGATCAACACCAGGTGGCCATCACCCGCGCAATTCAGCTCTCTATTGAGGAGCCAGAGGCTATGCTCATGGCTGACGCTGACCGTGTGGGCCAGGTACTCAACAACTATCTCTCCAACGCCCTCAAGTATTCGGATGAGAGCAAGCCCGTCGAGGTGCATTTGCGTTGTGTAGGGGCTCAGGTCAGGGTAGATGTTATAGATCAGGGTCCAGGGCTGACCTCTGCACAGCAGCAACATGTCTGGGAGCGCTTCTACCGTGTTCCCGAGATCGAAGTCAAAAGCGGCTCCGGCGTTGGCCTGGGCCTGGGTCTACACATTTGCCGCACCATCATCGAACGCCAGGGCGGTGAAGTTGGCGTCGAAAGTACTCCAGGCCACGGCTCCACCTTCTGGTTCACCCTCCCCCTCGCTACGTTCCCGTAGTCACAATGTTATAGAACCTGGAAAATTGGAGCATGATACCTAAAAGGTTTGCAGATCATGATGTTCGGAGACACTATCCGTTGCATCATAGGCCTGAAACAGAACCTGTCGATACATTAATAATCAGGCGGGTCGCGAGGCGCACCTGCTGATACAGTGGTGCTGTATCATCGGTCTTCGTTTGCAGATTATCCAGGACAAGACGTACTGCCTGCTTCCCTATCTCATTCATCGGCTGCTCGACCGTCGTCAACGGAGGGGAAAGATACGGTGCATACGTATTGTCAAAACCAACAACTGATATATCATCGGGAACTCTGAGATGGGACTCATATAAGGCTTGCAAGACTCCGGCCGCCAGCACATCACTGGCCGCGAAAACTGCTGTCGGCCTTCTCCTTCGTTGCAAAAATTGTTGCATATAAGTGTATCCATCACTCATGAAGCTATTTTCTGTCGAAGAAAAATATTGCCCAAATGCAATAAGGTCCTCTTCTATGGCTATACCGTGCGCATCGAGTGTGTCTTTATATCCCGAAAAGCGTTCTTTTTCTACAACTCTGCATCTGAGTGTTCCTGCCTGGGGGTTTTCGCCAATGTATGCGATTCGACGGTGCCCAAGGGCAAGGAGATGTTCCATAGCTGCCACTGAACCGACGTAGTTATCGACAGTTACTTCATGGGTAAGAACAGACGTTGGGCGCTCTACCTGGACTACGATCAGTCCGGCATCCAGGGCGAGACGAATATTTGCTTCATCAACTGGTGTGGTAAAAAGGATTGCATCAACACGGCGCTGGATCAAAGTTTCTACCCCTAAGCGTTCTCGTCGAGCATCGTTTTGTACATTCACCGCCACTATACTCCAGCCGTATTTCAGTGCTTCTTGTTCTGCTCCCAGCGCCACACCTGCAAAAAAAGGATTGGGCGAAATACTGCGCAGGAGGTGACCAATTGACATCGTACTCTGGGTGCGTAGTCCTTGTGCAACAATATTCAACTGATACCCCGTTTGCTGAAGGGCACCTTCGACCCGTGTCCTCGTTTCCTCTGCGATGTATCCCTGCTTATGCAGCACACGGGCGACAGTTGCGGTAGAAACACCCGCGATCTGCGCGACATCTTTGAGCGTCACATTCTTTTTGAGCATAAATGACTATCACCTCAGCTACTCTCTAGATATTCTCAATGCAAGATATACTATGCATCTCTTCTCCTACTTTATCATAAAAAAACTCCTTCCAATTCCCTAAAATTCTCACTCATGAATGCGGGAGGTAGCTTTCAGATTTATTGGCAAGCGCTTGACTGACGGTGTGAGAGTTGCTTCTTGTCTCACTTTAATCGACTCTGCATTATGAGTAGATTTCAGCAACTCCCCTTGACAAAAGGGGGAAAAGAGGGTATGCTGGGTGTGTTATCGATAACATATGAGTGTTTCCTTTTTTGTAAGTATATATCATCGATGACACATAGGTCAATTCCTCTTTATTTGTTTGTAGCTTGACTTCTATTCTGCTGCCTGTTTTCTTTAACCAGTTCTGTTAAGCATAAAAGATTCTTACTTCCTTTGCCTCGTCGTGTCATCTTTGACATATGTTTTGTCCTTGCTATGTACATACACGATGCAAATAAGGAGCTTGCACCATGCAACCCGTTCATTGAGCTCTATAATCAGAGAGAAAAAACTGATGGGAATATATGTCTTTCTGCTTACCTGCATGTTGCTCGTCGGTTCTTGCACAAGTTTCTCTTTTCTCAGCTTGTTGTTCGGTTAGTCGGACATCTTAGTATGTTATAACCGATTAACCCTCAACTGAATCTTGAAGGGGGGGCAACCTCTTTTTCTAGTCATTGAAGGCTGTTTCTGAAGTGCGTTCGGATGAGATGGTGTAGAGGAGTTCTAGGTGCTCGCGGGCCTATCCCTTGAGCCATAGCTCTTATCGCTTCCCAACCCTGTGGGATAGTTTTTGTAGCGTTGAACAAGAGTGTCACACATTTCTTATTTAGGAGGCTTCAAACGATGCAGTTTCTCTCCTCTTTCCCCTGGATGGGGCGTCTAGCGCGCAGCTTTGCCGTCGTGAGCATCGCGCTACTAATCGTAGTTCCTCTTGCAGCCTGTGGTGGTGGCTCCAGCCCGGCGACTGTGCCCGCCGCCAGCGGCCCTGTAAAGTTGACCTACTGGGCCTGGGTTCCAGGTGCCGATAAATCGGTTGCGCTCTGGAACAGCGAACATCCTAACATCCAGGTTGCATTGAGTAATGTTGGGGCTGGTCAGGCGGAATATAACAAGTTGTTTACCGCCATCAAGGCCAATAATGAGCCCGATCTTGCCCAGGTTGAGTATCAATATATGCCGAGCTTTGAGGCAACTAACTCGCTCGTCGACCTGTCTCCATACGGAGCGAATTCGGTGAAGGATCAGTTTCCACTTTGGGCCTGGAACCAGGTGACGCTCGGCGGCGGAATTTACGCCATTCCACAGGATATCGCGCCCATGGGCATGTTCTATCGGCAGGATATCTTTCAGAAGTATCATATTCCAGTGCCCACCACCTGGGCTCAATATGCTGATGATGCCGCCAAGCTTCATGCTGCCAATCCGGATGAGTATATGACCGACTTTCCATCAAAGGACCCAGGATGGTTTGTAGGGCAGGTATGGCAGGCAGGTGGACAGTTATTCGGCGTCAACGGTCAATCCTGGAAAGTGTCCATTGATACTCCTCAAGCCCAGCAGGTCGCCTCCTTCTGGCAAGATCTGATTAGCAAGAAGCTGGTAAAGACCGAGCCAGACTTTACGGATGCCTGGTATCATGACTTGCAGACTGGGACGTTAGCATCCTGGGTCTCAGGACCCTGGGGTGGAGGAATCATCCAGCAAAATGCTCCGAAGACGGCAGGCCTCTGGCGCGCTGCTCCGACTCCACAGTGGCAGGCGGGCCAGGCAGCTGATGGCAACTGGGGTGGGGCGACCGCTGCAGTGTTCAAAAGTTCGAAGCATCCCAAGGAGGCCGCCGAGTTTGATGTGTGGCTCAATACCAATCAAGGGAGTCTAGATGGGATGATTAAGATCGCGGGGATTTATCCTGCAGCTCAGCCAGCATTGGCTTCGCCCCTGCTGAACGGTCCGCAGGCGTTCTTTGGCAACCAGGAGAGATGGTTGGTGTTCAAGAAGGCGAATACGCAGGTCAATACCAACTTCCAATGGGGACCGACCATCAACCAGGTCTACAATGACATCGGGAACGATTTCGCGAATGCGGTCAATGGTCAGGGTACTCTGACCGATGCTCTTAGTGCGACGCAGCAGAGTACTGTTACTTTCATGAAGGCGCAAGGCTTCAGCGTTAGCTCCTCCTAAGCCAACTAATCATGTCTAGTATAGTAGGGTGTTGGCACCCCTTCTGTCCAGACTGTCGTCTAGCTTATGAGATGCCTCTGTGGAGGGCACCTCTCTCGAAGAGGGAGGGTGCCCTCACTACCCACGAATATACCTGGAAGATCAGCAACCATTGTTTCTTCATGGCTCCCTCTCCAGAATCTGGGAGGAGAGCTGCTCTTTCGAGAGGAGCATGGACCTATGGCTATTAAATCTGTCTCTTTCCTCCCTCCACGTCCGAAGTCTGTGCGGCGGCGTCCTTTGACGCCTTATCTTTTTTTCCTGCCTTTCGGGGTGGTGTTCCTGTTGTTTTTCATTGTGCCCATTTTCTACGCGGTTGATCAAAGCTTGTTCCGTTCTCAGCGCAGTGGCCTGGGATTGGGTCCAGCGACCATCAGCTTTAACGGATTGGGCAATTACATTACTGTTTTGCACGACCCCAATTTCTACAGTGGAGTGGGACGAGTGTTGCTTTTTGGCATCGTGCAAGTCCCTGTTATGCTGGGCCTTGCCCTCATTCTAGCCCTGCTTTTGGACTCGACGGTCGTGCGCTTCAAAGCCTTCTTTCGTCTGGCTTTCTTTGTGCCTTATGCTATTCCGGGCATCATCGCGGCTTTGCTCTGGGGGTTTCTCTATGACCCGACCCTCAGCCCCATTGTCAAAGGCGTCAGTGCGCTCAGGCTGGGCACGCCTGATTTCCTGGGACCGGGCACCGTCCTGTGGTCAATTGCTAATATCACCACCTGGGCCTGGACCGGCTATAATATGCTCATCATTTTCGCGGCCCTGCAAGCCATCCCCAGTGACATCTACGAATCGGCACGAATTGATGGCAGTACAGGCTGGCATATCGCCTGGCACATCAAAATTCCGCTGGTGGCTCCAGCCCTGATTCTGACTGGCATCTTCGCTATCATCGGCACGCTGCAGCTCTTCAATGAGCCGCAAGTACTCACAGTCATTTCCAACAACATTCCCACGTCCTTTACGCCCAACTTGTATGCCTATTACACGGCCTTTAGCAATAACAACTACTACTATGCCGCCACGCTCGCTGTGGTGTTGGCCCTGGTGACCTGCGTGCTCTCCTTTGGTTTCTTACGCGTCACCCAACGACAATCAGGAGTATAAGCAGTATGAGCCAGCAAATCACGTCCGTCCCTATGCCAGGAGCCCAGGAACGAGTGGCTGCCAGGCCGAGGCTCCCTCGTCGGTTCAATATAATGAGCCTTGGAGCCATGACCTTTCTGTTCCTCTTCGTGCTCTACTTTCTGACCCCATTTTTCTGGTTGATCGTCTCGGCGACCAAGAATGCAGGCGACCTGTTCGGCACCTTCGGATTCTGGTTCGCTCCCACCTTTGATCTAGGCAACAACCTCCAACAACTGTTCACCTACAATGATGCGATTTACATACGCTGGTTAGGGAACACGCTACTCTATGCAGGTGTGGGAGCGGCGGTGAGCACCTTTCTTGCGGCGATGGCAGGCTACGCACTGGCCAAATATGTCTTCTGGGGACGCAACCTGCTCTTCTCGCTGGTCTTGGGAGCCATCCTGGTGCCAGGGACCGCCCTGGCACTGCCGTTGTATTTGCTCATGAGTCGAGTGGGACTGACCAATACGTACTGGTCGGTGCTCTTACCTAGTATTGTGAGTCCCTTTGGGGTCTATCTTGCGCGCATCTATGCTGCAGCCTCGGTACCCGATGAACTACTGGAGGCGGCCCGCATCGATGGGGCCAGCGAGTTTCGGGCCTTTACCATCGCGCTGTATTTGATGCGACCAGCACTGGTGACGATTGTACTGTTCCAATTCGTGGCGATCTGGAACAACTACTTTCTGCCACTGGTCATGCTCAGCGACGAGAAGCTTTTTCCAATCACAGTAGGTTTACAGACCTGGAACGTGACGACGGGTGGGGCTAATAAGTTTCTCTTTACGCTAATCGTTACAGGAGCCCTGGTCTCCTCGATCCCACTACTGATCGGTTGTGGAGTCCTGCAGCGCTTTTGGCGTGGTGGTTTGGGCTCCGGCAGTATCAAGGGGTAATGAGCAGTAAGGTGGCTGTCTGGCAATGAGCGGAGAGAAAGAGGTCTGGAGGGGCGCGATGAACACGAAGACAAGAATCGCAGAGGGTA